>NZ_JAKJJX010000001.1:0-387466 GCF_022320765.1 Clostridium sp. YIM B02569 | reverse complement strand
ATTAAAAATAGCTTAATAATCTGTTTTTTTATTCAACTGTAAAATTATTCAAGCAAAACTGCACTATTATAGTTTTAAATAAAGATTGAATATTTTTTCTTATTAAGGTATATACTTAGTATATGAAATTTTGAATTTACAACTATTTTATACAATTCCGCTCACGAGAAAGGCTGGCTGACAGATTAAACTATAACAATGAATTCAGATACTTGTCTTGTTAAGAAAGATATAAATACAAATGATGGAACTGATGTAGGTATAACACAAGCTAGATTAGGAGAATATATAATTGAACCAGGTACTAAAGGAACAGTAACAGCCGTTATTTCTTTATTAAATACTAAAACAAGACAATTATATTATGTAAGTTCAGAATCTACACCATTCCGAGCTTAATAGCTAAATTTATAGACGAATATAAAGATTTAGAATTATTAATTATATTTGTATTAAACTAAGAGTTTTATAATCAAATGTAATAGTAATACTTATTCATTAATAGCAGAAGCAAAGCAGTAAGAATTTTAAATTCTTACTGCTTTCTTATTTTTTTATATCTGCTATAATATTACTTGTCGCTATTTTTATTTCTAGCGAAGAAAAATATTGGGGAAAGTGTTACTTTATATAAAATAAAGTTTATTATATATATTGCAAAAATAAATCTTCGTCATAATTCTAAAGATATTGTGAGAATTTTAGACGTAATTGTGAAGTGTGCATTGTGAATTGCAACATATATAAGTTAAGAGGCATTAAAGAAAAAGAGAAGTCCAAAACTAACAAAAAGATTTTGGGTTAAGCATAAGTAATATGGCAGTGGGAGTGGATTTACTAGGATATGTATATCTGCTGCTAAATAGAAAATTAGAAATCTTAGGCTTTGAGTGAACCAAAGTTGCAGAAAGGAGTGGAAAATGTGAGACCATTAGCAGACTTAATGAGACCTAATAAATTAGAAGATTTTGTAGGACAGCAGCATATATTAGGGCAAGGAAAGCCATTATATAACTTGATAGCTGGAAAAAACATATGTAATTGCATATTTTACGGACCACCAGGAACTGGAAAAACAACTTTAGCTAATATAATGGCTAATTATGTAGATAAGAAATTTTATAAATTAAATGCAACAGTTGCATCGGTTAAGGATATTCAGGACATAACTAATAATATAGATAGCTTATTAAATTATAATGGAGTTGTTTTATATATTGATGAGCTTCAACATTTTAACAAAAAGCAGCAGCAGGCATTGTTAGAATTTATAGAAGATGGAAGAATAACTTTGATTGCAAGTACAACTGAAAATCCATATTTCGTTATACATAAAGCTATAATAAGCAGATGTAATATATTCTCTTTTAAACCTTTAACTACAGGTGACATAATAGTTGGTCTTAAGAGATCTATACAAAAGCTTATAGATGAAGGGATAGAAATAGAATATTCAGATGAGGCGCTGGAGTATATAGGGGAAATCTCTCAAGGCGATTATAGAAAGGCTTATAATATTTTAGAGCTGGCTGTAAACTCTCAGGTTAAGCAGGTTAGAGTAATTTCAAGTGAATATATTGAAAGCTTAGGACAATCAAGTATGCGGGCTGATTCTAGTGGAGATGAATTTTATAATTTATTAAGTGCTCTTCAAAAAAGTATAAGGGGAAGCGATCCTAATGCAGCAGTCCACTATCTAGCTAGATTGATTAAAGGAGGAAATTTAACAGCTATAATAAGAAGAATATCTGTTATTGCAGCAGAAGATATTGGTCTTGCATTTCCTAATGCATTATCTGTTGTTAATTCTGGAATAGAACTTTCATTAAAGGTTGGACTTCCGGAAGCAAGAATAATTCTTTCAGAAATAGTTGTATATTTAGCAACGCTTCCTAAATCGAATAGTGCATGCTTAGCTATAGATTCTGCTATGAGTGATCTAGAAAACATGAATTTTGGAGATGTTCCAATGCATTTAAAGGATGCTCATTACTCTGGAGCAGCAAACCTTGGTGTTGGTGGCTATAAATATCCTCATGATTATCCTAATCATTATGTAAAACAGAGTTATTTACCGCAAGAACTGCTTGGAAAGATTTATTATAATGAACAAAATAATAAATATGAAGAGAGTTTGAGGAAATACTGGGCAGAAATAAAAAAATAATAGCAATTATCGTTTGACAAAAGCCGAGTATTTTGGTAAGATATAAGCGAATTTAATATATCTTTTATAATACTAGAAAAACAAAGAAATATCAACAAAAAACGAAAAGGGGTGAAGAAATAATGAAACTTTCAACTAAAGGAAGATATGGAGTTAGAGCTATGGTTGACTTAGCATCTAATTATGGTGGTGCCCCAGTTTCAATAAAAACTATATCAAAGAGAGAAAATCTTTCGGAATACTATTTAGAACAGTTATTTAGCCCGCTTAGACGTGCTAATATGATTAGAAGTATAAGAGGTGCTCAAGGTGGATATGTTCTATGTAAAGCGCCAAAAGACATAACAGTTGGCGATATTATGACTATTCTTGAAGGGCCAGTTGAGATAGCAGATTGTATTGATGGTGTTGAGTGCGATAGCTCGGATTGCTGTGCAACCAAAGCAGTTTGGGAGAAGATCAAAAGAAGCATAGACGATGTTATGAACTCAATTACATTACAAGATATACTTGATGATTATGAGACAATTAAAAACAATAAGAATAATATTAAGATAGTGGATAGGAGTGAATGATTATGAAGAACGTATATATGGATTATTCAGCTACAACTTATGTAAAGCCAGAAGTATTAGAAGAAATGCTTCCTTATTTTACTGAAAAGTTTGGTAACCCATCTTCATTTTATGGAATATCAAGAGAAACAAAAAGAGCTATAGATAAGGCAAGAGAACAGATAGCAGAAGCGTTAAACTGTTTACCTGATGAAGTGTATTTTACAGGTGGCGGATCAGAGGCTGATAACTGGGCTATAAAAGGTATTGTATCAGCTCATAAGAATAAAGGAAATCATATAATAACAACTAAGATTGAGCATCATGCAGTTCTTCATACTTGTGAATACTTAGAGAAGAATGGTTTTGATGTTACATATTTAGATGTTGATGAAGAAGGTTTCATAAAATTAGATGACTTAAGAAATGCTATAACTGATAAGACAATTTTAGTAAGTATTATGTTTGCTAATAATGAAATAGGAACAATTCAACCTATAAAAGAAATTGGAGAAATCTGTAGAGAAAAGAAAGTTTTCTTCCACACAGATGCAGTTCAGGCTGTTGGAAATGTTCCTGTTGATGTTAAAGAAATGAATATAGATATGCTATCACTTGCAGGCCATAAGATTTATGGACCAAAAGGTATTGGAGTTCTTTATATAAAGAAGGGAATTAAAATTGATAATTTAATTCACGGTGGAGCTCAAGAAAAGAATAGAAGAGCAGGTACAGAAAATATTGCTTCTATCGTTGGACTTGGTAAAGCTCTTGAACTTGCTACTAATAATTTAGAAGAGCATATGAAAAGATTAACTGCGTTAAGAGAAAAATTAATAGCTGGTTTACTTGAAATTCCATACACTAAATTAAATGGACCAAGAGGAGATAAGAGACTTCCTGGAAATGTTAATGTATGTTTTAGATTTATTGAAGGTGAATCAATTTTATTATCATTAGATTTTAAAGGGGTTTGTGCATCGAGCGGTAGTGCTTGTACTTCAGGTTCTTTAGATCCATCACATGTATTACTTGCAATCGGGCTTCCTCATGAAATTGCTCACGGATCATTAAGACTTAGTATGGGTGAAGGTTCAACAGAAGAAGATGTAGATTATGTTCTTGAAGTTGTACCACCAATTATTGAAAGATTAAGAAATATGTCACCATTATGGGATGACTTTTTAAAGAAAGGGGAAAATTAATATGATATACAGTGAAAAAGTAATGGAACATTTCCAAAACCCAAGAAACGTTGGAGAAATAGTAGATGCAAATGGCGTAGGTGAAGTTGGAAACGCTAAATGTGGAGACATAATGAAAATCTATTTAAAGGTTGAAGATAATATCATTAAAGATGTTAAATTTAAGACTTTTGGATGTGGATCAGCTATTGCATCATCATCAATGGCTACAGAATTAATCAAAGGGAAAACATTAGATGAAGCTTGGGAATTAACTAACAAAGCAGTTGCAGAAGCTTTAGATGGTCTTCCACCAGTAAAAATGCATTGTTCAGTTCTTGCAGAAGAAGCAATTCATAAAGCTATAAATGATTACAGAGCAAAAAATGGATTAGAAGTAATACCTATGGAAGAACATAGTGATGAAGATCTACATGCTGCTGTACATGGAGAAGAGTAATAGGTGAATTTATGAAGAAAAAAGTTTTAGTAGGTATGAGTGGTGGTGTAGATAGTTCTGTTGCTGCATATTTATTAAAACAGCAGGGATATGACGTCATTGGTGCTACAATGCAGATTTGGCAGCACGATGAGGAATTTGAAGAAAGGGAAGGGGGCTGCTGCTCCCTTTCTGCTGTTGATGATGCAAGAAGAGTATGCGACAAACTTGATATACCATTTTATGTTTTGAATTTTAGAGATTATTTTAAGGAAAAAGTTATTGATAAATTTGTTCAAGAATACATAGACGGAAAAACTCCAAACCCTTGTATTGAATGTAATAAACATTTAAAGTTCGATGAACTTTTAAGAAGAGCAAGAGGTATAGGGGCAGATTATGTTGCTACTGGTCATTATGCTAAAATTGAAAAGCGAGATGATAGATATCTTTTAATTAGATCTGATGATGATAGAAAAGATCAAACGTATGCTTTATATAATTTTACTCAAGATCAGTTAGAACATACATTAATGCCTTGTGGAGATTATGAAAAGACAAAAATAAGAGAAATAGCGAAAGAAATTGGTCTTGCTGTTCATAATAAAAAAGATAGTGAAGAAATATGTTTCATTTCTGATAATAATCATGGAAAATATATTTCAGAAGCAGAACCAAATAGGGTTAAACCAGGTAACTTTGTCGATAAGAGTGGTAATATACTAGGTAAGCATAAAGGAATTGTGTATTATACTATTGGACAAAGAAAAGGACTTGGACTTTCACTTGGAAGGCCAGTATTTGTAACAAATATTAATGCTAAAACCAACGAAGTTGTACTAGGTTCTGAAGATGATATCTTCAAAACAGAATTAATTGCAACTGATGTGAATTTTATTCCTTTTGATAAACTTGAAAAAGAAATAGAAGTTACAGCGAAAATCAGATATTCTGCAAGACCAGCAGAAGCGACTTTAATACCACTTCCAAATGGTAGGGTGAAAGTTATCTTTAAGGAAAAGCAAAGGGCAATAACTAAAGGTCAGTCAGTTGTATTTTACGATGATGAAATAGTAGTTGGCGGCGGAATAATAGAAAGTATAATCTAAAGAGTTATTGTAATTTAAATATTTTTAAAACTGAGAGTGCGTAAGTGCTCTCGTTTTTTTGTTTTTGTTTTTGTTTTGAGGTTGTAGAATATTTCAATGTGCAAGTAGCAGAGGAGTGTTATAGACAGTAAAAAGCTTTATAGGTGCAGAGAAAGGCACGCGTTTTGTGAGAGGATTAACTATGTGATTTAGAATTAAAAAGAACTTTGTGAGTAATTATACTGATTTGATAATTGATAGAAATAATACTAAAAAGTTAGGATAAATAAACAATGGAAGTGAATATAAATTACCAACTAGAGGAGATAAAATATTTACCTATATTTTACATAATAGTATTAACTTATAAAGATATACTTGATATAATGTTTTTGAGAGTAAAAAATTGGAAGGTGATTTTTTGAATATCTTCAAGGTGTTAAAAAGATACGATGAACATGGCTTTAATTCTAAAGGATTTCATAAAAATGGCACGAAGTATGACGAGTATGGATTTGGTAAAAGAGGAATGCATAGAAATGGGACATATTATAACGAGGAAGGGTATGATAGAGAAGGATACGACAAAAAAGGATATGATAGAAATGGATTTAATAGTGCAGGTTTTGATAAAGAAGGATATAACAAAAATGGATATAACATATTAGGATACGACAGAGGTGGTGAATACTTAGAAGTAAGATATAAGTGGAAGTGATTGGAGTAAATCTAAATAATAAGAGGGTAATGTCATGAAGCGAATAAAAAGCTGCATTTCTAAATTGGCATTTAGAATGAACATTTTATACTTACATTAATTTTTCTAATAACTGATAATGGTAGTGTCTCTTTTATTAAAGTTAAAGAAAACGGTTGTATATTATTGAATAGATTCACCCAAATTCTAAGGATATTAAAATTTTATCTCAAAAATTTTATTTGATGAAATTAAGTACTTACTAAATAGTAGGTACTATTTTTATTCTCTAGTACTGCTCATGAAGACAAAGTATCCACAATGTATGATGAAAATATTGGTATTTTCGTAGGAACCCGCCCATAGAGGCAAAGCCTTCATAATTAACCATATTCGTCTACGATTTTTTAAGTGCAAAATTATTGTGCGGTAAAATTATACATTTGAGCATATTAATATGAATAATTTTCCTCTTGTTGGAGACCATATCAAATGAACTAGATTTAGTTTATTAACTATATTACTTATTTTAGAGAATATAGGGGGAACACTACAGTGTATAGTGTATAGACATAAACAGGCATAAGGACTTTCTATTAAAAATTATTTTGGAGGTGCACAATGTTTAAAACTAGAGACTTCTATTTCAAGAAAGTTTATAACATTAAAGGCAAAAAGATTGGCATTATAGAAGACTTATACATAGATTTCTTTTGGGGAAAGATTGTAGGATTTAAGGTATCCAATAGCCATCTGTTCTCTAAAAATAACTATATAGACATGGAAGATGTTATAGATATAGGTGAAGATGTAATAATAGAAAATATAAAAAAAGGTGAGGGACTTACATTTAAAGAGATTAAGTATATGGAAGTTATTGATACATTGGGGAATGTTAAAGGAGTTCTAGAGGATATTATAATAGATATACAAGATTATTCAATTAAAGCAATAGTTATAAGCTCAGGGTTAGTAGATAAAATGATAAAGGGTAAGCAAATTATTCTATTAAATAGATGCATCCTCGGAGAGGAATATATATTATATACAGGAAATGAGGGAGTTATGTTTAAAACTTTACCTCATAATATGGATAGGCACAATGCAATTAAGAAAGCATAAAAAAGCAATTCTTCTAGGTATAACCCTATTATGCTTTATTAGCTTAATATTAGCTTACATTTTTAACAAATCAATAAATTCAATAATAAATATTATTGTAGCATCTTTTATTTTAGCTTATACTCTGACTCCTATTAGGGATGGATTTGAGGCAAAATTTAGAATAAGCAAGAAAATATCCTCAATAGTGGTTATATTAATAATTATAGGTATCATAACTGCATGTATAATTGTTATAGTTCCTACGCTATTTAATGAGATATCCAATATCAGTAATATATTTGATAACGTAAGAAGTTTACTGGAAGGAATGCTTAAAAAAAATAACTTAGATGACTTTTCTACCACCAATGTAATTTATAATGAAATTTTAGAAAAAGGAAATGCTTTTTGGACAAATTTTTCGGAAAATGCAGTGGAAAATTTAATGAGCATTGGAGATAATGCAATGTCACTAGCTATAATACCTATTATGGTTTATTACTTTCTTTGCGATGGTAATAAAATATATAGTAAAATGCTACTGTTATTACCAACTTCTAAAAGAGGGCTAACTAAAAAAATATTAAGTGATATTGATAGAGTGTTAACAAGATATATAACAAGTCAGTTAATGCTTTCGGGATTAATAGGCGGATTAACATTAATATTGTTATTATTATTGAAAGTAAAATTTCCTTTATGGATTTCTATATTGAATGCAATCTTAAACATAATACCTTACTTTGGACCAATTTTTGGTGCAGTTCCAGCGGTAATAGTTGCACTTTTAGATTCTCCAATAAAGGCATTTTGGGTGATTGTAGGTATGTTCATAATCCAGCAGCTTGAAGGTGATATTTTATCTCCGAAAATAACAGGGGACAGCACAGAGATGCATCCATTTGTTATAATAATTTTATTACTTATAGGAGATAAATTTGGCGGATTTGTTGGGATGGTTTTAGTGGTGCCAATAGCTGTCATTATAAAAGTTTTATATGATGACATAAATTATTATCTGTTCTAGATTTTATAGCTATCTATAAAAAAGCTTATGTATTAGGGGCGTACAAATAAAGTTGAATATTGACATAATTATCTATATGAAATATAATTTTGATGAAATAATTAAATATTAAGCGATGAATAGGATAAGTAAATTTATCATAGTCATTTCAGAGAAAAAGTGGTTGGTGAAAACTTTTGGCTATATATTTTGAAGCTACCTAGGAGCTATAAATTACTAAGTGATGTATGATTATATCATACATAATTAGGGTGGTACCGCGGAATTCTAGCTTTCGTCCCTATATCTATTTGGGGAGAGGGCTTTTTTTATTTGGTAAATTATACACCTATAAAAAAGAGCAGCTATGCACTACTGAAAAGAGAAGCTATGCTGCAATACGGAACTTTTCTGCAATTAGGATCTTTTCGCCTATAAAAAGAGCAGTGGTTCTGCAATTAATGACTTGTCACAAATAATTATGAAATCTTAAATCTTCATAAGAAGATTGTAAACAATAAAATAAAAGATATTCCGAAGGAATATCATCGTCAACTGTTAACTGAAAAAAATGGAGGAATAGTTTATGAAATTTATGAAAACCAATGACTTAAGAGAAGCATACTTGAAATTTTTTGAAAGTAAAGATCATCTAAGAATGGATAGCTTTTCTTTGGTTCCAAAGAACGATAAAAGTTTATTATTAATAAATGCAGGAATGGCTCCGTTGAAGCCTTATTTTACTGGATTACAAGAGCCGCCAAAGAGAAGAATTACAACTTGTCAAAAATGTATTAGAACAGGGGATATCGAAAACGTAGGTATTACAAGTAGACATGGTACTTTCTTTGAGATGCTTGGAAACTTTTCTTTTGCAGATTATTTCAAGAAAGAAATAATTCCTTGGGCTTGGGAATTTATCACAGAAGTGTTGGAACTTCCTAAAGATAGATTATATGTAACTATATATTTAGATGATGATGAAGCATATGAATATTGGACTACACTTACAGATGTAGATAAAACTCATATATTTAGATTAGGCAAAGAAGATAACTTCTGGGAACATGGTGCAGGTCCATGCGGTCCTTGTACAGAAATTCATTTTAATAGATCAGAAGAAATACCAACTAACGCTGATGAGTTTGTTAAATTAGCAGATGAAGATAAGATAATAGAATTCTGGAACCTTGTTTTCACTCAATTTGATGGTGATGGAAAAGGAAACTATGAAAAACTTGCTAATACTAACATTGATACAGGTATGGGACTTGAAAGACTTGCAACTATAATGCAAGAGAAGAATAGTATTTTTGAAATTGATACATTAGAAAATATTTTAAGTGAAGTTGCAAAATTAGCTAATGTTAAATATGGAGAAAATCAAAAAACAGATATATCTTTAAGATTAATAACTGACCATATTAGATCGATAACTTTCATGATTTCAGATGATGTTATGCCATCTAATGAAGGTAGAGGGTATGTTTTAAGAAGACTTCTTAGAAGAGCAGCGAGACATGGGAAGACTTTAGGAATTAAAGAAGCATTCCTTTGTAATTTATGTGACACTGTTATAAGAGATTCAAGTGAAGCTTATCCAGAACTAAATAGCAAAAAAGAATATATTAAAAAAGTAATTAAAATAGAAGAAGATAAATTTAGAGAAACTTTAGATTCAGGAATGGAAATATTAAATGGATTTATAAGTGAACTAAAAGCAAAGAATGAAAAAGTTCTTAGTGGTGTAGATGGATTTAAATTATATGATACATTTGGTTTTCCAATGGAACTTACAAAAGAAATATTAGAAGATGAAGGCTTATCATTAGATGAAGATGCTTTCCACGAAGAAATGAAAGTTCAAAGAGAAAGAGCTAGAAGTGCAAGAAAAGTTTCTAATTACATGGGAACTGATGTTAAAACATTAGATATTATACCAGGAGAAATCGAAACTGTTTTTGATGGATATGACAATGATACTTTAAATGCAGAAGTTAAAGTGTTAATTGAAGGTGAAGACTTTACAGATGCTATAACAGAAGGAAATAAAGCTATTATAGTTACTGATGTTACTCCTTTATACGCTGAAATGGGTGGTCAAATAGGAGATACAGGTGTAATATTTAATGATGGTTTTAAAGCTAATGTGCTTGATACTAAAAAGAACATAGGTGGAAAAATAGTTCATTTTGTTGAAGTTGTATCAGGAGAACTTAAAGTAGGAGATACAGTTACTATTGAGGTGGATAAAGTTAGACGTGAAAACATTAAGAAAAATCATACTGCAACTCACCTTTTAGATAAAGCTTTAACTGAGGTTCTTGGATCACATGTTCATCAAGCTGGATCTTATGTAAGTAATGATAGACTTAGATTTGACTTTTCTCATTTTGAAGCTATGACAGAAGAAGAAATAAGTAGGGTTGAAGATTTGGTAAATGAAGCAATTACAAGTGTTACACCAGTTGTTACAGAAGTTATGGATCTTCAAGAAGCAAAAAATAGTGGAGCTATAGGTATATTTGATGATAAATATGCTGATAAAGTTAGAGTTGTAAGTGCAGGGGAATACTCTAAAGAATTATGTGGTGGAACACATATAGATAACACAGGAAAGATTGGTTTATTCAAAATTATATCTGAAAGTGGTATTGCTGCAGGAACAAGAAGAATTGAAGCTGTAATAGGAAAAGAAGCTTATAAGATAGTAAATGAAAAGAAAGATTTATTAAAAGAAATTTCAACTAAGCTTAAATGCTCAGAAAAAGAATTATTAGCTAAACTTGATCAACAAGTTAAGGAGCTTAAGGAAAAAGATAAAGAAATAACAGCTCTAAAATCTAAATTCGCATCAATGGGAATAGATGATATAGTATCTTCTTCAAGAAACGTTAAGGATATAAATGTAATTTCTTATGAATTAAAAGACGTTGATAGTGATACTTTAAGAGATGTATGCGAAAAAGTAAGAGATAAAGCTCCAAATAGCATAGTTTTACTTATGAGTGCAAATGCTGGAAAAGTTATTATTTGTGCTATGGCAACTAAAGATGCAGTAGCTAAAGGTGCTCATTGCGGAAAGTTAATAAAAGAAATATCTTCTATGCTTGGCGGCGGAGGCGGCGGAAGACCAGACATGGCTCAAGCAGGTGGAAAGATGCCAGAAAAGATACAAGGGGCGATTGAAGAATCATATAAAATAGTGGAAACTTTAGCAAAGTAGTATACTTTTTATAAAAAATAGGTTATAATCTAATTATAGTTAGTGAATAAATTTAAAAAATAAAGTTAATAATAAATATGGATATCGTTTCCTTATAAAATGATTAAGGGGGTGAGTTGCTTTAAGTAGCAATTTTATGAGTAATAATATTGAACATACAATGCAATTTGATTTAAGTAAGAATAAAGAAGCTCTTACAAAAACAATATTAACAGAGGTTTATAATTCATTACAGGAAAAAGGATATAATCCTATAAATCAATTAGTTGGATATTTGATTTCAGGAGACCCTACTTACATCACTAATTACAACGGAGCAAGAGCTTTAGTAAGAAAACTCGAGAGAGATGACATACTAGAAGAAGTTATAAAATCTTATTTAGAGATAAAGTAGAGAGTGCCCGTTTATAACGGGCACTTTTAATTTTAGTATATGAAAGAAAGCGTGATATTGAGATTTTCTTGATATTTGCTGCTTATATGTTGTGAGAGGTGCTGTAATTTGAGGATACTTGGATTAGATTTGGGTTCAAAGACTATTGGAGTGGCAGTAAGTGATCCATTAGGATTCACTGCTCAAGGCCTGACTACAGTTAGAAGAACTAATAAAGAAAAAGATATAGCGGAAATAAAAAAGTTTTGTGATGAATATGATGCAAAGGTTATTGTAATTGGATTACCCAAGAATATGAACGGAACAATAGGACCATCTGGAGAGATTGCGATGGCTTTTGGAAAGGTTATAGAAGAAGAACTTAATGTAGAAGTGAAATTCTGGGATGAACGTTTAACTACTGTTGCAGCACATAAAGCAATGCTTGAAGCCGATTTGTCAAGGAATAAGAGGAAGAAGATAGTAGATAAAGTTGCATCAACTTACATACTTCAAGGATATTTAGATATGATTTCAAGAAAATAAATATCTGATGGAATAGGAAATTTTGAGGAGTATATGTATAAGATTAATTTCTTATACAATATGCTTTTATTAATAAATATATATTGCAAAAATAATCCTTATCATAATTCTAAAAATATCGCAAGAATTTTAATCGCGATTGTGAATTGTGAAATGTGCATTGTGAATTGCAACATAAATAAAAATAAAATACAGAAGGGATACATTTATGGATAAGGAAGCAAAATATGTATATATACCTGATCAAGAAGGAAATGACGTTAAGTTTGAGGTTGTTATATACTTTGAAATAGAAAAATTAAAAGGCCAATATATTATTGCAACTCCTGCATTTGAAGAAACTGATGAAGCTTATGCTTTTAAGATATTCAAAGATGAGGATGGAAGCGATATATTTATAGCTTTAGAAGATGACGATGAAGAATTCGAAATGGTATTAGAAACTTATGAAACTCTTATGAATGAAGATGGTTTAATTGAGGAATAGTATACAATCTAGTAATATGATATTTTCTTTAATGTTTATTTAGAGAAAAATCAATTCATTTAATATGAAAAGTGAGGTGTCATGTATGGATGCATCAAATTTAATTGATATGAATGCCTTGAAGGAAGACTTGAAAAAAAAGGGTTATAAATTAACACCACAAAGAAGATCAATTGTTGATACTATTATTGAAAATGAAGGTCAACATTTAACAGCGGAAGAAATATATGATAGTGTAAAAAAAAGTTGTCCGGAAATTGGATTAGCAACAGTATATAGAACTATTCTTTTGCTAGAAGAATTAGGAGTAATATCAAGATTAGATCTAAATGATGGATGTAGTAGATATGAAATAGTGCATTCAAATGAAACGCACAGACATCATCATCTTATTTGTAATATCTGTCATAAGGTTTTGGAAGTTCAGGATGATTTATTAGAGGATTTAGAATCTGGAATTGAAAAGCAATATAAGTTTAAGATTTTAGACCATAGTTTAAAATTTTTTGGCGTATGTGATGAATGCCAAAAGAAGCTAAGTGATGAATAAAAGGACTTTTAATAGAAAATTAAAAATAAAATAAAGTCAAAAGTGTGCCAGATATTTTGCCGTGAATGAAGTAAGGATATGTATTTTACGGTTTATATATTTACTAAGAAAATGCATTCGGTGCCATGCTTAAAAGGGCATGGTATCAAATGATAATTGTTATTAAGGTATATGTATTTAAAGTGAATTAATATGGCTAAACCTTATATGCTAAATAAAGCAATGTAGGCTTATAGATTGGAATGTAGATTAAGGTCGCCTATATTAATGTAAAATATATTGTCACATAGGACTTGTTATTTTTTAATGCTAAAGAAAGAACCTTTGTTTATAAATATAATATTAAGAAGAAGGAGGGGAAGTATGAAAAATGAAAGAGCGAAGATAAAGATAATTCCTCTTGGTGGTATAAACGAAATCGGAAAAAATATAACAGCTATAGAATATAAAGAAGATATTATTATTATAGACTGTGGACTAAAATTTCCGGATGATGATATGTTTGGAATAGATATTGTAATACCAGATGTTTCATATCTAATCAAAAATTCAGAGAAAATCAAGGGGATATTTTTAACTCACGGACATGAAGACCATATAGGAGCGTTGCCGTATGTACTTAGACAACTAAATGTTCCTGTTTATGGCACTAAGCTTACTCTTGGAATAGTTGAAACAAAACTAAAGGAACACGGTTTGTTAGCTTCAACAGAGTTAGTAAGAGTAAAGCCAAAGGATATAATTAAACTTGATAGTGTTTCAGTTGAATTTATAAAGACTAATCACTCAATTGCAGATTCAGTTGCAATTGCAGTTCATACACCACTTGGGGTAGTACTTCATACAGGAGATTTTAAGATTGATTACACACCAATTGATGGGGAAATGATGGATTTTGGAAGATTAGCTGAACTTGGAAGAAAGGGAGTTTTAGTATTAATGGCGGATTCAACAAATGTTGAAAGACCAGGATATACTATGACAGAAAAGGTTGTTGGCGAAACTTTCCTAAGACTTTTTGGTAAGGCTAAGGGCAGGTTAATAGTTGCAACATTTGCATCTAATGTTCACAGAATTCAGCAAATAATTACAGCTGCTGAAGCTTATGAAAAGAAGGTAGCAGTTTCAGGAAGAAGTATGGAGAATATTGTTCAAGTTGCAATAGAACTTGGATATCTCACAGTTGGAAAAGATGTACTTGTTCCAGTGGATCAAATTTCAAAATATCCAAACGAAAAAATTGTTGTAATAACAACTGGAAGCCAGGGGGAACCAATGTCTGCTCTTGCAAGAATGGCAGCATCGGAGCATAGAAAAATTAATGTAATTCCAGGCGATACAGTAATTATTTCAGCAACACCTATACCAGGTAATGAAAAATTTGTTTCAAAAGTTATAAATCAACTATTTAAAAAGGGTGCTCAAGTTATATATGATTCTCAGGAAAAGATTCACGTTTCAGGTCATGCATGTCAAGAAGAACTTAAACTAATGCAGGCTTTAGTTAAACCAAAATTCTTTGTGCCAGTTCATGGTGAATATAGACATTTAAAGAAGCATGGTGAATTAGCTATGGAAGTTGGACTTTCAGAAAAGAATTTATTAATACCTGAGAATGGTGATGTTATCGAAGTAGCAAGAAATTATATTAAAAAGAATGGTGCTGTTGTTTCAGGGCAAGTGTTTGTTGATGGTCTCGGTGTTGGAGATGTCGGAAATATTGTCTTAAGAGATAGAAAACATCTTTCACAAGATGGTATATTAACAATAGTAGTTACAATAGAGAAACAAACTGGAAGGGTTGTATCCGGTCCAGATATAATTTCAAGGGGATTCGTCTATGTTAGAGAATCTGAAGGTCTTATGGATGAAGCAAGAGAAATTGTTAAATCTGTATTAAAGACTTGTGAAGAAAAACAGATTACTGACTGGGCTACATTAAAATCTAAGATGAGAGATCAACTTAGAGAGTATCTTTACGAAAAGACTAAGAGAAAACCTATGATATTGCCAATAATTATGGAGTTTTAGAAGTTTTTGGAAGTGTGAAAGAAAATAGTGATTCTAAAACTGCAAAGAATATATTTTGTTATTGATAATTAAATTATGAATTAACTAAATATTAAATTGTTAAATATATATTCTTTGGAATAGGGTTGACTTTTTTTGATGAAAAGAGTAGAATTTATAATAGTTGTGTAGGAATTGGATACTTTAAGTATCCAATTTTCTTTTGGAGAAAAACAGTTATAGGTTTACATTTATATGTGAATAATTTTAATCGCAATTTATTTATAATAATAGTAATAATATGTTAACAGTATGAAGTTATTTACAGTGTATACTTAAATTTTAACTAATTTATATACAAACTAAAGAGAAACTATAAAAGAAAAATTCGCAGCTTGCTTGCTGTTTGGAGGAATAATAATGGAATTAATTAAAAGAGAAGATATAAGAAATATTGCTATAATTGCCCACGTTGACCACGGTAAGACAACTTTAGTAGATGCTTTGTTAAAACAAAGCCATACATTTAGAGCTAATGAAAAAGTAGAAGAAAGAGTAATGGATTCTAATGACTTAGAAAAAGAAAGAGGAATTACAATTCTTTCAAAGAATACTGCAGTAATTTATAATGACATAAAAATAAATATAGTAGATACACCAGGGCATGCTGATTTCGGTGGAGAAGTTGAACGTGTACTTAAGATGGTTGATTCAGTTTTGCTTGTTGTTGACTCTTATGAAGGACCAATGCCACAAACTAAATTCGTTTTAAAGAAATCATTAGAATTAGGTTTAAAGCCAATAGTTATAATCAACAAAATAGATAAACCAAATGCTAGACCAACAGACGTTATTGATGAAGTATTTGATCTATTCGTAGAACTTGGAGCTAATGATGAACAATTAGATTTCCAAATTATTTATGCATCAGCTAGAGAAGGCTTTGCAAGATATAATGTAGATGATCAAAATAACGATATGACTCCTATATTTGATACAATATTAAAATATGTTGCACCACCAGAAGGATATATTGATGAACCACTTCAAATGCTTGTTAGTACACTAGATACAAATGCATTTGTTGGGAAAATTGCAATTGGTAAGATACATCGAGGTACAGTAAAGAGAAATCAAACAGTTGCTTTATTGAAGAATGATGGATCAAGCGCTAATTACAAAATAACTAGTATATTCACATACAAAGGATTAAAGAGAGAAGAAGCAGAAGAAGCTTCAATGGGAGATATAGTTGCAGTAAGTGGTGTTATTGATGCTAATATAGGTGATACTATAGCAGATTCATCATCGCCAGAAGCATTACCATTCCTTGAAATAGATGAACCTACTTTAAATATGAACTTTATGGTTAATGATTCACCATTTGCAGGTCAAGAAGGTGAGTTCGTAACATCAAGACATTTAAGAGATAGATTAATGAAAGAACTTGAAACAAATGTAAGTTTAAGAGTAAAAGAACTTACTCCAGATTGTTTTGAAGTTTCAGGAAGAGGAGAACTTCACCTTTCAGTTCTTATTGAAACAATGAGAAGAGAAGGGTATGAATTCCAAGTTTCAAAGGCAAATGTTATATTTAGAGAAGTAGATGGCCACAAGGAAGAACCAATTGAGTACTTAACAATTGATGTTCCAGAAGAATTTATGGGACCTGTTATGGAAAAGTTAGGACCAAGAAAAGCAGAAATGGTTAATATGACATCTGCAGTAAATGGATATACAAGATTAGAATTCACAGTTCCAGCTAGAGGACTTATTGGATTTAGAAGTGAATTAATGACTGATACAAAAGGTAATGGAATTATGAATCACGTATTCCATTCTTATGAAAAATACAAAGGTGATATTCCAGGAAGAAGCAGAGGATCAATAGTTTCATTTGAAGCAGGAGATTCAATAGCATATGGATTATATAGTGCTCAAGAAAGAGGTCAATTATTCATAGGTGCTGGTGTTCCAGTATACGGTGGTATGATTGTTGGGGTTTCTGCAAGAGCAGAGGATCTTGAAATTAATGTATGTAAAATGAAGAAACTTACTAATACAAGATCATCAGGTGCTGATGATGCATTAAAATTAACTCCACCAGTTGAAATGTCTCTTGAACAATGTTTAGAATTTATAAATGCTGATGAATTGGTAGAAGTTACACCAAAGAATATAAGAATGAGAAAAAGAGTATTGGATAGTGCTGAAAGAAGAAGAATGATTAGCAGAAACAAAAAATAATTTGCTGAAAATACTTTAACTATTAAATAAAATAAATATAATTAAAGTAAATGGTCTTTATTTGGCTATTTACTTTTAATTATATCTAGGAGAAAGTAGAAAAAGTTTATGAATAAATATAAATCTTTTAGAAAGCTAATACTGTTAATTATATTATTTTTATTTGTAATAACTCTGACGTTTGTAATATCTTATAGTAGTACCATAAGAAAACCATTAAAGTCAACTGAAGACTCAATTATAATTGAAGTCAAACAAGGCGAAGGTTTTTATGATATATTGGATAGGTTAGACAAAGAAAATAAATTGACCAATAAACTTCTTATTAAAGTAAATCTGGCTATAGATAAGAGAAAAGTAAATTTAACAGAAGGTATATATGAAATAAATACAAATTCATCCTTAGAAGAACTGATAAAATCTTTAGAAAATAAGGATGGGGATAAGGATTTGGTTAAATTAACTATACCAGAAGGTTATTCTATAGAAGATATTGCTAAAAGCGTAGAAGATAAAGGTATTTGTTCTAAAGACGAATTTATTAAAGACGTTAAAGATTATAAATTGCCTAGTTTCGTGAAAAATAATAATAAGAAGAGATATAATTTGGAAGGATATTTGTATCCTGATACATATTTAATAGAAAAAGGGTCAAATGCAAATGATGTAATTAAATCTATGTTAGATAGATTTGAAGATGTGCTGAAGCAGGCAGAAGATGAGACTAAAGTTGAAATAAGTGATGAAGATGTTGAAAAAATAGTTACTATAGCTTCCATGATAGAAAGAGAAGCAAGAGCGCCTGGTGATAGGCCATTAATATCATCAGTTATTTACAACAGATTAGAGAAAGATATGAAACTTCAAATAGACGCAGCCGTAATTTATGCATTAGGATATCATGTTGATGTAGTATTAAACAAGCATCTAGAAGTAGATTCTCCATATAATGTGTATAAGTATAAAGGCCTGCCAGTTGGTCCTATAGCAAATCCAGGTTTAGACTGCATTAAGGCAGCATTGCTTCCTGAAAAGACAGATTATTTATATTATATTATGAAAGATGATGGATCACATTATTTTACTAATAACTATGAAGATTTTTTAAATAAGAAAAAAGAGTTGGGATACTAAGTACAATGCACAATGCACAATCGATAGTTGTGAATTGATAATTTAAGTTCTAAAGTATAATATAGAGACTTAATTTTGGATATGTATAGATTTCCAGAACAAGAACTTGACATATACCCAGTCTAACTCAAGTAAATTGAAGAACTAATCAAATGCATAAGTAAAATTCTTAAATTGCTTATCTATAGATAAACAACTTAAGAATTAGATATAAATTATAAATCAAGTTATTGATTTGTTTATCTATAATACAGATTTATGGAGGAAATTCATGAGCGAAATCACATATGACTATATGGAAGAATATATTAGAAGTTTAATTCCTGAGAGAGAAGGGACATTAAAGGAAATAGAAGCTTTTGCAAGAGCAAATGGGGTGCCTATTGTTCAAAAAGAAACAGGTGTATTTCTTGAATTCATGACTAGTATGAAGAAACCAAAAAGAATATTAGAACTTGGAACAGCAATAGGGTTTTCATCAATACTAATGTATCAAGCTGCGGGGACAGAACCAGAAATTGTTACAATAGAACGTGATGAAAAAATGATTGAACTTGCAAACATTAATTTAAAGAAATTTAATTTAGACCATAAGATCAAAATTGAAGAGGGCGATTGTTTAGAGATTTTAGAAAAATTAAATGAGCCTTTTGATTTGATTTTTATGGATGCAGGCAAAGGACATTACAACCACTTTTTGCCACACTGTTTGAGACTACTTAATCCAGATGGAGTAATAGTTGCTGATAATGTTTTATTTAGAGGTATGGTGGCATCACAAGAATTAGTTAAAAGAAGAAAAATTACAATAGTAAAGAGAATGAGGACTTATTTGGAATTAGTTACTCAAGATGAAAACTTAATTACATCTGTTATACCAATGGGAGATGGAATTGCAGTTACAAAGAGGAGGTAAATTAAAATGATAAGACCAGAAATTTTAGCACCAGCAGGAAATTTAGATAAACTTAAAATAGCAATAGATTTTGGTGCAGACGCTGTATATCTTGGCGGAAGCAAATTAAATCTAAGAGCATTTGCAGATAATTTTACTAATGAACAATTAAAGGAAGGCGTGGAATACGCTCATGATAGAAATCGAAAAGTTTATGTAACTATGAACGTTTTCCCTCATAATGCAGATTTAGGCGGAGTAGAAGATTATATAAAGGAATTATATGAAACAGGTGTTGATGCAATAATAGCATCAGATCCAGCAATAATTTCAGCAGCTAGAGAAGTTGCACCAAATTTAGAGATTCACTTAAGCACTCAAGCTAATAATGTTAACTGGAGAGCAGCTAAGTTTTGGTATGAACAAGGTGTTAAGAGAATAGTAATGGCTAGAGAGCTTAGCTTAACTGAGATAAAAGAAATGAGAGATAACTTACCAGAGGAATGTGAGATCGAAGCATTTGTGCATGGTTCAATGTGTATAAGTTACTCGGGAAGATGTTTAATTTCTAATTATATGGTTGGGAGAGACGCTAATAGAGGGGCTTGTGCGCAAGCATGTAGATTTAAATATCATTTGGTAGAAGAAAAGAGACCAAATGAATTTTATCCAGTAGTTGAAGATGAGAATGGAACATACATAATGAATTCAAAAGACTTATGTATGATTGAACATATAGACGATGTTATAAAGGCTGGAGTATACTCTCTAAAAATCGAAGGACGAATGAAGAGTTTATATTACGTTGCAGCAGTAGTTAAATCATATAGGCAGGCAGTGGATGCATATATGAAAGATCCTGATAATTATAAATTCGATCCAAAGTGGATGGAAAATTTAAATAAAGTAAGTCACAGAGTATATCATACAGGTTTTTACTATGGCCAGAGTGGAGAGCAAGTATACGAAGATTCAGCGTATATAAGGCATGCAGATATAATAGGAATAGTAAGAGCATACGATGAAGAAACAAAAATAGCAACTATTGAACAAAAAAATAAAGTATTAAATGGTGATACAGTAGAAGTTTTAAGACCAGAAGGAGATAATTTCGAAGTTGTTCTTCATGATATGACAGAAGAAAACGGAACTCCAATAGAGTCGGCAAATAGAGCGAAAATGATATACAAAGTAAGAGTAGATATTCCTCTAAAAGAAAAAGATTTAATAGTTAAAGACAAAGAATAGTTTATTTAATGGGAGCTTGCCCAACTTTGACTTGTACGAATGAATAATTCGGAGCAAGCTAAAGTTGTTGCAAGCTTTTATTTTTAGCGCTTTCAGCGATATTTTCATAGCTTTTCGGAACAAAATATTTATGATTTCGGTAAGTTACCACATAAATTTAGCTTTAGAGCTGGATATCTATAAATATATAAGTCCAGATATTTTGAATAAAACACCTTATTTAAGGCTAGAATCTAAGCTAGAGAGGGAGGTGTTTTTCATTTTTACTGGAAAATTTGATAGAAATAAGAGATTGATTCAGATTCTAGCTATGCTTATGACTGTAATTGTTATGTTAACAGCGCGTTTAACAATATTGCAAATATATCCATCTGAAAGAGTTGTGAGTTCTTATCAAAATCACCAAGAAGAAAATATTAGCAATATGAATTATATGATTTTAGACACTAATGGGAAAGATTTAATGAAGTATAACAAAAAATACGTACTTGTCATTGATACAAGACCATTCAGTTTAAATAACTATGAAGAAACACTTGAGGATTTAATGGCGTTTAATTTCATAATGAAATCTGAAAATCCTGATTTTAGTTATTCAGATATAATGAAACAAAGTGGGAAATTATATTTTAACATATCAGAGGATACATATAATAAAATTAATAACCTAAAAAATATAAAAGGAATATATACTTATATTTCTGATGAAGTAGATACTAAAAAAGCGTGGAGTGTCAGCAGTATGTTATCTAAAATATTAGATGAGGAACATGAAGCAGGAACTCTTGAAGGTGATATGTATGATTATCTAAAAGATAATGAAAAACCTAAAAGTGAATTTTATTTAGATAATAAAGCTGTTTATGCGAAACAATCAGTAAGTATAAGTGATGATAATAAAAATTTAAAATTAACTCTTGATAGTGATATTGAAAATAAAATAAGAGATATTTTGGATAAAGAGGAATATTCATATTTAAGCAATGTAGGGGTTACTATAATGGAAAGTGATACAGGTAAAATTAGGGCAATGGTTCAAAAGGACGAAAGCGCTGCTAATGTAAATTTAGGTATACAGCAGATTGGATATGAACCTGGATCTATTTACAAAGTGATAACACTCGGAGCAGCTTTAGATATGGGGCTTATAAATATAAATGATACTTTTGTTGGAGCAGGTAAGATAGATAGAAAAGTATATGGTAAATTATCAGTTGAGCAGGCTTTTGAAAAGTCTTCTAATGATGTATTTGCTGATATAGGAGCGAAAGTTGGCTATGATAAATTAATGGATTACTCACAGAAATTAGGATTATACGATAGAGTGCTAAATTTAAATAGTGGAATCGTAAAAGAGGCACAAGGGGTGAAACCAGAAGAGGAGTCCGGAATAAACAATATATCTATAGGACAATGCATGAATGTAACTCCAATTCAAATGCTGGGAGCTATAAATTCTATAACTAATAATGGGGTTTATGAAAAACCATACTTAGTCGAAGGTATTTTGGATAAAGATGATAATTTAATAAAAGAGTTTAAAACTGATAAAAAGAGAGTATTTAGTGAAACAACAGCAAAAATAGTTAAGAATGAAATGAAGCAGGTTGTTTTGAAAGGAACAGGAATAAAAGCGTATGAATCAGATCTTGATATAGGTGGTAAAACTGGTTCGGCGACAGGTAGTGAAGGTAAAACTCATGGATGGTTTGCTGGATATTTTAGTGCAGGAGGAAAAAACTATACTATGGTAGTATTTACTCCAGACATACAGATGGATAAGGATGCTAATAATGAAGATCTTGGTGGTGGCGATACTGCAGCACCAATATTTAAAGATATAGTTAAAACTTTAAATGCGAAGTAGTGAAATTTAATCACTGCTATATTATATATAGTGAGATAATAAATTTACATTTAGAATTCTAGTGAACTAAGTGGTAAATTAAGCTTGTGATATAGAAATTTAATTGCAATATAAGTGTTCTAAAAAAATTAATTAATAAGAACATATATTGGAATATCGGTCGCTACAAACCAAATAACTTTATTAAGAGTGAATTATATCATTTAGAACCTATATAGTAAAATATAAATATAAAAAATAAAAATGTATAAGCAACTTTTTTGGTACTCCAACATATTATAATATCAAGCACTGCTATGGAGGAAAAAGGTGTTTATATTAAATAGCTTTATAGACCTAATATTAAATTCACTATTCTTAACTGGATATGTGACAAACAATAATACATTTCCACTACCTTTAGATGAAACAGAAGAACAAATGTATTTGAAAAAATTTAAAGAAGGAGATAAAAATGCCAAAAGTATTTTAATTGAAAGAAACTTAAGATTAGTAGCTCATATAGTAAAAAAATATTCGTTTCCTAATAAGGATGTAGATGAATTAATTTCAATTGGTACTGTTGGATTAATAAAAGCGATTGATTCTTTCGATGCAGGTAAGGGTACTAGACTTGCAACTTATGCTTCTAGATGTATAGAAAATGAGATTCTAATGCTGTTTAGAAATAGTAAAAAGCAAAAAAGTGAAGTTTATCTCCAAGATCCAATCGGAGTCGATAAAGAAGGAAATGAATTTTGTCTTATGGATATACTAAGCAGTGAAAAAGATAGCGTCTTAGAAAAAGTTGAAAGCAATTTACAAGTTAGAGCTCTATATAAAAAGTTGATTGAGTCATTAACCAAAAGAGAAAGTGCTATTATAATAATGAGATATGGATTAATTGATGGAAAATGCAAAACACAAAGAGAAATAGCAGTAAATTTAGGAATATCACGATCATATGTATCGAGAATAGAAAAAAAAGCTTTAAAAAAATTAAAAAAAGAGTTATTTACTAAAAATTAATTTAGTGTATAGAGAATTATAAATCTTTATCACTATAAAGCGATGCGCTGCTATTTAGTATATAATATGTACTTAATAATATCCATTTTCATTCATATTAGTGTAATGTTAAAAGAAGTTGGAAGGATAAATATTCTATATTTATATAAAGAATATTGACATACTTTAAACAAGGGTGCTATTTTTAATATAGCACCTTATTTTTTATAAGATATACTTTTTAAAATTATGGATAGAGGAGAAAACTTATGGCTAAAATAGACAACTTATTAGATAGAATTGATCTAACTAGCGCATCAGATATTCACTTAACTTCAGAATTGCCACCAATGGTAAGAGTAGACGGTGATTTGGTTATCGCAGATGAAAATGCAGTACCACACGAAGTTGTTGGAGAATATATTAGAGATCTAATGCCAAGTAAATATGAAGAGTTTTTAGAAAATGGAGAAATAGATTTTAAATATAATAAGCCTGGTTTAGGGAACTTCAGGGTTAATGCATTTAAATGCAAAGGTAATTATGCTATATGTATGAGAGTTATAAAGGAAGCTATACCAAAGCTTAGGGATATATCAGATGCACCAGTTTTAAAGGATTTCACTGAATTACAAGATGGATTGGTTCTTGTTACTGGACCAACAGGATCAGGAAAAAGTACAACACTTGCGGCTATGGTAAATGAAATAAATATGACTAAAGAAAAGCATATAATTACATTAGAAGAACCAATAGAATATATCTATGAAACGAAGAAATCAATGGTAAATCAAAGGGAAGTTGGACAAGACACAAAAAGCTATGCAATGGGACTTAGAGCGGCATTAAGACAAGATCCAGATGTTATACTGCTTGGAGAGATGAGAGATCCTGAGACAATTGAAATAGCTTTAAGAGCTGCGCAAACAGGACATTTGGTTTTTTCTACTTTGCATAATATGGGAGCAGCAAATAGTATATATAGAATTATAAATTCTTTTGAATCAGGCCATCAAAATGAAGTGAAAATTCAACTATCATCATTGCTTAGGGGAGTTGTTTCACAAGTATTATTGCCAAATGCTTCAGGAAAGGGTAGAACTGCTGCAATGGAAATTATGGTATGTACCTCTAGTATAAAAAATCTTATAAGAGAAGGAAATTTTGAGCAGATTAACAGCTTTATTCAAATGGGCTCTAAATTTGGAATGCAGACTATTGAGATGGATTTGAAAAGATTAGTAAGTAATAATACTATATCGAGGGAAGAATATGAAAAATGGATACGAAATAATAAATAAAAAATAATAATTGCATAAATAAAAAAAGGAATTTGAGTAAATGTGTTGAATATATTGCAATTAGTAGATTTTTTTCTGCAGAGAAGGGAAAGATTTAATCATGCAACAAGAGATAATTACGTCCTTAGATTTTGGTACTCAAAAATTATCTGCTACTGTAGCGATTAGAGAGAAAGACGAACTTAAAATTTTAGGAGTTCAATCATGCAAATCAGCAGGTATAGAGAAAGGTTTGTTATTAGATATTGATAAATGCAGGGATGTTGCAGTAAGCTTATTAAAGGATTTAGAAAAAAAGACGACAGTAAAAAGTGAAAGAATATCCATTGGAATTTCTTCTAATAAAGTAAGAATTACTGAAGTATCAACTGTAGTTAATATTCAAGAAAAAGTTACAAGTGCGGATATAAGAAAAGCGCTGAGAAATGCACAAAGAGATTTTATTTTAAGTGACGATGAATGTATAGTAGATGTGCTTATCAATTTTTATATATTAGATAACAAAGTAATACGTAAAGATATATTAAATTGGAAAGGAAGTAAACTTGAAATAAATCTTACATTAGTAATAGCAGCTAAAAGTGAAATAGAAAAATATTATGAACTTTTTAGAAAAACAGGGTATAATATTGGGTCTATAAAATTGAATATATTAGTAGGAAAGCAAGTGTTCTTGAATGAAAAAAATTCTATGGAAAGTATAGTGATTGCAGACATTGGAGCTGGGACTACTGATATAGCATTATTTACGGATGGAATTCCTAAAAGTATAAATTCTATTCCAATAGGTGGAAGAAATATAACTAAGGATTTAGCAATTTGTGGGAAGTTTTCGTTTTTAAAAGCAGATAATATGAAAAAGATTTACTCTAGCAATTATAAAGCTTTATATCTAGATAATTCGCTTGAAGAGGAAATTGAGGTGGGAACTACCAAAGTTTCCAGGAAATTATTCTATGAAGTGGTAAATGCTAGAATTGAAGAAATATTAAGCCATATCAATATAAAATTAAAAAATACTGGTCATTATGATAGAATTTGTAGTATAATTCTATATGGAGATGGAGTTAATTATTTTGAAGATATAGATGAAATCGTTCGTAAAATTTTCAAAATAAAAACTAAAGTTATAAGAAAAAATGATCTGGGAATAAAAAATTCAGAAAATATAACTTCTATGGCTATTGCTAAAGAAGTATATGATAGATTAAATTTATTAGAGGATGATAATATAATTCTAACTAATAAACATAATGATAATAAAGTAATTAATGAAAAAGAACATTTACACAATAATGAAGGTGAAAATCATATTCTAAAAAAAGTTAAAGTTTTTTTTGATAAGATTTTTTAAGGGGAGGAATTGTTTTGTTAGATTTTGAGACAGATATGCAAGAGTTAACCAATATAAAAGTTATTGGTTGCGGCGGCGGCGGAAGTAATGCCGTAAATAGAATGATAGTTGAAGGACTAAAAAATGTTGAATTTATTGCAATAAATACAGATAAGCAAGCACTTATGCTTTCTAATGCAGATCAAAAAATTCAAATAGGTGAAAAGCTAACCAAAGGACTAGGAGCTGGAGCTAATCCGGAAATAGGAAAGAAAGCAGCAGAAGAAAGCAGAGAAGAAATAACAGCTTCTATAAAGGGAGCAAATATGGTGTTTATTACTGCTGGTATGGGCGGCGGAACAGGAACAGGTGCTGCACCAATAGTAGCGGAAATTGCTAAATCTATGGAGATTTTAACTGTAGGAGTAGTAACTAAACCTTTCCCTTTTGAAGGTAAAAGAAGAATGAGACATGCTGAAATGGGTATAGCAACATTAAAAGAAAAAGTTGACACATTAGTTATAATCCCTAATGAAAGACTACTTAATATGGCTGATAAGAAAACAACGTTGTTGGATTCATTTAAGTTAGCTGATGAAGTTTTAAGACAAGGTGTTCAAGCTATTTCAGACTTAATCACAATAACAGGTGTAATTAATGCTGACTTTGCAGATATAAAAGCAGTAATGCTTAATAAAGGACTAGCTCATATGGGAGTTGGTTTCGGTAAAGGTGATACTAGGACACAAGATGCTGTTAAACAAGCAATTTCATCTCCACTTTTAGAAACATCAATAGATGGAGCTACAGATGTTATTATAAACTTCACTGGAGGAGCAGACCTTGGAGCATTAGAAGTATATGATGCTGCGGATGTTGTTCGTGAGGCTGTAGATCCAGATGCTAATATAATCGTAGGAGCTGTTATAGATGAAACTCTTAATGAAGAAATTAGAATTACTGTTATAGCAACTGGATTTGAAAGTGAAAATAACAGATTATCATTAGGTTCTATAGTAGAAGAACCTAAAAAAGTTCAACCTCAAGTTAAGGAAGTTGCAAAAGAACAGCAAGAAGTTGCAGTAGATGCAAAAGAACCAGAAATGACTTCTAACAATTATGAGCCAGATGATTTAGATATACCTGTTTTCTTAAGAAGACAAAAGAGACATTAATAACGGAATTTATAATATTAAGAAATAAAGTTAAATAGAATGAAAGTTTGTTTTAGGGATCAAAAAACTATTAAATAGTTTTTTGACCTTTGATATACAAGTTTTCATTCTATTTTTTTATTTTTTAGTATGTTGTATTTTTCTCAGAAACTTGTCAGTTACATAGTGCCACCTGCTGCTTAGAACCTTCAGCGATATTTTCATAGCTTTTCGGAATCAAAATATTTATGATCTCGGTAAGTTATCATATAAATTTAGTTTTAAAGTTGGGTATTTCTAAATTTAAATTACATAATTAAATTTAGAATAGAATGACTTAAAATTTATTCCACTTATTTTTAGCAAATTTATATAAGATAAAAGAATTTATTTTTACATATTAAGTTAGTTTTAAATATAAAAAAGAGTACAAAAAAATATAGTGTAAATAAATGTAAAAAGTTCAATTAAAAAAACAAAAAGATTTAATGTGATTGTGACAAATTTTTATGAGAAAGAAGTATATAATAAAATCCAGACAGACTGGAGGCGTTGAGATGGAAATTTATGTTGATACCTTGGTTTTGGAAAATTGCATAGTAAATTTCTTTTTGTTAACAGTAACTATGAAATGCATAAAGCATAAATGTAAGGTGATTGCGCTCTTAAGCTCCAGTTTATTGGGTGGAATTTATACATTGGTTTTAGTTATTCCACAGTTAAACATATTCTCTTGTTTACCTATTGAATTAATTGTTGCTTTCATAATGCTTAGAATAGTGTATGGAAAAACAAACATTCTTAATATGATCAAGATTCTTATTATATTTCTAATGATGACATTTACTTTAAGTGGAGTATGTTTTCTATTTTCACTAAAGCAAAATTTATATTTATTAGGAACTACATTCAAAATAGAGAAGTATTCAATTAAGTATATTATGCTAGGAGTAATGATTATGTATATAATTTTTAGCAGACTTGTGGAATACATTAGAGACAAGCTGTTTGTAAGAAATTTTGTTTTTGAGATTGAATTCAATATAGAAGGTAAGCAATATAGTATTAAAAGCTTTTTGGATACTGGAAATGAGCTTAGAGAGCCAATTACAAATCTTCCATGTATTTTGATTGAAGAAAACCTAATAAGTGATGTGGAGTTTAATAGTATCAATACATATCATGTGCTTTACAGTTCAATAGGATATGGAGGAAGTCTTAAAGGTATAAAAGTTAACAACATAAAAATAAGCAATAATTATCATCTATATGAAGAAGTCGATGCAATAATATGTCCATGTAAAGAAAAATTAAGTAAAGAATGCGAATTTAATGCCTTATTATCAAGGGGAATAGTTTATAAGGGGGATATTTATGGAAAAGTTAGTTCTGTTTTTTAATAAATTATTATGTAAGTTCAAGTTGTTTAGAAAAAAATTATATTATGTAGGAGGAAATGATGCTCTACCACCACCATTATCAAAAGATGAAGAAGAAGATTTGGTAAATAAATTAAATGGTGGAGATGAAAATATAAGAAGTACTTTAATTGAAAGAAATTTAAGATTGGTTGTTTATATAGCAAGAAAATTTGAAAACACAGGTGTATATGTAGAAGATTTAATATCAGTTGGTACCATTGGATTAATAAAAGCAGTAAATACTTTTAATCCAGAGAAAAAGATAAAGCTTGCAACTTATGCGTCTAGATGTATAGAAAATGAAATACTTATGTATTTAAGGAGAAATAGCAAGATAAAAGCTGAAATATCATTTTATGAGCCTCTTAATATTGACTGGGATGGAAATGAGCTTCTGTTATCAGATATATTAGGAACTGAAAACGATACTGTTTATAATTTGATAGAAGATGAAGTAGATAAGCAGTTATTAGTTATGGCATTAAAGAGCTTAAATGATAGAGAAAAAGAAATAGTAAGACTTAGATTTGGTTTAAATGGAACAAGAGAAAAAACGCAAAAAGAGGTCGCGGATATGCTTGGAATCTCACAATCTTACATTTCTAGATTGGAGAAAAAAATAATTAAAAGATTGAAAAAAGAAATAAGTAGAATGATTTAGCTTGTCTTCAAGTATAAAAGTATTGCCTATCGGAGATAATGTTTAATGCAATGGATTATTACTTTCGAAGGGGTGAATACTTGTGATAATTAACAAAGTAGAAATATGTGGCGTTAATACTTCAAAACTCCCTATACTTAAAGAAAAAGAAAAGAAGCAGCTTTTTTTACAAATGCAAGCTGGAGATAAGAACGCAAGAGAAACTTTTATAAAGGGAAATTTGAGATTAGTACTTAGTGTTATTCAACGGTTTAATAATAGAGGAGAAAATATCGATGACTTATTCCAAGTGGGCTGCATAGGCTTAATGAAATCAATAGATAATTTTGATTTGTCTCAAAATGTTAAATTTTCAACTTATGCAGTTCCTATGATAATTGGGGAAATTAGAAGATACCTAAGAGATAATAATTCTATTAGGGTAAGTAGATCTTTAAGGGATATAGCTTATAAAGCTCTTATTATGAGAGAAAAATTTATAAAAGACAATAATAAAGAGCCTACTATATCGCAAATTGCAAAAGAACTTGAATTGCCAAGAGAAGAAGTTGTATTTGCGTTAGATGCAATACAAGATCCCGTATCGCTATTTGAACCGATTTATCATGATGGAGGAGATGCCATTTATGTAATGGATCAAATAAGTGATGCAAAAAATACAGATGAACATTGGCTTGAAAATATTTCAATAAAAGAAGCAATGAAAAAACTTACTGATAGAGAGAAGCTTATATTGAATTTAAGATTTTTCAATGGAAGAACTCAAATGGAAGTAGCAGATGAAATTGGAATTTCACAAGCACAAGTTTCAAGATTAGAAAAAACAGCACTAAAGCATATGAGAAAACACGTATAAGAATGAGAGTTTAATAATATTATAATGGTGGGGGATAATTATGGAACTTGAATTACATTCACTCAATGCTATGAGAAGTATGGAAGTTATAGATATATTAACAGGAACTAAAATCGGGTTTATAAAAGATTTTAAGATAGACTGCGATGAAAATAAAATAGTTGCGTTAATATTACCAGGAGAAATAAAATCATGGTTTGCAAAAGAAGATGAAAAAGAGATTTTGTGGAGCGATATAGTAAAAATAGGAACAGATGTTATATTGGTGAAGGCAAAAGATAAAGAAAAAGTAAATGCAAACAATGTATAGCCATATTTCAAAAATATAGTTATAATAAGTATAGGTTTTGATATACGAAAGCAAAGAGGTGAATGAAAGTATGAAATGTCCATTTTGCGGATTTGAAGAAAGTAAGGTTGTTGATTCAAGGTCAACAGATGACAATACAACAATTAGAAGAAGACGAGAATGTTTAAAATGTAATAAGCGTTATACTACATATGAAAAAATAGAGGATTTTCCAATCCTAGTAATTAAAAAAGATTTAACTAGAGAAAATTTCAACAAAGAAAAAATAATTAACGGATTAATTATTGCATGTCAAAAAAGACCCATATCTAGAAAGCAAATCGAAGAAATAGCATATGATATAGAAAAAACAATATCTAATAGTATGCTCACTGAAATCCCATCAAATGAAATAGGGGAAATGGTTATGGCTAGATTGAAAGAGTTAGATGAAATATCATATGTAAGATTCGCGTCAGTTTATAGACAATTTAAGGATATAGATACTTTCCTAGAAGAAATAAAAAATCTTAGAACATAATCACATAATTAAGGATGTTGAAAAGTTTTCAATGTCCTTTTTATAATGAAAAATGTTATATATAAGTTAAACTTCAGTTAATAAAGATGCCAAGCAGCTAATAAAATGTTAATATTAAGTAAAGAATTAAAATGAATTAAATGGAACAAGCATTTTATTCTTATAAAAAGTATCTAGCTGTATATAAGAAGATTTCATGGTGGCTTTGTGACTTTTATTTTCATATACATTATTAAAAAAGTATTAATTTATTGGAGGATTAGAGTGAATACATTAGAGTTGAAAGACTTAGAAATTAAAGATGATTTTACAATAATAAATGGTAAAAAATTTGAAATTATATTCACAAATGCAGAAAAAGAAAGAAGTTTTAATAGAAATACAGAAGAGGGAGTTAGAGAATTAAATTCATTAAAAAAAGAATTTAATGCAGATAATATAATATATATAAAGCAAATTCATAGTGATAGAATATTAAAATATGAAGGTAATGGGAAAGATATTATAAATGAAGAGGGAGATGCAATAATAACAAATGAAAAAAATGTTATTATTGGGGTTTTCACTGCTGATTGTGTACCAGTTATATTGGTGGATGAAGAAAGAGAGGTTACAGCTGCGATACACAGTGGATGGAGAGGTACCTTCGAGTCTATTACATTGAAGACAATAGATAAAATGAAAAATGAATTTGGATCTGATGTAAGAAATATTAAGGCTTATATAGGACCACATATTAGAAAATGTTGTTATGAAGTTTCAGAAGATTTAAAGCAGAAGTTTATTGAAAAGAAAGATACAATAAATGAAAAAGAGCTATTTAATGGAAATAATCTTAATCTTGAAGCTTGCATAATAGACGATCTAAGGAAATCTGGAATAAATGAGTGCAATATAAATAGCTTAGATTTGTGTACTTATTGTAGTAGTGATATTAAATTGCATTCATACAGAAAATCTCAGGGTTCCTATGGTAGAATGTTTTCTTTTATTATTTCACGTTAAGGGGGAAGATGAAATATGGCTAATGAAAAAATTTTGATTGTAGATGATGAAGAACATATAGTTGAATTATTACATTTTAATTTAGTTAATGCTGGATATGAGGTTTTAAGTGCTAATAATGGTATTGATGCAGTGAAAATAGCTAAGGCTGAGAAGCCGAGCTTGTTATTGCTTGATTTAATGCTGCCGGGTATGGATGGATTTGATGTTTGTAAAGAAATAAAGAGAGATTCTGAAATGAAAAAAACATCAATAATAATGTTAACAGCTAAAGGTGAAGAACTGGATAAGATACTTGGATTAGAACTTGGAGCTGACGATTATATAACAAAACCATTTTCGGTTAGAGAATTACTTGCCAGAGTAAAGGCAGTTTTAAGAAGAACAAGCTCGTTTAATGAGGCAGAAGATGATGTATATAATTCAGAAAATCTTAAAGTGGACTTTGAACGTCATGAAGTATATGTTAATGACAGAAAGGTTGATCTAACTTTAAAAGAATTTGAACTTTTACAAATACTAATAAAAAATAAAGGTAGAATACTAAAAAGGGAAACCCTATTAGATAAGATTTGGGGTTATGAGTATATAGGAGAAACAAGAACTGTAGATGTTCATATAAGATATCTTAGAAAGAAGATAGAGGAAGATGATAAAAATCCGAGATTTATTGAAACTATAAGAGGAGTAGGTTATAGATTTAACCCAGCTGAGTAAAAATGAAAAACAAAATATTAACTTCAGTTATTATAACTGTGCTATTTGCACTATTAATTGTAGCATCTTCTTTTATCACAATAATAAATTTAGAACAAATTAAAAATACAAAAGAACAGCTTAGAAACATAAATTTGCTAGTTTCTGAACTTAATGATGTTACTGATATTAGTAGAAATGATTATGAAGAGTTAAAAGCATTAAATAATACGAAAATAAATGGTATAGACGTACGATTTACTCTTATAGATGATAGTGGAGTTGTCTTATACGATAATGAACAAAAGAGTAGTGAAAATCATAGGGATAGAGAAGAAGTTAAAAAAGCAATGGAAACTGGTGAAGGGTATTCAAAGAGGTACAGTGAGACAATTAAGTCAGACTTAATATATTATGCTACTAGGCTTAACAATAACTTTGTAATTAGAAGTTCTGTAAGCATAAATTCTGTTACTATAATACTTAAAGAAAATATTAAATATTGTTTCGGAATATTACTTGTGGTTATGCCATTTTCTTTATTTCTATCATTAAGACTAGTTAAAAAAATTGTTGATCCAGTTAAAGAGTTAGAAAGTGTAACTTTGAAAATGACTCATGGGGACTATAAAATAAGAGCCAATATCAATACAAATGATGAACTTGGGACTTTGGGAAATAGCTTCAATAATATGGCGGAACAGTTACAAATAAAGATTCGTGAAGTTATAGATAATCAAAATAAAATAGAATCAATATTAAAAAGTATGGAAAGCGGAGTTATAGCTGTTGATAATTGCAATATGGTAATTTCAATTAATCCGTGTGCAGAATCGTTACTTGGCATTAAAAAAAATATTGTAGGCGAATGTTTATTAGACCATATAAAGGACTATGATATAATCAGATTCTTAGAACAAGATGATGTAAATGATAAAGAAATAAAAATACGTCATCCAATAGAAAGGGATTTCAAAATTAAGAAATCAGCTATGGTAGATGGAATGGAAGGCGTAGGAAAGGTTATAACTTTTCAAGACATAACCGATATAAATAGAGTAGAACTTATGAGAAGCCAGTTTGTTGCCAATGTATCTCATGAATTGAAGACGCCGTTAACATCTATAAAGGGATTTGCTGAAACTTTAAAATTTGTTAAGGATGACGAAACAAGAGAGAAATTTTTAGATATTATAGATAAAGAAGCTGAAAGATTATCAAGACTTATAAATGATATATTAGTGTTATCTAATATTGAAAGTAACTTAGCGGTTGATATGCATGAATTTGTGCCAAGGTCAGTAATTGAAGAAGTAATTAATATAATGAGGAAAACTGCTATTAATAAAAATATTAAATTAGAATTTAAAGATAATAGTAGTGAGAAGATCTTTGGAGATAGAGATAAATTCCATCAGCTGGCTTTGAATTTAATAGAAAATGCAATAAAATACTCTAAGGATGCTTCTGGAAAAGTCGAAGTGTTAAGTTATGATGAAGATAGATATTATTGTTTAAGAGTAAAGGATAATGGAATAGGAATACCTAAGGAAGATATATCAAGAATCTTCGAAAGATTTTATAGAGTTGATAAATCAAGAAAGAAAGGTGGAACAGGTCTTGGTTTAGCAATTGTAAAACATATTGTTAAAATTTTTAACGGAGAGATTTATGTTAAAAGTGAGCTTGGAGTAGGAACTTGTTTTGAAGTAAAAATTCCATATTTATAACAGATAATGCGCAAAGTGGTAGAAACTTTGCGCATTTTTTAATTATTATCAAAGGTATGTTAAATTTTCTTAACACCACTCTAATATAACTTAACAATTCTCTAATAATAGATTAACTAAATGGGTATATTATTAGATATGTAATAAGAAACAATTTAACCAACATAATTTATGTCGAATTTATTGATGGAGGGAATTTATAATGAAAAAAAGAACATTAAAGTTAATCGTAGGGGCTTTGTTAGTGACAGTTATAGGAAGTGCAATGGTTGGGTGTGGAAGCTCATCAAATAAATCAGAAACAGGTACAAAGACTGAATCAAGTGATAAAGTAAGTGGATCAATAACAATGAGTGGTTCATCTGCATTGCTTCCATTAATGGAACAAGCAATTGAAACATATAATAAGGAAAATCCGGATGCGCAAATTAGTGCTCAAGCAGGTGGATCAGGTACAGGTCTTACTCAAGTACTAGATGGATCAGTAGATATAGGAAATTCAGATATTTTTGCAGAAGAAAAATTAGATAAAGATAAAGCAAGTCAGTTAGTTGATCATAAAGTTGTAGCAGAAGGTTTTGGTGTTGCGGTAAGCAAATCACTTGGAATAGATAATTTAACATCAGCTCAAATTAAAGATATATTCTCTGGCAAGGTAACTAACTGGAAAGAAGTTGGAGGACCTGATAAGCCAATATTATTAGTTCATAGAACAGCAGGTTCTGGAACAAGAGCAACATTCGAAAAGGTAATTCTTGGTGGAGATAAATCAGCAGAAAACGAATCATTAGGAGTAACTCAAGATTCAAATGGAGCAGTTTTAAGTGCAATGAAACAAAATGATGGTGCAATTAGTTATTTAGGTCTTGCATATATGAACACACAAGAAGCTAAGGATGCTATAAAAATAGTAAAACTTGACGGAGTTGCAGCTGAAAAAGCAAATATATCTGATGGATCATATAAGTTCTGGTCATGGGGACATATGTATACTAAAGGCGAAGCAACAGGAGTAGCTAAGAGTTTTATAGATTATGTTACAAATAAAGTTGATAAATCAGTTTTAGATAATTTAGGATTTGTTTCAGGAAGTGAAATGAAAGTAAAATAATTTCAATTAAGGGATGAGTAAAGATGGAAAAAAGAAGTTTTAAAGAAAGGCTTAAAAATGAGTATTTGGGCCAAGGCTTTGCAGGGCTATGTGCAATATTAATAATAGTGATAACAATATCAATCATAGTATTTATAGCTTCAAAAGGGATAAGAATATTCACAAAAGATGGATATAGTGTCACAGAATTTTTATTCACAAATAATTGGAAGCCAAACAAAGGTGGAGAGCCTTCCTTTGGAGCTCTCGCTTTCATCTTAGGGTCAACCTTAGTATCAATAGGTGCAGTAGTTATAAGTGCACCTATTGCTATTGCTTTGGCGATATTTGTGAATGTCATATCAAGCAAATTTGGGAAAAAGATAATTAAACCTTCATTAGAAGTATTAGTTGGAATACCTTCTGTTGTTTATGGTTGGGTCGGTATTTCTGTGTTAGTACCATTTATAAAAGGAAGTTTTGGAGGAATGGGATTTTCTTTAATCGCAGGGATTTTAGTTTTATCATTAATGATTTTACCAACTATAGCAACGTTATCTATAGATGCTATAAAAACAATACCTCAAGATCATATTGAGGCATCATATGGCCTTGGAGCTACAAGGTGGCAGACGATTTATAGAATAATAGTTCCAGGCGCCAAATCAGGGATATTAACAGGTGTAGTACTTGGTATTGCAAGGGCTTTTGGAGAAGCGTTAGCAGTTCAAATGGTAATTGGTAACACTGTAAAGATACCTGATAGTATCACTTCCTCAATGGCAACATTAACAAGTATAATAACAATGGATATGGCTAATACTGTCGGCGGAACGCCATGGAATGATGCATTATGGACATTAGCATTAATTTTACTTGTGATTTCTTTTATATTTATAGTTATAGTAAGAGTAATTGAGAAAAGGAGTGCGGTATAATGAATGCAAAAAAAGTAGATAAAATTGCGACAGTTATATTTTATATAATAAGTATGTTCATAGTGGTTTTACTTGGTGCATTTATTTTATATATTTTATATAAAGGTGGAAGTATGTTAAAACCGTCATTCCTTTTTGGTAATCCAAAGCTTACAGGAGCAGGAGGAGGAATAGCACCGCAATTATTTAATTCATTTTATATGCTTGTTATTTCTTTGGTTATAACAATTCCTATTGGTGTTGGAGCGGGAATTTATTTGGCAGAGTATGCTAAAGAGGGACCTATTCTTAAATTTATAAGAATGTCTCTTGAAACAATGTCTTCACTTCCATCTATTGTTATTGGTATGTTTGGATTATTGGTTTTTGTTAATATGGCAGGATGGGGATATTCAATACTTGCGGGTGCTTTATCTGTAAGTATATTAAATATACCTTCAATGACTAGAATTTCAGAAAATGCAATAAATACAGCAAGTAAAAGGGTTAAGGAAGCATCTTTGGGGCTTGGAGCAACTAGATGGCAAACATTAGCGAAGCTTACAGTTCCGACAGCTATGGGAGAGATATTAACGGGTATAATACTAGCAGCAGGAAGAATTTTTGGTGAGGCGGCAGCATTTTTATATACTGCGGGATTAAGTTCTAAAAATTTAAATTTCAATGCCATAAGTATGGCTGGGAACAGCTCAGCATTTTCACTTTTTAGACCAGCAGAAACTTTAGCTGTCCATATATGGAAGCTAAATTCAGAAGGTGCAGTGGTTGATGCTGCTCAAATAGCTAACGGAACGGCAGCTGTGCTTATAATAGCAGTTCTCTTATTCAATGTTTGTGCAAGGTTAATTGGAAATAGATTGATGAAAGCTTATAGTGGGAAGTAGGAGATAGTTATGAATATTATAGAAACAAAAGATTTATGCTTATATTATGGTGATAATCAGGCTCTTAAAGATATAAATATGTCCATAAATAAAAATGAAGTTACAGCACTCATTGGACCTTCAGGCTGCGGAAAATCAACTTTCCTAAGAACTTTAAATAGAATGAATGATTTGATTGAGATCGTAAAAATAACTGGGGAAGTGTTTTTTGAAGGTAAGGATATATATAAGGACTATGATGATATATATTTAAGAGAAAGAATCGGAATGGTATTCCAAAGACCAAATCCATTTCCAATGTCAATTTATGATAACATTGCGTATGGACCTAGAATACACGGCACAAAAAATAAGAAGATCTTAGATGAAATAGTAGAAAAAAGCTTAAGAGGAGCAGCGCTTTGGGACGAGACTAAAGATAGGCTAAAATCAAGTGCGCTTGGAATGTCAGGTGGACAACAACAAAGATTATGTATTGCTAGAACATTGGCGGTTTCTCCAGAAGTAATTTTAATGGATGAACCAACATCTGCATTAGATCCAATATCAACTGGAAAAATGGAAGAACTTATGGATGAATTAAAGAAGAAATATACAGTTATCATTGTAACTCATAATATGCAGCAAGCAGGAAGAATAGCTGATAAAACTGCATTCTTTTTAAATGGAGAAGTTATAGAGTTCGGAAAAACAGAAGACATATTTTATAATCCAAGAGATAAGAGAACAGAAGATTATATTACAGGTAGATTTGGCTAAAAGGGGGCAATGATAATTATGACAAGGGGATCGCAGGATACAAGAGTAAAAAATATAAATAGAGAGCTGCTAAAAATGTCTAGTCTAGTTGAAAAGCAAATATATGAGAGTTTGCTAAGTTTAAAAAAATATGATCTAGAAAAGGCTGAGCAAGTTATTAAGAATGATGATATTGTTGATGATATGCAAAAAATGATAGAAGAGGAATGTATCAAATTTATAGCAACTGAACAGCCGCTCGCAACAGATTTAAGGAGAGTATTTACAGCATCTAAAATAGTGACGGATTTAGAGAGAATGGCAGACTATGCAGTAGATATATGTAAGATAACAAAGAGGATTGGGAAAAAGATAAGCTCATTTGAAAAAGGTTCAGAAGAATTATGGGAGATGGACGATAAAGTTAGAGCTATGATAAGAGCTTCTGTAGACTCATATATTAATGAAGATGAGGAAATGGCATATAAGGTTTGCGAAAAGGACGATGAAATAGATGCATTCTATAAATCTTTATTCTCCACTTTAATTAACTCAATAAAAGTAGATGAAAATCTGCTTCAAGAAGGAACTCAATTACTATTTGCAATAAAATATCTAGAGAGAATAGGAGATCATGTAACTAATATATGTGAATGGACTATTTTTTCAAAAACAGGTTCCTATGTTGATTTAAATGAATAAGATGTATAAGTATTATAAAGTGTCCTTAATTTATTGAGGACATTTTTATCATTTGGTCATGAATTTCTTGACTTAGGTATTATATTAATGTAATATGAAAAAAATAAATTGAAAGCATAAAGAAAATATATCATATAATAAGATAACTCGTGATAATTTAATTAATGATATTTTTTATTATTTAGAAAATTATAATCAAGTCAAATCTGTGGTGATTTTTAAAAGTAGCAGAAACACGTAGTGTGCGATGTAGATTTTATTTATGTAACTAAGGTGTAAACGATAAATTTAAGTATAAAGGGGCAATGGAAGAATGACAAGAGGATCACAAGATACTAAAGTAAAGAATATAAATAGGCAATTAGTGATTATGGCAGACTTAGTAGAAAAGCAGATATATGAAAGTATGCTGTGTTTAAAGAATTGTGATATAGAAGCAGCAGATGAAATTATTAAAGCTGATGATAAAGTTGATGAATTACAAAAAATAATTGAAGAACAGTGTATTAAGTTTATTGCAGCAGAGCAGCCTCTGGCAACAGATTTGAGAAGAGTGTTCACTGTTTCGAAAATAGTGACAGATTTAGAAAGAATAGCAGATTATGCAGTAGATATTTGTAAAATAACAAAAAGAATCGGCAAAAATGTGAATTCTCTTAAAAAGGTTTCAGAGGATCTATGGGATATGGAAAGAAAAGCAAGGTATATGATAAAGGCATCTATAGATTCCCACGTCAATGATGATGAAGAAATGGCATATAGAATTTGCAAAAAGGATGATGAGATAGATACTATATATAGATCGCTGTTTGCTTCTTTTATTAAAGCAATAAAAAAAGATGAAAGTTTACTTCAAGAAGGAACTCAATTGTTGTTTGTAATAAAATATTTGGAAAGAATAGGGGATCATGTGACTAATATATGTGAATGGACTGTCTTTTCAAAAACAGGAGCTTATGTTGATTTGAATGAATAGGACTATATAATGTAGGAAAATGTTCTTTGCTATTAAGAACATTTTTTGTTTTGTTAAATCATTTATACGAGAAATGAAATCTTTTGAAGCTATTTTTTTAAAAGGTATGAATAAAAAACATTATTATTTTATGAAATTATAATGAGGTTAAACATGTTTTAACAATATGAATTGTTGACTTAACTAAGGGTTTAATGTAATATAACAAAGATAAGAATGTTATAATAAGGGGTGAAAAAATGAAAAATATTATAACAAAAGTAACCTCTAATGGAATTGCAGAGGAAGTCGGGATAGAAGAAAATGATATCTTAGTATCTATAAACAATAAGGAAATAAATGATATCATAGATTATAAATTTTTATCTGCAGATGAAGAGATTGTTTTAGAGATAGAAAAACCTAGTGGTGAAATATGGGAAATTGAAATTGAAAAAGAATATGGTGAGGATATAGGGATAGAATTTGGCGGGGGAATTATGGATAAAGCAAAATCATGCAGTAACAAATGTATATTTTGTTTCATTGATCAGCTGCCTAAAGGAATGAGAGAAACATTATATTTTAAAGATGATGATTCTAGATTATCATTTTTACAAGGAAATTTCGTGACATTAACAAATATGAAAGATGAGGACATTGATAGGATAATAAAATATCATATAAGTCCAATCAATATTTCTGTACATACAACAAATCCAGAATTAAGAGTTCAGATGCTAAATAACAGATTTGCAGGTAATGTTCTTGAAAGAATGCAAAGACTAGCTGATGCAGGAATTACAATGAATGCACAAATAGTTTGTGTTCCAGGGATAAATAATGGAAATGAACTTAAAAGAACAATTGAAGATTTATATAAACTTTATCCAGAAGTCTCAGATGTAGCAGTAGTTCCAATAGGTATTACTAAGTTTAGGCAAGGACTTAAACATGTTAATACGTATACAAAGGAACAATCTATTGAGGAAATCAATAATATTAAAGAATTGCAAGATACATATATTAAAGAAACTGGTAAGCCATTTGTGAGATTATCTGATGAATTTTATTTAGTCGCAGATAAAGAAATTCCAAATCAGGAATTTTATGATGATTATCATCAAATAGAAGATGGTATAGGAATGGTTAGGTGTTTTAGAGATGCCATAGATAGCACTTTAGATGACTTGGATTTAAATATGAAGGGAAGCTTTTCTATAGTTACAGGAGAGCTGGCGTATAATGAATTGCTTGAAGCCAGCAATAAAATTAAATGTAAAAATCCTAAGATACAGCTTGATGTCTACAAAATAGTGAATCATTATTTTGGAGAAACTATTACTATAGCAGGACTTTTAACTGGAACTGATATAATAAATCAGATGAAGGGAATGATAAATAGTAAGTATTTAATAATGTCTAATAACATGTTTAGAAAAGGCTACGAATTATCTGATTCTAATGAGCAGATAATGCTGGATGATATTAAAATTAAAGATATTGAATCAGCTTTAGATGTCAAGGTAATAGTAGTTGACTACACAGGTGAAGATTTAATAGAAAAACTTAATGAGGCATATGAAGAAAAATAGACTAGCATGCTGGCTTGTTATTTTTGAATATGTCTAAATATAAAGAGGAGGAATTTTAATGGGTAAACCGATAGTTGCTATAGTTGGAAGACCGAATGTTGGAAAATCAACGTTATTTAATAAATTAGCAGGGAAAAGAATTTCAATAGTTCAAGATACACCAGGGGTTACAAGGGATAGGGTGTATGCAGAGGCTGAATGGCTGAGATATAATTTTACTATGATAGATACAGGTGGTATTGAACCAGAGAATAATGATATTATTATAAAACAAATGAGAAGACAAGCAAATATTGCAATTGAGACAGCTGACGTAATAATATTTATAGTTGATGGTAAAGAAGGATTAACTGCTGCAGATAATGAAGTGGCTACTATGCTTAGAAAGAGCAAAAAACCAGTAGTTTTAGTTGTTAATAAAGTCGACAATTTAAAAGATGAAAATAATGCTTATGAATTTTATAATTTAGGAATAGGTGATCCTATGGCAATATCAGCAGGGCAAGGATTAGGGCTTGGTGATATGCTTGATGAAGTAGTTAAGCATTTTGATAAATCTATTTATGATGAAGAAGATGATGAATATATTAGAATAGCAATGATTGGTAAGCCTAATGTAGGTAAGTCTTCTTTAATTAATAAATTGCTTGGAGAAGAAAGAGTAATAGTTTCTGATATTCCAGGAACTACAAGAGATTCAATAGATAGTCATTTAGAAACAGAAGAAGGTAAATTTATTTTAGTTGATACGGCTGGTCTTAGAAGAAAGAGCAAGGTAAAAGAAGAAATTGAGAGATATAGTGTTATAAGAACTTACGCTGCAATAGAAAGAGCGGACGTGTGTATACTTATGATTGATGCAACAGAAGGAATTACAGAACAAGATGAAAAAATAATAGGTTATGCTCATGAATTGAGAAAGGCTATTATGGTTATTGTTAATAAGTGGGATTTGGTTGAAAAAGATGATAAAACTTTAGATAAATTTAAAAAGGATCTTCAATCAAATTTAAAGTTCTTAAGTTATGCTGAATACTTATTCATCTCTGCACTAACAGGACAAAGAACTAATAAAGTGCTTAAGTTAGCAAGATATTGCTATGATAATTACAATAAGAGAATTTCAACAGGTATATTAAATGATGTTATAAGTAAAGCTGTACTAATGAAGGAACCACCTATCGTTGGAATTAAGAGAATGAAAATCTACTATGCAACTCAAGTTGCAACTAAACCGCCTAAATTTGTGTTCTTCATAAATGATGAAAGTGCAAGACACTTCTCATATGAAAGGTATTTGGAAAATCAATTAAGAGATAGTTTTGATTTCAAAGGAACTGGAATACAAATTGAATATAGACAAAGAAAGGAATAGTTATGAGTAAAATTACTTTTTTAGGAGGAGGAAGCTTTGGAAGTGCCTTAGCTGTTTTACTTGCAGAAAAAAATAATGTTGTTAATATATACGATAGAGATAAGAATGTTGTTAACGAAATAAACATTAAGAAAACAAACGAAAAGTATATGAAAGATTTTGCAATTCCTAAAGGAGTAACTGCATTTAATAGTATTGAAGAAGCAATAGATGGTGCTGATTATATAGTTTTATCAGTACCTTCCCATGTAATTAGAAGTATGTGTATAGCGATTAAGGGAAAGATCCCTAGAGATATTCCAATAATATCTATTGCAAAAGGTATTGAGGAAGACACAGATAAAAGATTATCGGTTGTAATTGAAGAAGAATTAGATAATCCAGTTGTAGTTTTATCAGGACCAAGTCATGCGGAAGAAGTTGTGATGAGAATACCAACTACAATAGTCAGTACATCTAAAGAAATGAAATTTGCTGCTGATGTTCAAGATTTATTTATGACACCATATTTTAGAGTCTATACTAATGACGATATAATAGGAGTAGAAGTTGGTGGAGCTGTAAAGAATGTAATTGCGTTAGCTGCAGGAGTTATAGATGGTCTTGGGTATGGAGATAATACAAAAGCTGCACTACTAACTAGGGGTATGAAGGAAATTTCTAGAGTTGGAATAGCACTTGGTGGAAGAGCAGAAACTTTTTACGGCTTAACTGGTATGGGGGATTTAATAGTTACCTGTACATCTATGCATTCTAGAAATAGAAGAGCTGGTTTACTAATAGGTAAAGGTATGTCTCTTGAAGACGCTTTAAAAGAAGTAGGAATGGTTGTTGAAGGAGTAAAAGCTTGTAGAGCATTTTATCAACTGAAGGAAAGAATAGGTATATCAATGCCTATAACAGATGGACTCTATAAAGGATTATTTGAAGGAAAGAATGCCAAGTCTATTGTTGATGAACTCATGAATAGAGACAAAAAGAGTGAATTATTTTAATATTTATAGTATTGGAATATGAGTATATTTTAGGAATTTATTTTCAAGTTATTTGTACCAGTTATATAAAAAAGATTGATTTTTTATATAGCTGGTTTTGTATTTTCAAATGTTAGTAAATTATAGTCTGATTAAATTCCTCAATAGGTTGTGTGAAAAGTTACTTGAAAAAATATATATGTTGTAATTCACATTTCACAATTACGGCTAAAATTTTTGCAATGTCTTCAGAGTTATTATGAAGAATTGTTATATATATAGTGATATTTTATACACGCTATAAAAATAGTAGATCAAGTATGTTTGAATATGTTGGCCACTATTTTTTTATTCTTTTTTAATTATGCCTAATGTTAATGTTTAATTTTAAAGATAGGAATTTTAATAATATTTTAATCATATATTTAGTGATTAGAATTGTGTTAAAATTTTTTATTTATTATATTTGTATATTTTAAATAAAGCATGAATATATATATATTGGAAAAAAGAATATGGGAGGGAAAAATGTGGACAATTTTAACATATACAAAGATATAGCCGATAGAACCCAAGGGGACATATATGTAGGAGTCGTAGGACCAGTTAGGACAGGGAAATCTACATTTATTAAAAAGTTCATGGATCTTATGGTAATACCTAAAATTGATAATACTTATAAAAAGGAAAGAGCAAAAGATGAGTTACCACAGAGTGGCTCAGGAAAAAATATTCACACAACAGAACCTAAATTTGTACCTAATGAAGCAGTAGAAATAAATTTAGGGGATGAAATAAAATTTAAAGTAAGGATGGTTGACTGCGTAGGATATATTGTAAAAGGAGCATTAGGATATCTAGATGGTGAGGAAACTAAAATGGTTCATACACCATGGTATGATTACGAAATACCTTTTGAGGATGCAGCAGAAATTGGGACAAGAAAAGTTATAAAAGACCATTCAACAATAGGATTAGTAATTACAACTGATGGAAGTATAACTGGAATAGATAGAAATGACTATGTAGAACCAGAAGAAAGGGTAATATATGAATTACAGTCACTAAATAAACCATTTATTGTAGTTCTTAATACTAATAAGCCTAATTCTCAAGAAACTAAGGCATTGAAAAAAGAATTAGAAGATAAATATAATGTAACTGTTCAAGTTATGGATGTTTATAATATGGAAGAACAAGATATTGAGGATTTATTTAAACACGTACTTAAGGAATTCCCTGTAAAAGAAATAAATATTGATATGCCTGAATGGTTAGAAAAATTGGAATGTAACCATTGGCTAAAAAAAGACTTTTTCAACATAATTATGAACATGAGTCAAGATGTCTCTAAGGTAAGAGACATAAAATACTGCTTAAATGATTTTGAAAATGAAGACTTTATGGGAAAAGCAACCATAAATGAAGTTGATTTGGGTAGTGGAACAGCAAAAATATCTATGAAACCTAAGGATGGAATTTTCTATAAGGTTCTTAGTGAGATATGTAATTTAGAAGTTGGTTCAGAAAGTGACTTACTAAGCATAATAAATGACCTAAGTCATGCAAAATGTGAATATGATAAGGTTAAAGATGCATTAGAAGATGTAAGAGAGAGTGGCTATGGATTAGTTGCACCACAACTTTCGGAAATGAAGTTTGAGGAGCCTGAAATAGTTAAACAAGGTAATAAATATGGAGTTAAATTAAAGGCAAGTGCTCCAAGCTTACATCTTATAAAGTGTGATATTAAAACTGAGATAAGCCCTATAATGGGATCAGAAAAGGAATCCGAAGAACTAGTAAAAGGCCTTCTAGAACAATTTGAAACAGATCCAGCCCTTCTTTGGCAAAGTAATATGTTTGGAAAATCTTTAGAAGTGTTAGTAAAAGAAGGATTACAAAATAAGCTATATAAAATGCCAGAAGATGTTCAAGTTAAGATTCAAAAAACTTTGCAGAAAATTATTAATGAAGGTAATGGTGGATTAATCTGTATAATACTTTAAAAAATCTGATATAAAGATTTTTATAATTTAATCCTAACAAAGTGTTGATTTTATATTGTAGTTAAGTAAATTAGTTATATTAGTGATACTACATATTAGGCATAATAAAGAGAATAACGAGTGCATATGCCAAGCCTATTTTCAAGTACATGGGGAGGCTCCACTCTCTAAGGTCCATGAGCAAGCGATTTACACTTAATCATAGGTTTTGGTTCTCGGCTCACGGAGGCAGAGAACCAAAATAGGCTAGATATAAGAGGAATCTGCTTCCATGCCTAATGAAAATAATCATGGTATCTTGGGTTCGTTTTTCTCGTATATGCCTTATGTATTGTAAAGTAATAAAATCAACACTTTTTTTACCATGATTTTTTATTTAAGTGGTGGAAAAATACATACTACTGGGATATAATAAAAGAAAGGATATAAATGAGGGGTATTATGAAAAGAGAGTATAAAGCTTATAAGAAAGTTGGTAAAATTAAAATCTCTATAAGTGAGCTCTTAGAGCTTGATTTACCTAGAATAGTTTATGCCTCTCCAGGTGTTGTAAACCATATAAAAAAAAGACATGGTAGGCAATTCACAAAAAAAATCAAGGATAATATAATAGATACTATAGAAAAAGTGATTAAAGATCCACAATATGTTGGTGTGAATTATAAGAGATCAGTTGGTGACTCTCTTGAATTAGTTAAGAAGGTTGATAATATTATCTTACTTTTAGGATTGGAAGTTGATTTAGAAGATCAATATATATATGTCGCAACTATGTATCCAATAACATTATCAAAAATGAATGCTAGAATATATAAAGGAAGATTAATAAAAGTTGAAGATAGTGAATTAAAAGAAAATATATTATAATTAATTTTGAAATAAATTTTGTTTTTTGAGGTGAGAAAAGGCTCCTCACGCGCTAGTCTTAGTAATCAGAGATGCAGGATACGCCGACCTGCCAAAAAATAAATTATATTAGAGAGATTACTTAACAATGGTTTAATAAATAGTTGTTAAGTAATCTTTTGCTATTTATAGAATACTAGGAATCTTTGATTCCTAAGAATATTTTCTCAATTAACTATTTGCAAAAATTAGTTGTTGAATAACCTATGCTATAATGTTACGTTCTGTATATATTCCATAAAGAATATTATTTTGAGGGAGTAAATTCATTCAATACAGCAGTTTCTTGGTCTGCAGTTATAGTTCCAGCAGTTACTAATGCATCAAGTTTAGTTTTAAACATGTCTTTGTGGTTTCCGCCATTGAAATTACCTTGTGGTTTTAGAGCATTTTCTATTGATGTTTCCTTTTCTGATGTTAAAGTGCCAGCTGTTACTAAACTGTCTAAAGCTGCTTTAAATCCACCTTTTTCATTACCAGCATTAGTTAATGCAGTTTCTATTGCTGTTTGTTCATCTGATGTTAGGGTTCCAGCTGTTACTAATTCTGCTAACTTGTTCTTAAACATGTCTTTGTGGTTTCCGCCATTGAAATTACCTTGTGGTTTTAGAGCATTTTCTATTGATGTTTCCTTTTCTGATGTTAAAGTGCCAGCTGTTACTAAACTGTCTAAAGCTGCTTTAAATCCACCTTTTTCATTACCAGCATTAGTTAATGCAGTTTCTATTGCTGTTTGTTCATCTGATGTTAGGGTTCCAGCTGTCACCAATTCTGACAACTTATTCTTAAACATGTCTTTGTGGTCTCTGCCATTGAAATTACCTTGTGGTTTTAGAGTGTTTTCTATTGCTGTTTCTTGATCTGATGTTAGAGTTCCTGCTGTAACTAATGCATCTAACTTAGTTGCAAATCCTCTACCTTGCATTCTTTGGTGTTGAGTTGTTGATGTATCACTTGTCGTATTAGATGTATCTGCTGCAAATACCCCTATACTACTTGATCCTATAATTAGGCTTGCTAAAATGGCTCCTGTTATAATCTTACTATTTATGCTTTTACTTTTCATATTGATTACTTCCTTTCTAAACCTTTTTCAATAAAATTTTGTTTATTAGCTTTTATTTGCCTTAATTATAAATAGCTAATATTACAATTATGTCACAGAAATTAGTAAATATTGTTACATATTCCTTTGGATTCAATCGTATTAAAATACATTTGTTATTTAAATTAGCAACCACTGCAATAAGGTATCTCTATAAATGCATAAATAAATTTTTTCATAAATATGAAACCTTTAAATTTTATATATAAAGTGAGTATTCTGTCTAGTTTATAATAATGTACCTTTACTAGATACAATTATTTTAAATAACTTGTCACTAATCAAGATATTATCTTTAATTATGAAAAATATTATTGGTTATACTTGTTTTTGCGTGATTTCAAGCAAGTTGATGACAAACGGCAAACCGAACAACCCTTCACTAATCTCTAGTAAAGAGATGAATTTAAGGTTTTATAAGGTTTGTAAATATAAATGTTAACAATTTGTGAACAGAATGTTGACATAGAAATTTATTATGATTATACTTAGTAAAGCAAACTCCAAATTGTTTAAAAGTTAAAAGGAGGTGTACAGTTGATAAAAAGTATGACTAGCTTTGGAAGGGCTCAAAGCGAAGATGGAAGAAAGTCAAGTTTCTCTATAGAGATGAAGAGCGTAAATCATAGATATTTAGATATAAATATAAGAATGCCTAGAACGATGTTGGCTTTAGAAGAGAAGATAAGAAAGATAATTAGTAAAAGACTAAATAGAGGTAAGGTTGATGTTTTTATTAATTATAAAGCATATGGAAATAACATTGGAAAAGCAAATCTAAATATGAAGTTAGCTGAAGAGTATTATAAATGTTTAAAACAAATCCAAAGTGAATTGAACGTTATTGATGATATATCTACAACTAAAATAGCTAAATTTCCTGATGTTATTACATTGGAAGAGTTGGATGATGATTTAGATGATATTTTTAGCGAGATATCGCCTCTGATTGAATCGGCTCTAGATTTAATGAATGATATGAGATGCAAAGAAGGCGAAAAATTAAAAGTTGATATTTTATCAAAAATTGAGATTATAGAGAATTATGTTGAAGAAATAGAAAAGGTAGCTGATAGTATTCCAAAGAATTACAAGAAGAAACTTGAAGAAAGATTGGAAGAACTATTATCTGGTGTTGATATAGATGAAAGCAGGATAGCATTAGAAGTGGCTATTCTTTCAGATAAAGCAGCAGTAGATGAAGAAATAACAAGACTCAGAAGTCATTTAAGCCAAATGAAAAGTACGTTAGATTTAGATGAACCTATTGGAAGAAAGTTAGATTTCATAATTCAAGAAATGAATAGAGAAGCTAATACTATAGCATCTAAATCAACAGAAATAAATATGACTAACAAAGTAATAGAGATAAAAAATACCATTGAAAAGATAAGAGAACAAGTTCAAAACATTGAATAATTAGGAGGTAAAAAATGGGAATAAAGTTAATAAACATAGGCTTTGGGAATATAGTCTCTGCTAATAGATTAGTTGCAATTGTGAGTCCTGAATCAGCACCTATTAAAAGAATTATTCAAGAGGCAAGGGATAGAGGTATGCTAATAGATGCTACTTATGGAAGAAGAACTAGAGCTGTAATAATAACAGATAGCGATCATGTTATTTTATCAGCAGTTCAACCTGAAACAGTAGCTCATAGATTATCTACAAAAGATGATATGGCAGTTGATGAGGATGATGAATAATGATTACTAAAGGGAGAGGTCTATTAATAGTTATATCAGGACCATCTGGTGCTGGAAAAGGTACTATATGTAAAAGATTTATGGAGAAAAATAAGGATGTAATGTTGTCTGTATCAGCTACTACAAGATCTCCAAGAGTTGGAGAAGTAGAAGGCATTAATTACTTTTTTATGTCCAAAGAGCAGTTTTTAGAAAAGATAGAAAGTAATGATTTCTTAGAATATGCAGAAGTGTATGATAATTACTATGGTACACCTAAATCTAACGTTGAAGAAATGTTACAAAGTGGGAAAGATGTTATTCTAGAAATAGATATACAAGGTGCATTAAAAGTTAAAGAAAACACAAGAGAAGGAGTTTTTGTATTCATCCTTCCACCATCTATGGAAGAGTTAAAACAAAGAATCATTAACAGGGGCAGTGAAACTAACGAATCTCTAATGAAGAGATTTAAATCAGCGTATAAGGAAATTAATTTTATTTCAAAATATAATTATGCAGTAGTAAATGATAAAGTAGAGATAGCTGTAGAAAAATTAGAAGCTATAATATCTGCTGAAAAATGCAGAGTAGATAGAATAAAAGATAGTATATTAGATTCAAAGGAGGGAATTATTCATGAACAACTCTATGATTAGTCCATCAGTAGTAGACTTATTAGAAAAGATACATGACAGATATTCTTTAGTAATTTTAACATCAAAAAGGGCTAGACAAATAATAGAAGGTGCAGAACCTCAGATTTCAATAAAATCAAATAAACCTTTAACAATTGCAATAAATGAAGTGGATCAAGATGCAGTTGAATTTGAAATTTTAGAAGAAGGTCTTAAATAAAATGAAAAAGAATTTAGTGTTGGGTGTAAGTGGTGGAATTGCAGTATATAAGGCATTAGAAATAGTAAGTTTACTTGTTAAAAAAGATATTAATGTTAATGTAATTATGACAGAATCAGCTACTAAATTTGTGACCCCATTATCATTTCAATCTTTAAGTCAGAATATGGTTACATGCGATATGTTTGCAGAACCGAAAGCTTGGGAGATTCAACATATAAGTTTAGCAGAAAAGGCAGATGTATTCTTAGTAGCACCTGCTACAGCTAATATAATAGGTAAAGTTGCAAATGGAATAGCAGATGATATGCTTTCGACTACAATAATGGCAACTAAGGCAAAAGTGATTTTTGCGCCTGCAATGAATACCAATATGTATGAGAATCCTATAGTCCAAGAAAATATTAAGAAATTAAAGTCACTTGGATATGAATTCATAGACCCAGCTGAAGGAAGACTTGCTTGTGGAACAAGCGGTAAAGGTAAACTTGAAAGTCCTGAAATTATTGTTGACAAAGTTTTAATGGAATTAAATGAAAATAAAGATTTGCTAAATAAAAATGTTGTAGTAACAGCAGGTCCAACTATAGCACCTATAGATCCGGTGAGGTTTATTACAAATAGATCAACTGGAAAAATGGGTTATGCTATAGCAAAGGAAGCACGAAATAGAGGAGCCAATGTAACATTAATATCTGGACCAACATCAATAATAGCTCCAAAAGATATTAATGTTGTAGAGGTTTCTACAAATGAAGAAATGAAAAATGAAGTTATGAACATATTTGATGAAGCAGATATAGTAATAAAGTCAGCTGCAGTTGCAGATTATAAGCCTAAAAATTATAGCACACAAAAAATAAAAAAAGGTGATGGAGAGCTTTGCATAGAATTTATTAGAGATAATGATATTCTAATGGAGCTTGGAAGCAAAAAGAAAAATCAAATTCTAGTAGGATTTGCGGCTGAAAGCCAAGAGTTAAAAGATAATGCTATGTCAAAACTACAAAGAAAAAATTTAGATTATATTGTAGCAAACGATATAACAGCAAGTGATACTGGGTTTGCCTCAGAAGATAATAAAGTAATAATCTTGTCTAAAGAAGGTAAGGAAATTTACTTAGATAAGATGAGCAAAGAAAAAATTGCAACTAACTTATTTGATATTATACTTGAGAAGCGCTAGAATTTGCGCTTCTTTTATTAATATTGGAAATACTTATACATATGATACGCAAATGAAGGTAGATGTATAAGTATGAAATAGTTCTGATTATTAGTTTTTATGTAATAATCAGAATGTTAATTATCTAATATTGAATATTGTTAATATAAGATTAGATGTGAGGTGGTAGGTATAAATATCATGTATGCTGAAATAATTATAAATAGTGATGCTTTGGAGATTGATAAGCCATTTACATACAAAGTACCTAGCGAACTTCAGGATAAAATAGGAATAGGATTTAGAGTTAAAGTGCCTTTTGGCCCTAAAAGCAGACCAATAGAAGGCTTTGTATTTTCAATATTGCAGGAAGATGATTTAATTAATTTCAATTATAGAGTGAAAGAGATTTTAAATATATGCGATGATTATGCTATATTAACAAACTATGATATGGAAGTAATTAAATTTTTAAGAAGAAAGTATTTATGTAAATTTATTGATGCAATCCGACTTATGATTCCTGTTGGAATTATGAAGGGGTTAAGGGAAAAAAAGAAAAAAGTAGTTTTAGTAAATGAAGAAATACATGAAGATCAGCTTGATAAAGAAAATTACAAAAAATTATATGATTTCGTAGCTAGCAACAATGGGATTTATACAAAAACAGAAATTGTTAGTAATGGATGCTTTTCTTTATACCTATTAAATAAGTTAATAGAAAAAGGTATACTAAAAACAGAAGAACAAACAGTATTTAGATACAATACTCGAATATATGATACTGATAGTAATAAGAAACTTACAAGAGAACAGGAAAACTGTCTTAATACGATTTTAAACAGTCCTGATCAAAAATATCTAATAAAAGGTGTTACGGGATCTGGGAAGACAGAAGTATATATAAGACTGGTTGAAGAAATGTTAAGTCAAAATAAAAGTACAATTGTTTTAGTTCCGGAAATTTCATTAACCCCTCAGATGATTGAACGATTTAAGGGACGATTTGGAGAAAATGTTGCACTTTTTCATAGCAGGTTAAGTGATGGTGAAAGATTTGATGAGTGGTATAGAGTAAAAGAAGGGAAAGCTAAATTAGTTATAGGAGCACGAAGTGCCTTGTTTTTGCCGCTTCAGAATCTTGGACTTATTATAATTGATGAAGAACATGAAAATACATATAAATCAGAACATAATCCTAAATATCATACTAGAGAAGTAAGTGAGTTCATATGTGAAATTAAGGACTGTAAATTAGTTATGGGGTCAGCAACTCCGAGCATTGAAAGTTACTATAAAGCTATTCGTGGTGAATATAAACTAATAGAAATGCATAAAAGAACTAATGGGAAAGAAATGCCGCATATGGAAATAGTAGATATGAGGGAAGAATTGAAGAGTAAGAATTTATCATTGTTCAGTAGGAAACTTTTGGCTGAAATAGAGGCAACTTTAAAAGATAAAAAGCAGGTAATTTTGTTTCTAAACAGAAGAGGGTATTCAACATTTATTTCGTGTAGAAGTTGTGGATATGTATTCAAATGTCCAGAATGCGATGTTTCTATGACGTATCATAAGAATGGATATTTGATATGTCATTACTGTGGAAGAGCAGAAAAATCAAAAACTGTATGTCCAAAATGTAATAGTAAATATGTGAAATTTTTTGGAGCAGGAACAGAACGTGTTGAATTAGAAGTGAAAAAGTATTTTCCGAAATCAAGAGTATTAAGAATGGATGTTGATACTACACGACATAAAAATTCTCATGAATCAATTTATAATTGTTTTAAAAATGGAGAAGCAGACATCTTAATTGGAACACAAATGGTGTCAAAAGGATTAGATTTTAAAAATGTTACACTGGTTGGAGTTTTAGCGGCAGACATGTCTTTAAATCTGCCTGATTACAGAGCTTCTGAAAGAACATATCAAATAATAACGCAGGTTGCAGGCAGATCTGGAAGAGGTGAAGATGAAGGCAAGGTAATAGTTCAAAGCTATACGCCAAACCATTATAGTTTAAAGTGTGCTCAAGAAGAGGATTATGAATCTCTATTTAAAGAAGAAATAAAGATTAGAAGGTTGATGGAAAATCCTCCTTTTGGTAAAATATTATTAATTGTTGGATCTTCAAAATTTGAAGAAAAATTAACAAAATTTATGTATACTTTAGAAGCCGATTTGAAAAAATTAGTAGTAGATGATCTTAATATTCTCGGACCAGTTCCTTGTATAATTTCTAGATTAAAAGAAAATTACAGATGGCAGATAATAATAAAAGGAAATTTTGATGATGAGTTTAGTGAAAAAGTTAAAGATACACTTTATCTATTAAATAAGAGTGTATATAATGAAATAAGGGTTAGTATAGATATTAATCCTAACAATATGACTTAGGGGGAATACAAAATGGCATTAAGAAATATAAGAAAATATGGTGATGACGTACTAAGAAAGAAATGCAGAGAAGTTGATAAAATAGATGATAGATTATTGACATTAATTGAAGATATGAAAGAAACAATGTATGATGCTGATGGTGTTGGTCTTGCAGCTCCTCAAGTTGGAATATTAAAGAGACTATTTGTTGTAGATATTGGAGATGGGCCACTAGTATTTATTAATCCAGAAATAATAGAAACAAATGGGTCTCAAATAGACGAAGAAGGATGCCTTAGCTTACCAGGGGAAACAGAAGAAGTTATGAGACCTAATTACGTTAGAGCTAGAGCTTTAAATGAAAAGGGAGAAGAATTCGAAATAGAAGCTGAAGAATTACTTGCGAGAGCTATTTTGCACGAATATGATCATTTAAATGGAACTCTATTTATAGATAGAGTTAAAGGTAGGGGAGCTTCAAAAAAATAAATACTGATAGGAGGATAATATAATGAATATAGTATTTATGGGTACTCCTGATTTTGCAGTTCCTTCTTTGCAAAGAATGATTAAAGAGTACAATGTTACTGCTATTTTGACTCAACCAGACAAACCAAAGGGTAGAGGAAAGAAAATGGCGTACTCTGCAGTTAAAGAAGAAGGATTAAAACATGAAATCCCAATATACCAACCAATAAAGTTAAAAGACGATAGAGATTTGATAGAGAAATTAAAAGAGCTAAAACCAGATTTTATTATAGTAGTGGCATTTGGGCAGATTTTAACTAAGGAAGTATTAGATATACCGAAATATGGATGTATAAATCTTCATGCATCTTTGCTTCCGATGTATAGAGGTGCTGCACCACTAAATTGGGCAATAATAAATGGAGAGAAGAGTTCTGGAAATACCACAATGCTTATGGATGTTGGTTTAGATACAGGAGATATGATTCTTAAGGATGAAGTTGAAATTACTAATAATATGACAACTGGTGAATTACATGATATATTAATGGTTAGAGGAGCAGATTTACTTGTAAAAAGTATAGAGGGAATTTCAAAAGGCGATATAGTCCCAGAAAAGCAAGGAAATGAGACTTTTTATGCCAAGATGCTTGATAAGAATATCGCTAATATAGATTGGAATAAAAGTGCTGAAGAGATTCATAACTTAGTTAGAGGACTAAATCCATGGCCAATTGCTTATACTGATTATAAGAACGAAAGAATGAAGATATATGAAACAGAAGTTCTAAAAGAAAAAAGCAATAAAGAACCTGGTACTATTATAGATGTAAGCAAAAATGGAGTGAAAGTTTCATGCAAGGAAGATGTTCTATTAATAAAAAGAGTGCAGTTTCCTAATGGTAAGCCTTTGACAATAGAACAATATATTAATGGACATGAAATAGAGGAAAATATAATCTTACAATAATGGAGTTGATGTATAATGCATTTTTATCCGTTTTTTGATCCAACAATGATATTATTAGTTCCAGCTATAATAATTTCATTTTGGGCTCAATCCAAAATTAATAGCGCTTATAGCGAGTATAGCCAAGTAAGAACAATAAATGGATATACTGGTCAACAAGTTGCAAGAATGATGTTAGATGAAGCTGGGCTTTTTGATGTTAGAATAGAACTGATAAATTCAAAGCTTGGAGATCATTACGATCCTGCAAGTAAAATCCTTAGATTATCTCCGGAGGTATATTCAGGTGCATCTATTTCTTCAGCAGGCATAGCTGCCCACGAGGTCGGGCACGCATTGCAGCATAAAGAAAGGTATGCTCCACTAGTAATAAGAAATTCCATTGTGCCAGTTGTAAATATTGGCTCAAATGTATCATGGATGCTATTCTTTGTTGGTATATTATTAGGTTTTAAGGGATTAACTACACTTGGAATAATTTTATTTTCAGGGGTTGTGATTTTTCAGCTAATAACATTACCAGTAGAGTTTGATGCATCAACAAGGGCTTTGAATATATTAAAGTCAAGAGGAATACTATATGGTGACGAAACTAAAAGTGCACAAAAGGTTTTAGACGCAGCAGCAATGACATATGTAGCTGCGACATTAATGGCAGTATCACAATTAATAAGATTAATTGCTATAAGCAATAGAAGAAATGATTAGTAAAGAGGTAGCGTATGAATTGTAGAAAATTAGCAGTAAAGATATTAGGAAGAGTCTTAAATGAAGGGGCTTACTCTAATATTGTATTAGCAAAAGAGTTAAATGAAGCAGAATTAAGTGATAAAGATAAAGCACTATTAACTGAAATTGTTTATGGAGTTTTAAGAAGGAAAAAAACATTAGATATTATAATTTCGAACTTTGTAAAAGATCTTAAGTTAATGAACAAAGATATCTTAAATATTTTAAGAGTAGCAATATACCAAATGAACTTTTTGGATAAAATACCTAGCTATGCTGCTTGTAATGAAGCGGTAGAGGAAGCAAAAGAAATATCAGAAAATGATTCAAAGTTAGTAAATGGAATACTTAGAAATTTCACTAAAAATCCTGATGATATTGAAGTTGTAGGAAATAAAATTGACGAATATGCATATAAGTTTTCATTTGAACCTTGGATGATAAGACTTTTAATAAAGCAATATGGTGAAAATGTATCAAAGAAAATAATGTCTGGATTAAATTCAATTCCACAAGTAAGTGTTAGAGTAAATGAACTTAAAGCTGATTATGATGAAGTATTTGAAAAATTAGAAGAACTTGAATATGAAGTTGAAGAAGGTGTTATTTGCCCAGAAGCAATTTGCATAAAAGGTGGTAAATCTATAGAAAATAATCCGTTATTTCAAGAAGGAAAAATCACAGTTCAAGATGAAAGTGCAATGATTATAGCACCATTATTAGAATTGGAAGAAGGAATGACAGTTACAGATTTGTGTAGTGCACCTGGTGGTAAAACTACTCATATTGCTGAAATACTTCAAAACACTGGAAAAGTATTAGCGTATGATCTTCATGAATCTAAACTTGGATTAATAAAAGAAAATTGTGAGAGATTGGGTATAACTAACGTTGAAGTTAATACAAGTGATGCAACTAAATTAAACCCAGATTTAATAGCATCTAGTGATAGAATCTTAATAGATGTTCCTTGTTCAGGGCTTGGAATAATAAGAAAAAAACCAGAAATAAAGTGGAACAAGACAAGAAATGAGTTAAGAGAAATTATAAAAGTTCAAAGAGATATAATGGAATGTGCATGGATGTATTTAAAAGAGGATGGAATAATGATATATTCAACTTGTACATTAAATAAAGAAGAAAATGAAGAAAATATTGAGTGGTTTGTTAGCAGACATAAAGACTGTAGCGTGAAAAAGATCTTTATTGGTAAACAAGATAACTTAGTATACAATAGAGATGGCTCTCTAACTATTATGCCAAATGAAAATATGGATGGATTCTTTGTGACTAAATTAGAAAAAAGACAATAGTAGGTGAATAAATGAACAATTTGCTAGATTTTGCTTTAGAAGAACTTAAAGCATGGATGAAGGAAAATGGTGAAAGTGCATTTAGAGGTCAACAAATATTATCATGGATTTATAAAGGTGTTAAAGAATTTGATAATATGAAGAATATACCAAAGCCATTAGTACAAAAACTAAAAGAAAATTTTTTTGTAGGTCTGCCAAAGATAATAGAAGTATATAAATCTAATATAGATGGTACAGAAAAGTTCTTGTTAGGATTTAAGGATGGAAACTTAATAGAATCTGTACTAATGAGATATAAGCATGGAAATTCCATATGCATATCCACTCAAGTTGGATGTGCAATGGGATGCAAATTTTGTGCATCCACAATTGAAGGTAAAGTTAGAAATCTTACAACTGGAGAAATTTTATCGCAAATTATGGTTGTTCAAGATTATATCAATGAAAGGATTTCTAACGTCGTATTAATGGGAAGTGGCGAACCACTTGATAATTATAATAACGTTATAAAGTTTCTAGAAATAGTTTCTGCTGAATATGCATTAAATATTGGGCAGAGACATATAACATTATCTACTTGTGGAATTGTACCTAAGATATACGAATTAGCAGATAAGGAACTTAGCATAACTCTAGCTTTATCACTACATGCATTTAGTAATGATAAGAGAAAAGAAATTATGCCTATAGCTAATAGGTATAGCATTGAGGAAATATTAGAGGCTTGCAGATATTATATAAATAAAACTAATAGAAGAATTACGTTTGAGTATGCGTTAGTGAAAGACGTGAATGATGGCAGAGAAGATGCAAAGGCATTAGGCAAATTGTTAAAAGGTATGCTTTGTCATGTTAATTTGATTCCAGTAAATGAAATAAAAGAAAATACATATAAGAGATCTTCAAAAAAGGCAATAGAAGATTTTTCAGAAATACTAAAAAATCATGGAATAGAAGTTACTACAAGACGTGAAATGGGAAGTGACATTAATGCAGCGTGTGGACAACTTAGAAGAAGTTACATAAATACCCAAGAAATAGAGGGGGAGCAAAATGGTAGGTTTAGTTAGTGATGTTGGGTTAAGGCGAACATTAAATGAAGACTCTGCTTCGTATTTAGAAAGAGACGAATTCAAAATTTATGTAGTGGCAGACGGAATGGGTGGACATAATGCAGGAGAAGTCGCTAGTCAGATGGCTGCAACAAATATTGTTGACTATGTAAGAGAAAATTTTTCTTCGAGTAGAGCAGAAAATTTGCTTGTAGAAGCTATAGAAAAAGTAAATAAAGATATATTTACTTTTTCTAACACTAGCGAAAATTTAAGTGGAATGGGAACTACTGTTACAACTTGTTTTATGACTAAAAATTTTATACAGGTTGCAAATGTAGGTGATAGCTGTTGTTTTGCAGTTAAAAATAATGAAATTAAGAAGATTACTAAAGATCATTCTTTAGTACAAGAACTAGTTGATATTGGGAGTATAAGTGAAAAAGAGGCGGAAAATCATCCTAAGAAAAATATTATTACAAGAGCATTAGGAACTAGCATTAATGTGAATGTAGATATATTTCAGTTAGAGAACAGAGAATATGATCTTTATATATTGTGTTCAGATGGATTGACAAATGAATTAACTAAAGAAGAGATTCTACAAGTCGTCACTGAAGGAGAAAGTTATGTAAACATTGCTAATAAACTTGTATACTTGGCAAAGCAAAACGGTGGCAGAGATAATATAACAGTATTGTTGTTTGGAGGAGAGATGTAGCATGGATGGAATTGTACTTGGAAACAGATACGAGTTGTTAGAAAAAATAGGGGAAGGCGGAATGTCAGAAGTATTTAAGGCAAGAGACAATAAATTAAATAGGTTTGTTGCAGTTAAAATACTTAAGAAAGAACTTTGCGACAACCCTGATATTGTAGAAAAATTTAAAGGTGAAGCAACAGCTGTTGCAGCCTTATCTGACAATAATATAGTAAATATACTAGATGTAGGAACACAGGATGAAATAAATTATATTGTAATGGAATATGTTAAAGGAAAAACATTAAAAGATATTATAAAACAAGTTGGAAAGATGAATTATGAAACAGCTATATCAGTTGCAATTCAAATAGCCAAAGCTTTAGATTGTGCTCATAGAAACAATATAATACATAGAGATGTTAAGCCACAAAATATTTTAGTAACAGAAGATGGAGTTATGAAAGTAACTGATTTTGGAATAGCAAAATCATCAAATTCTGAAACTATTACAAATACTAGTACAATAATGGGATCTGCTCATTATCTTTCTCCAGAACAAGCAAAAGGAAATTTTATTGATTGTAGAACGGATTTATATTCATTAGGAGTTGTATTATATGAGATGGTTACTGGAAATCTCCCATTCCAAGCAGATACTGCTGTAACTATAGCTTTAAAACATCTTCAAGAAGAAGTTGTTCCGCCAAAAAGTGTTAATTCAAAGATTCCTGAGAGTTTAAATCAATTAATTTTAAAGTCAATGGAAAAGGATCCTATTAAGAGATATCAGAATGCTAAAGAAATGATCTCAGATCTCCAAAGAATAAAGGATGATCCTAATGCAAAGATAGATAAAGAAGACGACAATGATCATACTATAATAATGTCTGCTGTGACCGAACAGATGGCAAGGCAAGAGGAAAAGTTGCCTAATAAAAAAGATGAAGACTATGATGATGAAGACGATGATGATTATTACTACGAAGACGATGAAGATGAAAAAGGCAGTGGAATAAACAAGAAGAGAATAATGAAAATAACAATAGGTGTAGTTTTAGCATTATTGTTAATAGTTTTAGGTGTTGCAGCTTTTAAAATGGTTAGTTCTGCTAGTGCTAACAGCAAAGAAGTTGAGGTTCCTAATATAGTAGGAAAGAATGTTGATGATGGAAAGAAAGCACTTGAAGCTATAAATTTAGTTTTAGTGGAAGGTGGAACTGAAGCAAGCGATCAGCCAGAAGGAACTATTCTTAAGATGAACCCGGATGCTGGAACTAAGGTTAAAGAAAAAAGTCAGATTAGAGTTATTGTAAGTGGAGGAGCAACAAAACTTAAAATGCCTGATTTGAAGGAGTATGATATAGATACTGCAACTACTATTTTAAAATCCTTTGGACTTAAGATTAGTGATAAAAGCGAAGCTTTTAGCGATAGTGTACCAGAGGGACAAATAATAAGTCAAACTCCGAAAAAAGATACTGAAGTAACAGCAGATGATAAGATAACAGTTGTTGTAAGTAAAGGACCGGAAGTTAAGACTACAAAAGTACCTAGCGTAGTTGGTAAAGACCAAGATACAGCTACAGGCGAATTACAAGATGCTGGTTTAAAAGTATCTGTAAATTCCCAAGAAACACAAGATGAGAGTCAAAACGGTAAAGTTTTAAAACAAACAGGAGAAGGAAATAGAGTAGATCCTGGAACTACAATTGTTATAACAGTTGGTAAATATGTTGCGAAACAAGATCCACCTGTAACTAATAATCCTACTCAAGGAAATACTAAGCCGGGTGGAAATGGAAGCACTCCTGATAAAAATACTGGAGGAACAGGCGGTACTACTACTGATACACCAGGAAAGACTCCTAATACTCCAGGCACAACTAATCCTACAGGCCCATGGGATGATACAAATAACAGTCAAAACAACACTCAACCTAAAACATCAAATCAAAACCATCAATAGTAAGTAAGGAGAGGTTCATAAAAACCTCTCCTTCTATGATATATATATTGCAATTCACAATGCACATTTCACAATTACGGCTAAAATTCTTACAATATTTTTAGAATTATGATGAAGGATTATTTTTTGCAATATATATTTATAGTTAGATCTACATTAAATCTCTAAAAAGAAAATATACTATGATAGAAAATACTAATTTAGAAATTTAATATATTTTGCAATTAAGTTGCTAAGTTCTAGTTGTATTTATGCATTTGGCTTATTAAAATCTTAAACCTAAAGTTATCTAATTTATCATTGCAGCATATATTAACATTCTATAAAAGAATATATAAATTTATTTTATAAGTTATGGAGGGAAATTATGAATGGAAAAATAATAAAGGGCATAGGAGGCTTTTATTATATTAAGACAGACCAAGGCTTAATAGAATGCAAAGCTAGAGGGAAATTTAGACATAAGGACATAAAACCTATGGTAGGGGATGATGTTACAATTAAGATGGAACATGGAAAAGGCGTTATTGAAGAGATACATGAGAGGAAATCTGAATTGGTTAGGCCCACTGTAGCAAATGTTTCTTTAGCATTTGTTGTTTTTGCAGTTAAGAATCCAGACATAAATTTTGATTTATTAAATAAGTTTTTAATTCTATGTGAATATAATAACATTGAGGTTATAGTTTGCTTAAATAAGATAGATTTAGTATCGGAAGAAGAAAGAGAAGAAATAAAGAAGAGAATAAATGTCATAGGTTATGAGGTTCTCTTTATAAATGCTAAAAAAGGAATAGGGATAGAGCGGTTAGAAGAAAAGATTAGAGGAAATATAACAGTTTTTTGTGGACCATCGGGAGCAGGAAAGTCAACATTAATAAACAAGCTTTCAAACAAAGAACATATGGAAACAGGTAATGTAAGCGTGAAGCTTGGGAGAGGTAAGCATACTACAAGGCATAGTGAGTTAATTGAGGTGGCAGATGGATATATTGTTGATACACCTGGATTTTCTACACTAGAAATAAAGGATTTAATGGATAAAAATTCTTTAAAATATTGTTTTCCTGAATTTACACAGTATAATGATAAGTGTAAATATAGAGGTTGTTTACATTATAAAGAACCAAATTGTGCTCTAAAAGAGGCTGTAGAAAGCGAAAAGATTAATAGATACAGATACGAATTTTATGTAAGAGCATTAGAAGAAATAATTGAGGAGGAAAAAAATAAATGGTAAAGATTGCACCATCAATATTATCAGCGGATTTTTCAAAATTAGGAGAGGACATAGAAAGAATAGATAAAGGAGGAGCGGATTTTATTCATATAGATGTAATGGATGGATCTTTTGTTCCTAATATATCTTTTGGTTTGCCAGTTATAAAATCTATTAGAAATAGAACAAAGAAGGTATTTGACGTTCATTTAATGATAAATAATCCATCAAATTACATAGATGCTTTTATAGAGGCTGGGGCTGATATAATTACAATTCATCATGAGGCGGATAAACATATAGATAGAACAATTAATTATATTAAGTCAAAAGGAAAAAAAGCAGCGATTTCTTTAAATCCAGGAACTCCAACAAGTGTATTGAAAGATTTAATACCAAGTTTGGATATGGTGTTGATAATGTCTGTTAACCCAGGATTTGGAGGACAAAAATTCATACCTTATTCTCTAGATAAGATTAGAGAGATAAAAGAACTTAGCGATAGATTGAACCCAGGGCTTTTAATAGAAGTTGATGGTGGTATTGATAAGACAAATGTTAAAGAGGTTATAGAAGCAGGTGCAAATGTCATTGTTGCAGGTTCAGCAGTGTTTAATGGTGGGGAAATTGATGAGAATATAAAAGCTCTAAGGGGGTAATAATTTGAATGTTGCAATTGTAAGTGGAGGAAACCCACCTTCAGAGAAGTTACTAAAGAAATATATTAGTGAAGTTGAATTTATAATAGCAGCTGATAAGGGAAGTGAATGCCTTTATAAGTATAATATTATTCCAGACTTGCTTTTAGGTGATTTTGACTCTGCCAAAAAGGAAATTTTAGATAATATGAAGTTAAAGGTTAAGGAAGTCTTGGAATTTCAACCAGAGAAAGATTATACTGACACTGAAATTGCAGTAATGGAAGCGATAAAAAGAGGCGCAGAAAAGATATATCTATTCGGGGCAACTGGAACTAGAATGGATCATACACTAGGAAATATAGGACTTATGCTAACTACGAAAAAAAAAGGTGCTAATTTAGAAATATTAGACGATAATAATAGACTTTACCTTGGAGAAAATAAAATGAGGTTATACGGCAAATATGGTGAAAATATATCATTTCATGCATTAAGCGATAAAGTAAGCAAACTTCAAATTAGTGGTGGAAAATACAATCTACCAAGTTATGATTTGGGTTTATTAGATCCACGGGCTATATGTAATGAATTTATTGATACACCAATAGATATAACTTATGAAAAAGGAGAGTTATTAGTTATTCATTCCATAGACTAAATATTCATGAACTTATTTAATTATTTTTTATATTTAAAAGTGGAACATTTTGAGTAGTAACTGAATATTAATATAATAAGACGGATTAAATTTTCATTTTAATTTTTAATATATTAATATTTGGGAGGACTTGTAAATGAAAATAATAGCTTTTAAACTACCTAAGTTTCTATCTAATATAATAAAGTTTTTTAGAAAAAAAGGCTAGAAGTACATAATGTATAATTTAGTTTTAAGCTTTCTAAATAGCTTTAGGCGTAATCAAAAAAAATAACAAGTCCATCTGCCAAGAAAAGTTCCTTGTTGCAGCATAGCTGCTCTTTTCATCATGCTTCATCAACAGATTGAACTAATAGGCTCGCTATGAGCCCGATCTGCTTCTTCGCCTGATGAAAAATAACCATGGCATTTTAGACTCGTTATTTTCTTTCATATGCCTTAAAAATAAAAAATGCAATTGGGATAACAATTGCATTTTTTATTATGAACTTATATTGCTCTTTGAACCTTTCCAGATCTAAGGCATCTTGTACATACATGAACAGTTTTTGGTGTTCCGTTAACTAAAGCTTTTACTTTCTTTATGTTAGGAGCCCAAGTTCTCTTTGATTGACGATGTGAATGGCTATAGCTTACTCCAGCTACAACACCCTTATCACAAATTTCGCATCTTCTTGCCATTAGAAAACACCTCCTTATATTCCAAAGATAATCATCTTCAATAGGACAGTGTAAATTATATCATAGGAAAATGTAATAGGCAAGATAAATTATTAATTATAAATTAAAAATTATGTATTGGCAGTTAATATGCGGCTTTACAGCGAAAATGAAACTTATGTGAATACCTGCCGAAATTTGATATGTATTATGTTGTAATTCACAATTCACAATTACGGCCAAAATTCTTGAAATATTTTTAGAATTATGATGAAGAATTATTTTTGCAATATATATATTTATTTCATAGGTAAATTATTCTCTTGATTATGTTTTAAAAACTTTTTGGAAGGAAAGACTTTGTAGAGATAGATTTTTAAAGAAGAGAAAAACTTTTAGCTTTAGTTCGAAGATTTTAATTGTACTTGGCACTAGTTTTGTATGTGAATGTTTTATTTAAAGGTAAAAAGATCTTTGGTTATGCTGTGTATTTTAAGAGATAAAATGATATATATGTACCTTATGTTTACTAGAAGGAGAATTGTCTTAATTGGAACTCATGCCTATTTTATGCTGAATAGAGTTTAGTTTTATTTAATGAGTTCTGAATTATGCTTTAAATTTGTTTTATATGTGCATGATTTTTTGGATTAGAATGACTATGGTTTCAGTTTGTGCTTTTTCAGAGGGAAAATGATTTAGCTGTATTTTATGTTTTTAAAGGTGAGAAGCATCTTAATTGGATTTGATTCTTTTTTTCTAGGAAGTAAGCTTGATTGTAGTTAATAAGTTCGAATTGTGCTTTGCACTTTTTTCTATGTGAGTACTTTTTTCTTATTTTATGATCTTGGTTGCACTGCGGTTTTAAGAGAAAAAAGATATAGCTATACTGTATGTTTTCTAAAGGGAGAATTATCTTAATTAGATTCGATTCTTTTCTCTAGGGGAAGGACTTGATTACGCATAATAAGTTTCTAACTGTGCTTTGAAATTTTTCATATATGCGTGCTTTTTAGATGGAAGGATCTTAATTTCAGTTTGTGTTTTTTTAGGAAAAATGATCTTGGTTGCGCTGCGCGCTTTTTTTAGAGGCAAATGACCGTAATTGCACTTCGTGCTCTTTTTAAAGGGAAATGATCTTAATTGCGCTACGCGCTTTTTTCAGATGTGTATATTTTTTGAATACTTGAATAAAATATTGTTCTAATATAGAATAGAAAATAAGATATAAGAATTTAGGAGGAATATGGATGGTTGGATTTTCAAACGAAAATGGTAATATAAATTATTCAGAGGAAGTTATAGCAAAAATTGTTGGATTATCCACAATGGAATGTTATGGAGTAGTTGGAATGGTTTCTAGAAATGCCAGTGAAGGCTTTTGGGAACTTATTGGTATAGAAAATTTTAGTAAAGGTGTAAAGATACAGCTAACAAGCGAGAAGAAATTACAAATAGAATTATTTGTAATGGTTGAATACGGAACAAAGATATCGGTTATATCTAATAATATAATTCAAAAAGTACGCTATAGTGTTGAAAACTATACAGGACTTAAGGTGTCGTCCATAACAGTAAATGTGCAAGCGGTTAGAGTTTAGGAGGTTAAACTAAATGGAATATACAAAGATAAATGGCCATGATTTTTATAACATGGTTGTGAATGCTAGCAATAAATTGCTAGAGCAAAGTGATTTCGTAAATGCACTTAACGTATTCCCTGTTCCAGACGGAGATACTGGAACTAATATGTCTATGACGTTTAAGGCAGCAGTTAAAGAGATAGAAGATATGGATAGTGATTCTATAGGGGAAATATCAAAGAAATTAGCTAAAGGTGCTTTAATGGGAGCTAGGGGTAACTCTGGTGTTATATTATCGCAAATACTTAGAGGTTTTTCTAAAGGCCTAGAAGGAAAAAAAGAAGTAGATATTAAAGAGTTTGCAGTAGCCTTTTCAGAGGGATCAAAGTCAGCATACAAAGCGGTAATGAGACCGACTGAAGGTACTATACTTTCTGTAATTAGAGCCGCTGCTGAAGCAGCAGTGTCATCTGATGCTAAGGATATGGTTGGCTTTATGGAAGAGATAACAGTTAAATCAAAAGAAATGTTAGATAGAACTCCAGAATTATTACCCGCACTAAAAAAGGCTAAAGTAGTTGATTCAGGTGGAATGGGGCTTTACATTATACTTAGAGGTATGTTTGAAGCATTAAAGAATGATATTAAAGCTGAATTAAGTGATATAAAAATAAGTGGCGCAAATGGTACTTTAGCTAAATCTACAGAAGAAATTGATATAAAGTTTGGGTATTGTACTGAATTTATAATACTTGGTGACGCCAAACGTGCACAAGATTTCCAAAATGAGATAGAGAGCCTTGGAGATTCCATGATAGTTGTTGGATATGATGATGTTATAAAGGTGCACATACATACTAATGATCCTGGATTAGTCTTATCAAAGGCAGTTGCTATAGGGGAATTATCAAAGATAAAGATTGATAATATGAGAGAAGAGCACAGAGAGCTATTAATAAATACTAAGGAATTAACAGAAACTTCATCTGAAGATGAAGTTGGTGATGGTGAAAAGAAAAAGTATGGCTTTATAACAGTTGCTATGGGAGATGGAATTTCAAATATCTTTAAGGACTTGGGAATAGACTATGTCATTGAAGGTGGCCAGACAATGAATCCATCTACTCAGGACATTTTAGATGCTGTTGAGAAAATAAATGCTGAACATATTTTCATTATGCCGAACAATAAGAATATAATTATGGCAGCTAATCAGGCGGCAGAAATATCAAGTAAAAATATATTAGTAGTACCTACAACAACTATTCCTCAAGGAATAGCATGTGCCACAATGTTTAACCATGATTCTGAAGTTGAAGAAAATTTCACTAATTTAAAGGATGCAATTGAAGTAGTTAAAACTGGTTCGGTGACATATGCAGTACGTGATACAGAAATTGATGGAATAGATATTAAACAAGGAAATATGTTAGGACTTGTAGAAGGTAAAATAAAAGAGGTAGGCGAAGACAAGAAGGTTGTTGCCGGTAAAGTTCTAGAAGATATGATAGATGATGAAAGTGAACTTATTACTGTATATTATGGTGAAGATGTAAGTGATGAAGATGCAAATGAATTCGAAGTTGAGCTACAAGAAAAGTACGAAGACTTAGATATTCAATTTTACAAAGGAAATCAACCACTATATTACTTTTTAATATCAGTAGAATAAGAAATAGTAAGGGCGCCTAATGCTAGGTGCTCTTATTGTTTAGGGAGGAAGAGAAGGGCTTTGGATATATATAGCAATATTTCAACATTAAAAGGAGTAGGCCCAAAGGCCACAGAAAAATTAAATAGATGTGGAATTTTTAATATACTAGATATTCTGTTATATTTTCCAAGAGATTATGAATTTGTAGATAGCAATGTGGAATTTGAAAATATTACAGGAGAAGACAAGCAGATTTTAAAGTGTAAAGTCATTAGATTTAGAAGCGATGTAAAAACTAAAACTGGTAAATTATTAACAACTGTAGAATTTGATTATAATGGACATAAAGTATCTGGAAAGTGGTTTAATCAAAGGTATATAAAGAACTCCTTTAAAATAGGAGAAATATATAATTTGATGGGTAAATTTAAAAGGGTAGGAAATACTTTAGAGGTGGTTAATCCTATGGTCACATGTGAAGAAGCTATTTCTAATGAGATCATACCTAAATATCCTTTAAAAGGTGATATAAGCAATAAGTTGTTTGAAAAATTAATTAATGAAATTTTGTCCAAGATGACAGTTAAGGAGAATTTACCACAAAATATATTAGATAAATATTATTTGATTTCATTAAATGAAGCTATTAGAAGCGTCCATTTTCCTGATAATAAGGAAGTGCTGGAAAAGGCTATAATAAGGCTTAAATTTCAGGAATTATTTACATATTCACTAAAGTTACTACTTCTTAAACATAAAATTAAGAAAAACAAGAATGGTATACTTTTTCAGTGGGTAGATGAACTTGGCTTATTTAAAGAGAAGTTACCATTTCCTCTTACTAATGCTCAAACAAGAGTCATACGTGAAATATTGAGAGATCAAAAATCAAATTCATCAATGAATAGACTTATACAAGGAGATGTTGGTAGTGGAAAGACAATAATTGCACTTATAGCTATTTTTAATGTGATCAAAAATGATTACCAATGTGCATTTATGGCTCCAACAGAGATTCTTGCAAATCAACACTTTGAAGAAGCAAGGAAAGTTTATGATGAATTTAATATAGAAATCGAATTATTAACAGGAACAACTTCAGCAAAAGAAAAGCAGAGGATCAAAGAAAGAATTAGAACTAAAGAACCAATTTTAGTGATAGGAACTCATGCACTTTTCCAAGATGATGTGGAATTTGGAAAGTTAGGGCTTATAGTAACTGATGAGCAGCATAGGTTTGGTGTTGAGCAAAGGAGTAAACTTATAAACAAAGGAAAAAGGGCTGATTGCTTAGTTATGACGGCTACTCCAATTCCAAGAACATTGGCATTATACTTATATTCAGATCTTGATGTATCTATAATTGATGAGCTGCCACCTGGGAGAAAGAAAATAGATACTAGATTTTATGCTGATAATCAAAGAGATATAGCTTATGATTTGGCATATGATGAGATAAAAAAAGGTCGACAAGTATATATTGTATGCCCTCTTATTGAAGAGGATGAAAAAGAGGAGTTAAATTCAGTAGAAACTTTATATAATAAACTTACCAGTGGAATTTTTAAGGAATTAAAGGTTGAGATACTTCATGGAAAAATGAAAGGCTCTGAAAAAGATGAAATAATAAAAAGATTTAAGAATAATGAAGTTAATGTTCTAATATCAACAACTGTAATTGAAGTAGGCGTTAATGTTCCCAATGCATCCGTAATGATTGTTGAAAATGCAGAACGGTTTGGATTGTCGCAGTTACATCAATTAAGAGGAAGAGTTGGAAGAGGTCAGTATTCATCTTATTGTATATTAATAGCAAAGGCTAAAAGCAATGTGACTAAAAAGAGGATGCAGATAATGACAGAATGTAGTGATGGATTTCTAATATCAGAAAAAGATTTAGAACTCAGAGGTGCAGGAGAGATGTTTGGTAAGAAGCAAAGTGGTGATGAAGGCTTTGTACTTGCAAATCTTTATGATGATATGAAGATTTTAAGATGTGCTAAATTAGAGGCGAATAACATGTTACAAAACGAATTTGAGGTAAATAGGGAAATAATTAATGAACTTAGTAAAAATTTGGAAAAAAGTAGTAAATATATTTGCTTTAATTAATTTGAAATATTATGTATAGATATGTTAATATATAAAATATACACCTATGAAAAGAGCACGAAGTGCAATTAAGATCATTTTGCCTATAAAAAGAGCACGAAGTGTAACCAAGATTATTTCACTTTAAAAAGAGTGTGAAGCTTAATTGGGAACTTTTCACATATGAAAAGAGCACGGAGTGTGCAACTGAGTTTAGTTTTAAATTGTAAATTAAAAATCTAGAGAGTAGATTTTCTTATATGCTTATTTTAGGAGGAATAAAATTTTGAGAATAATAGCAGGAAGAGCAAGAGGACATAAATTAATACCTCCAGCTACAATGGAAACAAGGCCTACATTAGATAGAGTTAAGGAGGCTATGTTTAGTTCGGTTCAAATGTATATACCAGAGGCAGTAGTTGTAGACGTTTTTGCTGGGACAGGAAGCCTTGGATTAGAAGCGGCAAGCAGAGGGGCAAGTGAAGTTTATTTATTTGATAAAAGCTCTGTGACTTTTCCTTTATTAAAGGAAAATGTAGAAAGCCTTAAATTTCAAGATTTCTGTTTTCCTATGAATATAGATGCTTATGAAGGCTTAAAGAATCTTGCGAAGAAGGGAAAGAAATTTGACATAATATTTATTGATCCACCTTATTGCAAAGAAATGATTCCAGAAGCTATGAAAATTGTTAAGGATAATGAAATTTTAAAGAATGATGGAATAATAGTTACTAAAATAGATACTATTGAAGAGATTTATGAAGGGTATAAAGATATAAGATTAACAAAAAGTAAGAAGTATGGAAATACAACAGTATGTTATTACAAGCATGAGGAGAAGTAAACAATGAGAGTTGCAGTGTACCCTGGGAGCTTTGATCCTATAACAAATGGACATCTCGATATTATAAAAAGAGGAGCAAAGGTCTTTGATAAAGTAATAGTTGCAGTATTAGTTAATGTTGATAAGAAATATCTTTTTGAAAGCAGCGAAAGAGTTGAACTTATAAAAAGAGTGACAAGAGATATTGAGAATGTTGAAATACGAAGCTTTGATGGGCTTTTAGTTAATTTTCTAAAAGAATGTAAGACTAATATAATATTAAAGGGATTAAGAACAGCTTCTGATTTTGAGTATGAATTTCAAATGGCGTTTATTAATAAAGAATTAGATGATGATACCGAAACTGTATGTATGATGTCATCGGCTAAAAATATACATATTAGTTCCTCAACTGTTAAGCAGGTGGCAAGGTTTGGAGGAGATATTAGTGGACTTGTTCCCAATGAAATTATTTCAGATATAATGTCCAGAATAAATCTATAAACGGTGATTTTTTAAGGAAAAGTATTTTCATAATTAGAATGTGCTGTGTTTAAGCAGCCGCATTAACTTGAAATTAATGCTATGCTATTAATAATACTAAAAGCAATTAAAAATGCTAGATTAAGATTTGTTCCTGGTATTTTGAGCATTTATAGAATAAATATCTAAGGAGTGTTTTTATGGAAAAAATGGAGGTAAATATAATAGAGTTATTAGAGTATTTACAAGACTTGGTGGAAAATTCACCTAAAGTGCCAATGAGCGGTAAAGTTATGATAGATAAAAGAGAAGTTGTTGATGTAATAGATCAAATAATTAACTATATGCCTGACCAATTTAAAAAAGCTGAATGGGTTATGAACGAGAGAGAAAGAATCCTTAATGAAGCTAAAAAAGAGTATGATTCTGTTAGAAAAGAAACAATGACTATGATGAGACAGAATGTCGAAAATCACGATATAGTGAGGGAAGCCAAGGGGAGAGCACAAGAAATTATAGCCTCAGCACAGAGAGAGGCCAAGGCTATAAGATTAGGGTCTAGGGATTATTCTGATGAAATATTAACCCAATTAGATCAAGAATTAGAAGAACACAAAATAAAATTAATAAAAAGCCTTCAAGAAAGTTTTGAAGTAGTAGCTAAAGAGATAGATACAAATTTAACTGGTACATGCGATGTTATAAAAGAGAACATTAAAGAATTACGCGGTATGAAAAAATAATTTCAAGGTTCTATTAAATATACTTAATAAAAGTGTTAATAACAGTATAGTTAATGCAGGATATATATATACAAATAAACTTGAAGAATGGCTCATTTGTAAGTTTGATGTATAAATACTTGTAGGAAACACTTTGCATAACCCATAAGTTATAATAAAACTAACGATTCCTTGGATTACTTTTAAAAAAATATATCTGCTATAATTTATCTTAGTATCGCTTACGAAAGAACTTACTTGTGCGATTACAGCAAGACCAGAAAATGAAGTTAAAAAGCTTATTATACCAAGCTTTAAGGGGATAGAAATTTCTAGGGGAGAGATTATACTGCACCCATTAGTCATTTCAATGCTTCCTAAAAATATACTGTATAAAGTTTGGGAAGGCAGTTTTAAAATATTATCTAGCTGCCTAAATACAATATGAATATAAGGATTGTTTTTAACGAGAGATATAACAACTGAAAAAATTATTATGAAACCACCTATAGATAATGTGGTGTTTATTCCGTTTTGAACCGCATTTTTTACAGCATTACCGAAATTCATACTTTCATTTTTTGGACAAGGGAGAGAACTTAGAGTATTTAAGTTTCTCTTTTTTTTTGTCAAAAATCCCATTATGATTATTGATAAATTGCTTCCTAGAAGCAAGATATAACCTAAGGATACATTCCCTAATAAAGTTCCAGCAACAGATCCGATTAAAAAAAGGGGACCAACGTTAGACGCTATGTTTAAAAGTCTTTCGTATTCATTCCTATCTATATATTCCATCTTGTATAAATCTACACAATATTTAGCACCTAGTGGATAGCCACATAGTATACTTGCTACGATTGGAAAGGAACAATTTCTAGAAAGGCCTAATGGTTTGCAGATTAATGGCCCAAGAAATTTAGAATAAAGATTTATTCCATCGTAGTATATTAATAAATTACATATAACTACAAAAGGAAAGGTGGTTGGCAATATTGAGTTATACCATAATTTACAACCATCAATAGCTGCGACTATGCATTGGTTTATGTTTAAAACAAAAAGAACTATTAAGACGGATATAAATATACAAATGATAGTATTTTTTTTGATATTAAGTTGTTTGATTAAAATAAAGACTAAGCTAATAATAAGAAACCATAAGATAATAATATATATCATGAAATCACTCCAATCAATAATATTTATATTCTCATGGTTATGTAAAATATTACTATATTATAAAAGGCCCTTTTAAATAATCATCCATAGGACTTATTTTTGGATTTAGCAGTGAATATGCTTTTGTTCCTAAGATATCTATTTTTAGATGATCACATTGATTGTTTCTTGGCACCTTTGTTATTAGATTTATACTAGAATTAGTTTTTATACTCTTTAGAATTCTTTGCCCTGTAGAATTAAAAGCAAGAACTCTTGCGTAAGGTGCAGGGCTCTTAGATAAGCTTGATAAATCAAAATTTTCAAGGTTCAAAAAGCTTTGCAAAAGAATTCTACTTATCCTCGTGTATGTATATCTTTTGCTTTTTGAATTCAATATTAATTCGTTAAGTGAATTGGATCTTACAATTTCTTTTAATATTTTATTATCTATGCCCTCTGATACATCTGGCAAATTTAAAAGAGATCTTTCGTTAGTGAGTAATTTATATTTTATATATTTAAAGGTATCTTCCTCAAAAATAAAAGGATAGTTAGAAGAAGATAAACTAAGCAGAATGTCATAGCTCGCCTTTGGCATAATATCAGCTAAATCATTTAAAGATTTCTCTTTTAGATGTTTTCTTATTGATGTAGCAGAAGCAAATGAAGCGCTTATGTTGACATCGTTATATAATGAACCTTCTCTTTTGATGGTTTTAGGAACTATTGCGCTATTTAAACGAATTAGAGATTTTATATATTCAATACCTAAGATATTATTAGAATTTGATATTGTATCTAATAATTTATTTGAGTTTAAATAATCTTTAAGTGCATTTGCTCGGCTCAAATGAAAAGGTAAGCCAGAGTCCAAATTATATTTTAAAAGTTTTTTATAATTTAAAGGCTCGGAAACTAAAACTTTGGCTATGTCTTCTAATATAGATACATTTCCTTCTTCGCTTCCAAAGTATAAGTGATCTATTACGCCTAACGAGTTAAGAAGAGATACGCTTCCGAAAGCAAAATGTTCAGCAGAAGAAATGGAATAAACTAGAGGTAGCTCTAGAACTAGATCAACACCATTTTTAATAGCCATTTCAGCTCTTTTCCATTTATCTATAATTGCTGGAATTCCTCTTTGCATAAAATTACCACTCATTACACAAACTATGCCATCTGCGTTTGTGTCGGATTTTGCTTTACTAAGGTGATATTCATGACCTTTATGAAATGGATTATATTCTGTAATTATTCCTGTAAGTATTAAAATCATCTCCTTTATAAAGCTAGTATAGCATATTATGGAATTTTATAATATTAGTTATTAAGGTTTAATATGTTGTGTATTTTTTGTAAAATGTCAATAAGATATTATAAAAATATTGTTAAAAAATATACTTTTTTAATATTACTCTATTAAAAAGTAGTTTAAAAAATATTCAGAACATTAAAAGAATGGTGAATTTTTAATTATTGCTTAATATTGACAAAAAAATAGCGTATGTATAACTAATTGAATGAATATACTATAGATTTTTAAGAAAAATTAAATGAAAATAATATGAAATAGACATGTATTTTTCATATATTAGGTCAATAATTTAAAACATTTGATAGCGTTTAATAATAAATTATAAAATAATTTTAAATAAAATTTAATTGTTAAAAATTATACTTTTCCTATATTGTTATTTTACAGGAGTATTGTCTGACAATTTAGATTATTTCAAATCTAAAGACTTCTATTTTATAGAGAATTTGTGTTGAAAAAAGCACTGATAAAGGAGTATATTAGTATTAGAGATAGGATATAGAGAGGAGATAAATAGATTATGGACCTTATGAAAAAAATATGGACTGCAGCACAATCAAATAAACAAAAAATTGTTCTTCCAGAGGGAAACGAGGAAAGAAATATAGCAGCTGCAGAAAAAATACAAAAATTAGGATTAGCTTACCCAATTTTAATAGGTAACAAAGAAGAAATAAATAATAAGGCAAAGGAATTAGATGTAAATTTATCAGGAATTGAGATTATTGATCCAAATGAATCAGATAAATTAGAAAAGTATATTGAAGCCTTCTATGAACTTAGAAAGACAAAAGGCGTTACAATGGAAAAGGCAGATAAAATAGTCAGAGATCCTCTATATTTTGGTACGATGATGGTTAAATTAGATGATGCAGATGGAATGGTATCAGGAGCAATTCACACAACTGGAGATTTATTAAGACCAGGATTACAAATTATAAAGACAGCACCAGGGGTATCTGTTGTTTCAAGCTTCTTTATAATGCAAGTTCCAGGATCATCTTATGGTGAAGAAGGAACATTAATATTCTCAGACTGTGCAGTTAACCCTAACCCTAACGAGGATCAATTAGCAGCAATTGCAATAGCTACTGCAGAAACAGCTAAGAATTTATGTAACATGGAACCTAAGGTGGCAATGTTATCATTCTCTACTATGGGAAGTGCTGATAATGAATTAGTTGATAAGGTTAGAAATGCTACTCAAAAAGCAAAAGAAATGAGACCTGACTTAGATATAGATGGTGAACTACAATTAGATGCAGCTATAGTTGCAAAAGTAGCAGCTCAAAAGGCACCAGAAAGTACTGTTGCTGGAAAAGCTAATGTTCTAGTATTCCCAGATTTACAAGCTGGAAATATAGGTTATAAATTAGTTCAAAGATTTGCAAATGCTGAAGCTATTGGACCTATCTGTCAAGGCTTTGCAAAACCAATCAATGACTTATCAAGAGGTTGTAGCTCAGATGATATTGTAAGTGTTGTTGCGCTTACAGCAGTTCAAGCTCAAACAAACAAATAGTAAGTATTATTTTTACAGATAATTTAAAGTAAGTTAGCTTATAGATTGTTAAAACAAAAATACAAAAGGTTTGAATGTTAAAAGGAGAGTAGAGTTATGAAAGTATTAGTTATAAATTGTGGTAGTTCTTCACTAAAATATCAACTTATTGATATGAGTAATGAAGAGTCTTTAGCTCAAGGACTTGTTGAAAGAATAGGAATTACTGGGTCAATATTGACTCAAAAAGTTGAAGGAAAAGATAAATATATAGTTGAAACACCATTAAAAGATCATCAAGATGCAATAGAACTTGTTTTAAAGTGTTTAGTTGATGAAAACCATGGTGTAATAAGTTCAATGGATGAGATATCAGCTGTTGGACATAGAGTTGTTCATGGTGGTGAAAAATACGCAACTTCAGTAGTAATTAATGAAGAAGTAATTAAGGCGCTTGATGAATTTACAAAATTAGCACCACTTCATAATCCTCCAAATATAATTGGAATAAATGCATGTAAGGCTCTTATGCCAAAAACTCCAATGGTAGCAGTATTTGATACAGCATTCCATCAAACTATGCCAGAAAAAGCATTTATGTATGCTCTTCCATATGAATTATATGAGGAAGATCATGTAAGAAGATATGGATTTCATGGTACATCTCATAAGTATGTAGCAGGTGAAATGGCAAAATGGATGAATAAAGACATAAGCGATTTAAAGATAGTAACTTGTCATATAGGTAATGGTGTAAGTATTACAGCTGTTGATGGTGGAAAATCTGTAGATACTACAATGGGATTCACTCCATTAGATGGTATTATAATGGGATCAAGATCTGGAAGTATAGATCCAGCAATAGTTACTTATTTAGTAAAAGAAAAAGGATATTCTATAGATGAAGTAAATGATATCTTAAATAAGAAATCAGGGGTTCTAGGTATATCAGGAATAGGAACAGATTTTAGAGATATTAGAAGTGCTGTGGAAAATGATAATGATCCTAGAGCATTACTTACAATGGACATATTCGGATATCAAGTTAAGAAGCAAATAGGTGCTTATGCTGCCGTAATGGGTGGTGTAGATGCAATTGTATTTACAGCAGGAATCGGAGAACATGCTCCAGAAATAAGATCAAGAGCTTTAACTAATATGGAATTCTTAGGAATAGAAGTAGATTTAGAAAAGAACGAAAGTCATAATATCGGAGATGGTATGGAAATTTCTAAAGAAACTTCAAAGGTAAAAGTAGTTGTAATACCTACAAACGAAGAATTAATGATTGCTAAAGAAACTTTAGAATTAGTTAAGTAAGGCATAATTGAAAAAATAGTGAGTTAACATGCTGATTGGTTTTTATTTATAATTTATCAGCATGTTTTTTCAATGGCTTTATACAATATATTTGGCTGTACTTCCTTTATAGAAGAAAATATATACGTAAAGGAGAGCAGTTAGTATAGATACAAAAACATTTGTATCATGAGTTTGTTATTTTCTTTCATATTGAGAAATAGGAATTTATAATAAATTTCTTGACTTTTTAGCACGCAATTTATATAATTAGTTGTGTTTGTTTTATAAATATATGTGCTAAGGAGTGAAAGAGGAGATATTATATAGTTTACATTAGTTTTATTATATGATTATCCTGTGATTTTATGAAAGTACAAATTTCAGATATTATTTCAGGTAAAGATAGAAGCAAGAAAATTGACTATATATTTGATGCACCGCAATTTGATTTTGAAGGAGATATAATTAAACCAATAAAACCTTTTGAAGTTGTTGGGAATATCTTATCAGATGGTGATATATTAATATTGAATGCTAAAATCAAAACTGATTTAGAAATGATATGTTCAAGATGTTTAGATACCTTTATCTATCCAATAGATATTGATATAGAAGAAAGGTTTACAACTAATAGAGATAGTGGTGATGATGAAGCTATTGTTGTAATGGATGATGTTTTAGACATCACAGAAATTGTCGAAAGTAGCATAATTTCAACACTACCTATTAAAAGAGTTTGCAAGAACGACTGTAAAGGGCTTTGTCAAGAATGTGGATGTAACTTAAATCACAATTCATGTTCATGTCAAAAAGAAGATGTAGATATACGTTTTGAGGCCTTGAAAGGTTTGTTTGATAATAAGGAGGTGTAATGAATGGGTTGTCCAGCAAGAAAATCAGGAAAAGCTAAAGTAAAAGCAAGAAGAGCTCAAACTTTTAAAGCTAGTTTACCTGGGATAGTTGAATGTCCACAATGCCACGAAATGAAACTTGCTCATAGAGTATGTAAAAATTGTGGTTATTATAAAGGTAAGGAAGTTGTAGCTTCTGAAAAATAAAAGAAAGTCTTTATGACTTTCTTTTCTTATATAAAGAAATATATATATATGTTGTACTATTAGATTTATACTTAAAACTTCTTAGCGAAATTTTCATGGTTCTGAGAAATAACGATGTTTCTACTTTGGGTTTACTATCACATAAGTATAAGTTAAATAATCTTTATCTAAAAAAGAAAATATTCTATTTATTAATTAAATTAATTTATTTATAATTAAAGTGGAAGAAGGGAGGTATTCAGATGAAAATAGCTATAGATGGCATGGGGGGAGATAATGCACCTGTAGCAGTAATAGACGGTGCTATTCAAGCTCTTAAGGCATATGATGATATCCAATTATATATTACAGGTCCAGAAGAGGTTCTAAATATAGAATTAGCTAAATATACTTATCCCAAGGAAAAAGTTATTGTGGTAGATGCAAAGGAAGTAATTTCACCTAATGAGCATCCTGTTATGGCTTTGCGAAAGAAGAAAGATTCAAGTATAGTTAAGGCTTTAAACCTAGTTAAGGAAGGTATTTGTGATGCTGTTGTATCAGGAGGCAGTACAGGTGCATTTCTAGCTGGGTGTACGTTGATAATAGGCAGAATTAAAGGAATAGAAAGGCCCGCTCTTGCGCCTATAATGCCGGGGAGACGTGGAAAGTTTATGATAGTAGATGTTGGTGCTAATGTAGATTGCAAACCTTCATTTTTGGTACAATTTGCAAAGATGGGAAAAATATATTATCAAAAGGTTTTCAACGTTAAAAATCCGACTATAGGACTTATAAATATTGGAGAAGAAGAAGAAAAAGGAAATGAACTTACAAAAGCTGCTTTTAAGCTTTTGAAGGAAGAAAGTTCCATAAACTTCAAAGGGAATATAGAGCCAAGAGAAATACCTACTGGTGACACTAATATTTTAGTAAGTGATGGTTTTGTGGGGAATACAGCTTTGAAGATGTATGAAGGATCGGCTTCGAGTATATTAGGTATAATTAAAGATGAGGTGCTTAAATCGTCGGTTATATCTAAAATAGGGGTGGTTCTGCTAAAACCTGTGCTAAAAAATATAATGAAAAAGTTTGATTATAAGGAATATGGTGGAGCTCCGTTCTTAGGGGTTGATGGGATTTGTATAAAAGCTCATGGCAGTTCTGATGCAAGAGCGTTTAAGAATTCCATTAAACAAACTAAAATTTTCTATGATAATAATGTATTAAAAGATATAAGAAATGAATTTTCTTCGGAAAATTAGTTAAAATATATTGAAACTAATATTGACGATTTAAACAATATATAATATTATCTAAATGTAGAACTTGGGAGGTGAAACAAATGTTTGAAAAGATCCAAGCAATTATTGCTGATAAATTAAGTATCGATGTAGAAAGCGTTGTTATGGAAGCATCATTTATTGAAGATTTAAATGCGGACTCATTAGATATAGTTGAGCTTATAATGGCTCTAGAAGATGAACTAGATATGGAAATACCTGACGAAGACGTTGAAAACTTCAAAACAGTTGGAGATGTTGTCAATTACGTAAAAGCTCATCACGAAGAATAAAATAATCCCGCATCTTGCGGGATTTTATATTTTACAAAGTGAGAACTAAATTTAAAATCATTTTAAAATAGATTTTAGTGAGAAATGTACTTTAGTAATATATTGGCGTACAAATGTTACTGTCTATGATAACGATGTTTTTAGTTGGAATTTAGGAAGAAAAATCATTATAGTAACTAAAATATCAAATTAATAGTTTATTCTTGAATTTGTTATGGGAAGTATATAGCAATAAGTTAGCAAGTTGAAGAATAAACTTCAAGGAGTGGAATACATGAATAGATATACACTTAAAGAAATAGAAGAAAATTTAGGGGTTTTTTTTAATAACCACACATTACTAAAAACAGCTCTTACTCATAGCTCTTTTGGAAATCAATTCAAGGATGCGGAGTATAATGAAAGGCTTGAATTTCTAGGAGACTCAGTATTGCAGCTTTGTATTACAGAATACCTTTTTAATAATTACAAACATAAAACAGAAGGTGAGCTGACAAAAATAAGAAGTTTGATAGTTTGTGAAAATTCTCTTTACGAAATTGCAAAAAAGATAAACTTAGGATCTTATATTAGAATGAGTAAAGGTGAAGAAATTACAGGCGGAAGAGAAAGGATTTCAATACAAGCAGATGCTGTTGAGGCAATCATTGCTGCTGTTTATTTAGACAAAGGCATTGGTTTTGTAAGAGATTTTATATTGCTTCATTTTGAAGAGATAATAAATAAAGCAATAAATAATGAAATTGTATTAGATTTCAAGACAAAGCTTCAAGAGCTTCTTCAAAAAGATGGAGAAGTAGTAATTCAATATGAGCTTACGAAATTTGAAGGACCACCTCACAGAAGAAAATTCTTTACAAATGTAGTAATAGATAAAAAATTAATGGGTGAAGGTTCAGGCTATAGTAAAAAAGAAGCAGAACAAAATGCGGCTAAACAGGCATTAGATATATTGGAAGGTAAGCATGAGTAAAAATTATTATATAATACCGATATTTGTACCTCATGAAGGATGTCCGCATAATTGCGTATTCTGTAATCAGGATAGAATAACAGGTGTTGATGATGAAGAGGTTACGGCGAGTTCGGTAATTGGCACAATAAATGATTATTTAGAAACTATAAAGAATAAAAATGCAACTATTGAAATTTCATTTTTTGGTGGTACATTCACAGGTATTAGAGAAGAAAAACAAAGAGAACTCCTAAAAGTGGCTAAGGAGTTTAAAGAAAAAGGTCTCATAGATAAAATAAGACTTTCTACAAGACCAGATTACATCAATGATTATATACTTACATATCTTAAAGAGTATGGAGTCGACATAATAGAACTTGGAGTTCAATCACTGGATGAAGAGGTATTAAAAAAAGCTGGTAGAGGACATAGTGTTCTGGATGTCATAAATGCATCTAAATTAATAAAAGAATATAAATTTATATTAGGTCATCAAATAATGCCGGGACTACCTGGAGATACTTTTGAAAGAGATATACAAACAACTAGAGAGTCAATTAAGATGAATCCAGATATTTGTAGAATATATCCGTCTTTAGTTATAAAAGATACTCCGATGGAAAGAATGTATATTAATAACGAGTACATTCCGTATTCTCTTGAAGATGCAGTTAACATAAGTAAGGCTATGTATGATATGTATAAGAAGCATAACATCAATGTAATAAGAATTGGTCTTCAGCCGACAGAAAGTATAAATGAAGGGAAAGATATAGTGGCAGGTCCTTTTCATCCATCATTTAGAGAATTAGTTGAGGGCAGTTTACTATCAGATATTATTTTAGAAAATATGACGGATGAAAAAAATGGAGTAATTTATATTAACTCAAAAGATGTAAGTAAGCTTTATGCTAATAAAAAATTATATTTTAACAGGCTTAAAGATAATGGTAAGATTGTTGATGTGAAACAAGATGATGATATTGAAAGAGGTCATATAAAACTTTGTTTGAAAAATAGAAAGTTAGAAATAGCATACTAGCGAGAGGAGACTCTCGCTTTTAAAATGTTAATTATGTTCATGAATCTAACTTAGGCATAATCAAAAAAATAACAAGTCCATCTGCCAATCCTGTTTTTGTCTTTCATATGCCTTAACATTTTCTTTTGTGTGAATTATTGATATTTAATAAGCTTTACTATAAACTAAATTATAATAAGGAGTTGTTTGATATGAAAAAAAAGACTAGAGAAAAAATGATAATTGCAATGACTATTTTTATTGTAGTAATCTTTATTGTAACATTATTACCTAGTATATTTTCTTTTTAAGGAGAGGACACATGTTTTTAAAATCTCTAGAAATACGAGGATTTAAATCTTTTGCTGATAAAACAGAATTAAAATTTAAACAAGGCGTTACAGCTGTTGTAGGACCTAACGGAAGTGGAAAGAGTAATATTTCGGATGCGGTAAGATGGGTGCTCGGAGAACAGAGCGTTAAGGTTCTAAGAGGCGGAAAAATGGAAGATGTAATATTTGCAGGAACGCAGTTTAGAAAGCCAGTGGGCCTTGCTCAGGTTTCACTAACCCTTGATAATAGTGATGAAAAGCTCGCGACAGAATATAACGAGGTAGTTGTATCAAGAAGAATATTTAGATCAGGAGAATCGGAATATTTAATAAATAATTCAAAGTGCAGGCTAAAAGACGTAATAAATCTTTTTATGGATACAGGAATTGGTAAGGAAGGTTACTCACTAATTGGACAAGGTAAGATTGAAGCTATATTAAGTGGTAAGCCGGAAGATAGAAGAAATCTCTTAGAGGAAGCTGCAGGTATTGTAAAGTTTAAAAATAGAAAAGAAGAAGCAGAGAAAAAGTTAAGCAATACAGATGAAAATTTAGTTAGAATAAATGATATTTTGTCAACTTACGAAGAGAGAATAGAACCCCTAAGGATTGAAAGAGAGAAAGCATTAGAATTTACTGACTTATCTAATAATTTGAAGAAAAAAGAAGTATCACTTATAGTACATACCATAGACAAAATGGAAGAAGAATTAAAAGGGTTCAATGAAGATTTGAATTTAAAAATTAAAGAAATTGAAGATAAGCGTAAAGAAGTATCTAGTTATAAGTCACAACTTAAAGAACTAGAGATAAAAATAGAAAAGCTAGAAAAGAAGAATTTAGAAGAAAAAGAGAAATATTATAGCTTAAAAGAAACTGTTAGTGAAGATGAAAAAAGTATAGAACTTTATAAAGAAAGAATTAAGAGCTTTGAAGAAAAGATCAATAGGAATAATTATGAGCTGGATGATATTTTAGTTAAGGTAAATCAGCTTAATGAAAACAAGAAGTTATTAGAAAGCGAATTGAGTGAAAGACTAAAGGAACAAAGATTAAGAGAAGAAGATATAGTAAATTTAGAAGAAAACAATATAAAAAGTTCTAAGGAACTTAAAAGTATAGATGAAGAAATAAAATCTCTAAGAGAAGGTGAATTTGAACTTTTAAGAAGTAACTCGGATATGAAGAATGAGATTACTATGCTAAATAAAGATCTCTCGCTAAGAGAAGAGAAAAAAGAAACCCTAAATTCGTCTATATCTTTTCTAGAAAATAATATTGTTATTAATTTAGCGACTTATAAAGACCTAACCAATGAAATTGAAAAGAATAAAGACAATATAAAATTGCTAAATATGCAAATAGTAGAGCATAAGAAAAAAATAGGTTTTCTATCAGCAAATTTAACTAAAAAAGAAAATGAACTTAGAGAATTAAGTGGGACTTTAACAAAACTTGATGCAAATAGATCAATGCTAGAAAACTTGGAAAAGCATTATGAGGGATATAACAGGTCAGTAAAATCTTTAATGGAATCAATTCATAGGGAAAGAATTACGGCTGCAAATGATACTAAAGTCTTAGGTGAAATTTTCACTGTAGGTAAAAAGTATGAAGTTGCTATAGAAATAGCTTTAGGTGCTGCGATTTCAAATGTTATAACAAAAAATGAAGAAATAGCAAAAGTTCTTATAGGATATTTGAAAAAAAATAGTCTAGGAAGAGCGACATTTTTACCTTTAAATATTATAAAAGGAAAGAAGTTAGAATTAGATAGAAGTATAACTGAAGCTAATGGATATATTGGGATTGCAAGTGACATAATATCTTATGATAAAGAGTATAAAAATATAATGGATTATTCTCTAGGAAGAACAATAATCTGTAGTGATATGGACTGCGCTCTTAATATCGCAAGAATCGGAAAATATAATTATAGAATCGTTACTTTGGATGGAGAAATCATAAATCCAGGGGGAGCGTTAACAGGTGGTAGCATAAAGGGGAAAAATTCAAATGTTCTAGGTAGAAAAAGAGAAATTGAAGAATTAGTATTAGATATAAGCAATAAAAAAGAGAAATATGAGGAATTGAAAATACTAGTTCAAGATATCAAGAAAGAAATACAAGACCTAGATGAGGATATGCTGAATAAAAGGGATGAAGTTCATGAGAAAAATATTGAACTTACAAAAAAGGAAAGTGAGATTAAAGGGTTACAGTCTGATACGGATAAGTTAAAGAGAAATCTAGAAACTGCTAAAGAAGAAATAAAAAGAATAGCAGGTGAAAGAGAAGCTATATTAGAAAAGATTAGAGCTAAAGAATCTGAAGTTCAGGTGATTGAAAGTGAAAATACAGCTAACAAGAGCAAAAGTATAGAACTGGAACAGTTAATGAAAATCAAAGTTCAAGAAGTTAACGATAGCGATACTAAGCTTACAGAAATGAAAATCAGTAAGGCTAAGTTGGATGAGGCAATAGAAAATAAAAAGAATGAATTTTTAAGAATAGAAAAAGAAATTAAGGATTTAGAGATTAAAAATGAACTTTTAAATAATGAAAATGAGGAAAATAAAAAAAATATTGAAAGTTTAAATTTAGATATAAAGGCTAAGAATAAGAATATTGAAGAAAATAATATTAATATCAGCAATTTAGAAGTAAACTTTAAAGATGATGAGATATTAAAAGAAAAGTTAAAGCAAGAATTTAAAGAAAAAGATAATGTAATAAGCGGTATTTTGGATGAAGTAAGCTTAAAAGAAATGGAAGTTAATAAGCGAGAAGTAATTAAAGCTAAGAAAGAAAATGATAGGGAGCATGTTTATAAGAAACTTAATGAAGAGTTAGAATTAACTTATGCAGAGGCATTAGATAAATGTGAGCCAGTAGTTGATGAGGAAGCTTTGAAACAAGAAATTTTTGTTACTAAAGGAAAGATAACAAAACTTGGAGTAGTAAATTTAGCAGCAATAGAAGAGTACGAAGAAATTAAAGAAAAGTATGAGTTTATGTCTACTCAGGCAGAGGATTTAGAAAATGCCAAAAGGGAATTAAATGCCGTTATTGAAGAAATGACTAATGAAATGAAAAGTTTATTTAAAGAAAACTTCAAAATATTGAATTATAATTTTGATAAAACTTTTAAAGATTTGTTTAAAGGTGGAAGCGCTGAACTTATTTTAGGTGAAGGTGATGAGCTTACAGCCAATATTGACATAAATGTAGAGCCGCCAGGAAAAAAACTTCAAAATATTAATCTGATGTCTGGTGGAGAGAAGGTTCTATCTGCAATAGCCTTACTTTTTGCAATTTTAAAGATGAAACCAACGCCTTTCTGTATATTGGATGAAATAGAAGCGGCTTTAGATGATGCAAATGTATATAGGTATGCAGAGTTCCTAAAAATGTTTTCTAAAAATACTCAATTTATAATTATAACTCATAGAAAGGGAACTATGGAGGTAAGTGATATTATATATGGAGTAACAATGGAAGAAAAAGGTGTATCAAAGGTAGTTTCAGTAGACTTTTCCGATAGCTAGCATCCGTAAACCTCCTACTTTTAGTGAGAGGTAACGGCTGCAAGCTTCTGGATTAGTTAGACTAAGATTTAAGATGAGATGACTTATCTTAAATCAAGTTTCACTTGAGTAGAAAATTTTAATTAGGAGGAAATGAATTTGTTTGGAAATTTATTTAATAAACTAAAAGAGGGATTAGCAAAGACAAGAGATGGATTGACCGATAAGATAAATGAGGCCTTAAATTTGGCAGTAACTATAGATGAGGATTTATATGAGGAATTAGAAGAAATATTAATCATGTCTGATATCGGTATGGACACAACAGTAGATATTATAGAAAGATTAAGGGGGAAAATCAGAAAAGAAAAAATAAACGATCCTCAAGAAGTAAAACCGGCATTAAAGGAAGTAATTAGAGATATATTACTTGAAGGTACATATGAAGATGACGAAAAAGAAAAGAAAGTAATGCTTATAATTGGGGTAAATGGTGTTGGTAAAACTACATCTATAGGAAAACTTGCAGCAAAGAATAAACAAGAAGGAAAAAAAGTATTACTGGCTGCAGCTGATACATTCAGAGCTGCTGCTATTGATCAGCTTGAAGTATGGAGTTCTAGAGCTGAAGTTGATATAGTCAAACATCAGGAAGGATCGGATCCGGCCGCGGTTGTTTTCGATGCAATAGAAGCGTCAAAGGCTAGAAATGTTGATCTATTAATATGTGATACGGCTGGAAGGCTTCATAATAAAAAGAACTTAATGAATGAGCTTGAAAAGATAAACAGAATAATTGATAGGGAATTGCAAGGCTATAGAAAAGAAACGTTACTAGTTTTAGATGCAACAACAGGTCAAAATGCTGTTATTCAAGCAAAGCAGTTCATGGAAGCTTGTCCTATAGATGGGATAATATTAACTAAATTAGATGGAACAGCAAAAGGTGGTGTTGTTTTATCTATAAAGCAAAGCTTAAATATTCCTGTTAGATACATAGGAGTTGGAGAAGGCATTGATGATCTTCAAAAATTTGATGCAGAAGGATTTGCTGAAGCATTAATATAGGGTTAGATAAGAAATAATAGGCCAATATGTTTGGTCTATTATTTTCTTTCATGTGCCTTAAAAATATTTCTAGAAAAATATATAAAAATTAAACTATGTTTGAATATTTATATGAAAATATATTTCTATAAACACATTTTTAAAGGTACATAGATTTATATAAAAATAGTTTTAAAGATTCATATTTTTAAATTTACATATGAAAATATGTAAATATTTATTGGAAACATCAGGAGTTCAAGGTTTTTGGTTATGAGTATATAAAATATAAATAATTTAAAAGTCATTAATTGCATCAAGAAACTTGAGATATAGAGCCTTGGTGTAAAAAAATAAAAGTGTTAAGTAAAAATACTTGACACTTTGAAATAATCCTGTTAAAATCTCTTTTGTGGGTAAGGTGATTAAATGGAAGATAGAGTTGAGATTTCGTTACTTATGGATTTTTATGGTCCGTTATTAACAGAAAAGCAAAGTGAAATTATGCAGTGGTATTATAATGATGATTTATCGTTAGCTGAAATAGCTGAGCTTAATCAAACGAGTCGTCAGGCTATTCATGATTTAATCAAAAGATGTTATAAACAACTTCTCTCCTATGAAAGTAAACTTAACTTACTTCAAAAGAGTATAAATAGAAAAAAGGAAATTATGAATTTTTTAGAACACTTAAAAAATAAATATTCCATAGATGATGAGGATATTATAAAATATAAAGAAAAGCTAGAAAATTTATAAGGAGGAGTAAACATGGCTTTCGAAGGATTAGGTGAAAAATTACAGGAGACTTTTAGAAAATTAAAAGGTAAAGGAAAGTTGACTGAAAAAGATATAAAAGAAGCCATGAGAGAAGTAAAGCTTGCCTTACTAGAAGCAGATGTTAACTATAAAGTTGTTAAACAATTTATTTCTTCTGTTAGTTCTAAATGTGTTGGAAGTGAAGTTCTTGAAAGTCTAACACCAGGACAACATGTAATAAAGATAGTTAATGAAGAACTTACTAATCTTATGGGTGGAACTGAAAGTAAACTTAATTATAGTAGTTCAGGACTTACAGTTATAATGTTAGTTGGATTACAAGGAGCAGGTAAAACTACTATGTGTGGTAAACTTGCGCTAAACCTTAGAAAAAATAATAAAAAGCCATTATTAGTAGCTTGCGATATTTATAGACCAGCAGCTATAAAGCAATTAGAAGTTGTAGGAAAACAAATCGAAATTCCAGTATTTTCGATGGGAGATAAAGTAAGCCCTGTTGAAATTGCAAAGAATGCAATCACTCATGCAAAAGATAATGGAAATAATGTAGTTATCATAGATACTGCAGGTAGACTTCACATTGATGAAGAATTAATGCAGGAACTAAAAAATATAAAAGATAATGTAAACCCGTCAGAAATATTATTAGTTGTTGATGCTATGACAGGTCAAGATGCTGTCAATGTTGCAGAAAACTTTAATAATGATTTAGATTTAAGTGGAGTTATTTTAACAAAACTAGATGGTGATACTAGAGGTGGAGCTGCACTGTCAATTAAGACTATAATTGATAAGCCAATCAAATATGCCGGTGTTGGCGAAAAAATGAATGATTTTGAAGTGTTCCATCCTGATAGAATGGCATCAAGAATTTTAGGAATGGGTGATGTATTATCGCTTATTGAAAAAGCTCAGGAAGCCATTGATGAAAAGGAAGCAGCTGATTTAGGTAAGAGAATGTTAAATCAAGAATTTAACTTTGAGGATTATCTAATGGCAATGGAACAGATGAAAAAACTTGGACCTTTAAATAAGATTATGGAAATGATACCTGGCTTAAATTCAAAGGAACTTCAAGGAGTTGACTTTGATAAGGGGACTGAGGCTCTTGATAAGACTAAGGCGATTATTCAATCAATGACATTAAAAGAAAGAAGAAATCCAAGTCTTATACTAAAATCTCCATCAAGAAAAAGCAGAATAGCTAAAGGATCAGGTACTAATATACAAGAAGTTAACAAACTCATGAAGGGCTATGAAATGATGAAAAAGAACATGAAGCAAATGAAGTCATTCCAGAAGCAGGCAAAGAAAGGCGGCCTATTTGGCAAGTTACCTTTCTAAGCATTAGAGTTAAAATATATATTTATTATCCTTTAAAGGAGGTGAAATTAAAATGGCAGTAAAAATCAGATTAAGAAGAATGGGTGCTAAGAAAGCTCCTTTCTATAGAATAATTGTTGCAGATTCAAGAGCACCAAGAGATGGTAAGTTCATCGATGAAATTGGATACTATAATCCATTAACTGAACCAGTTGAAGTTAAAATCAACGAAGAAAAAGCTAATGAATGGTTATCTAATGGAGCACAACCAACAGAAGTAGTTAAGAGACTTTTCAATAATGCAGGTCTTACTAAGTAATTTTTGGAGGTGAATTCTGCAGTTAGTACATACTAATTGTAGGCGTTTATGAAGGAATTAGTTGAATTTATGGCTAAATCCCTTGTTGATAACCCAGATGCAGTTACTGTTAATGAGGTAGATGGAGAACAATCCATAATACTTGAATTAAAAGTTGCACCAGAAGATATGGGTAAGATTATAGGTAAGCAAGGAAGAATTGCGAAAGCTATAAGAACAGTTATAAAAGCTGCAGCAGTTAAACAGAATAAACGAGTTATAGTAGAAATCATCTAAAAATTGAGAGTTAGGGAAACCTAACTCTTTTTAAATATACACATTAGAAAAAAGCGCGTAAGCGCAATTGAGAACATTTCGCCTATAAAAAAAGCGCGTTAGCGCAACCAAGATCATTTGCTGTAAAAGATGCGCGTTAGCGCAATTGAGAACATTTCGCTTATAAAAAAGTGTGTAAACGCAACTAAGATAATTTAACTGTAAAAAAGATGCGTTAGCGCAGCCGCGAACATTTCGCCTATAAAAATGCGCGTCAGCACAATTAAGATTAATTCGTATATGAAAAAGCACACGTATATGAGAAGAGTGCGATTAACAATTCGGAACTTGTTAAGTGAAACTAAGATCATATAGGCAATTTAATATCTTTAATAATGAGTTCAAAGAAAAAAGTATATAATAATTTATATAGGGCATAATCAAAAAAAATAATGGATTTCAGTATAAGATACTATTAAAAATAACAACAAGTCAGTATGCTGGTCTATTTTTCGTCATACGCGTCTCTAAGTTATTTTATGCCATTATTCTTCTTATGCTTAAAATGAGGTGAAAAGAGTGGGAAATTTATTTAAAATTGGTCAGATTATAAATACACATGGAATTAAAGGCGAAGTTAAAGTCTATCCTCTAACAGAAGATGTGAATAAATTTAAACGTCTAGAAACTGTTTTAGTAGGTGGAGAGGAAAAGAAAATATTAGGAGTTAAATTTCAAAAAGATAGAGTGATACTAAAAATTGAAGGTATAGACTCTATGAATGATGCTGAGACTTATAAACAAAAATATATTGAAATACCACGCGAAAATGAGCCGGAACTTCCACCTGACACATATTATGTTTCTGATTTAAAAGAATGTACTGTATATGATACTAATGAAAAAGAAATTGGAAGAATTTTCGATGTAATAAGTACTCCTAACAATGATGTATATTGGATTAAGGAACCTAAGGAACTATTAATACCAGTTCTTAGAGATATAGTTCTAGATATAGATATAGACTTGAAAAAAATCATTATTAAGCCAGTAGGTGAATGGCAAGATGAAGATTAGCATATTAACATTATTTCCAGAAATGTTTTCTATTTTCGATCATAGTATAATAGGAAGAGCAAGAGAAAACAACATAGTAGATTTAGAAACGCTAAACATAAGAGATTATACGTTAAACAAACATAAAAAAGTTGATGATTATCCTTATGGTGGCGGTGCTGGAATGGTTATGGCGCCTCAGCCTATAGTTGATACTATAAGGGATGCAAAGTTAAGTAATAAGGGGAAGGTTGTTTTCTTGGGGCCGAGAGGAAAAACTTTCAACCAAGATATTGCTAAAGAGCTTTCTAAGGAAGAAGGACTTATATTTTTATGTGGACATTATGAAGGAATAGATGAAAGAGTTTATAAACATATAGATATGGAAATCTCACTTGGAGATTTTGTGTTGACTGGCGGAGAGATGGCTGCAATTCCGGTCATTGATTGTATATTAAGATTAATTCCAGGTGTTTTGGGAAAAGAAGAGAGTTTTATGGAAGAGTCATTTTATAATGGACTTTTAGAATATCCCCAGTACACTAGACCAGAAGAGTTTGAAGGAGATAAGGTGCCTGAAATTCTGTTATCTGGGCATCATGAAAATATAAGAAAATGGAGAAGACTTAAGTCTCTTGAGGTAACAAAGAAGATTAGATCTGATTTATATAAGAAAATTACATTAACCAAAGAAGATATTAAAATATTAAAAAATAAAAATAATAAATAATTTTTGTTGAAATATAAAACATTATGTGATAATATTAAATTTGTGCTAGTACGGGCGTTCCGCTGTCATACATATGTGTTAAGAACGTCAAATTATCGTTAAGGAGGGAATGCACAATGAACGAAATAATAAGAGCTATAGAAGCTGAACAAATCAGAACTGACTTACCTAAATTTGCTATCGGGGATACTATAAAGGTATACGTTAAGATTCAAGAAGGTAACAAAGAAAGAGTTCAAATGTTCGAAGGTACTGTTATCAAAAAACAAAATGGTGGTTTAAGAGAAACTTTCACTGTAAGAAGAGTTGCTTACGGAACTGGAGTTGAAAGAACATTCCCAATGAATGCACCAATCATCGACAAAATTGAAATCGCTAGAAAAGGTAAAGTTAGAAGAGCTAAACTTTACTACTTAAGAGATAGAGTTGGTAAGTCTGCTAAAGTTAAAGAATTATTAACTAGATAGTATTTAAAAAGGGGACTGTTTCAGTCCTTTTTTTTATTATATGAGAAAATTAATATTAATATGTGATTAATGTACAGTGTATAATTAAGGATGGAAAATTCAAGGAGTTTTCTAATAATAAAAGTCTAAGTGATTTTATTATGATTTGCTACAGGGTGCCTTAAATGGTATGAAATGTGCATTGTGAACTGAAAAATAAATTTAAGGAGGAATTCATATGGCAATTAATTGGTTTCCGGGACATATGAAAAAAACCCAAAGAGAAATTAAAGAAAACTTGAAATTAGTAGATGCTGTAATTGAAATAAGAGATGCTAGAATTCCAAGGAGTTCTGCAAATCCTGATATTGAAAAATTGTTAGAGGGAAAACCAAGAATTATACTTTTAAATAAGAGTGATTTAACCGATGGCAAAGTTACAAAAGAGTGGATAAATTATTTAACCAAAGATGATGTTAAAGTATTAGAGGTTAATTGTTTAAAAGGTGATGGACTTAAGAATATAAAGCCTACATTATTAGCATTACTTAAGGAAAAGCATGATAGATTAAAGGCAAAAGGTATGGTTAATATAACAATGAGAGTAATGGTTGTTGGAATACCTAACGTAGGAAAATCTACATTTATCAATAAAATGGCGAGAAATAATATAGCTAAAACAGGTGATAGGCCAGGAGTTACTAAGAGCAAACAATGGATTAAAACAGGAATTGGGATTGAAATGCTAGATACCCCAGGAGTGTTATGGCCTAGATTTGAAGATGATGAAACAGCTTTGAATTTAGCTTTTACTGGTGCTATAAAAGATGAAATAATGGATATAGAAGAATTAGCTTTGAAACTTGTTGAAAAATTACAAAGTAATTATGAAGAGAAATTAAAAGAAAGATATAAACTTAAAGAAGTTTTTGAAAATCCATTAGATACATTAGATGCTATAGGCAAAAAAAGAGGTACTTTAATTTCTGGAGGACAAATTGACTATAATAGAATAGCTGTTATACTACTTGACGAATTCAGGGGAGGAAAAATGGGCAATATCACATTGGAGCGCCCAGCAGAAGAAAATGATACAGTTTAATGAAGATATAAGATCACTATCATTTGCGGAAATTAAGGAAGAAATACATAAGTTATCTATAGTTGATTTATATAGAAATGATGAACATACAAAACTTATAAACTGGCTAGAAGAAGATAAAAGGAAAAATGTATTATCACTTAAGGAAAAGATTGAGAAAGATTTAGAATCATATTTAAATGAAGTTAAAAGAGTCAAAACAATGTATGAGTTCGATAAATCATTTGGAAGTTATCGATATATAGCTGGTGTAGATGAAGTTGGTAGAGGACCTCTTGCAGGTCCAATCGTAGCTTGTAGTGTTATTCTTGATTTAAATGTTTTAGAAAAAGATTTAATCTTATATATAAATGATTCAAAAAAAGTAAAAGAACATAAAAGGGAAGAACTTTCTGAAATTATAAAAGAAAAGGCATTAAGTTATCAAATAGCAGTTTCTTCTAATAAAGAAATTGATGAAAAAGGAATAGCTTTTGCAAATAATAAAGTGTTTTTAGAAAGTTGTAATGCACTTAGTATAAAACCAGATTTAGTATTATCTGATGGATATTTAATTAAGAACATTGGTATAGAGAATAAATCTGTCATAAAGGGTGATACAAAAAGTGCTAGTATTGCTGCTGCGTCAATTGTGGCAAAAGTGTATAGAGATAAGCTTATGAAAGAGTGTGCTAAGAAATATCCTCATTATGACTTTGAAAATAATGTCGGATATGGCACATCAAAACATATAGAAGCTCTAAAAAAATACGGAAAAAGCGACATTCATAGAAATAGTTTTTTAACAAAATTATTGTAATTAAGTTTTGGTCAAATGAAATTTATATGAATGGTATTTATGTGTTTAAGATAAAGAAGTTGATTTGAAGTCTATAAGAATATTAAAATAAATAATATTCTTATAGATTTTTTTTATTTTATATGCTGTAGCAATAATCCTACATTAAGGGGATACAAAAAGGGTTAGAAAAACTCAGGTGAGTTAAGTAATTAGTTGAGTCTAAAGGCATCTTTTATGTGGTTTATTTTAAAATTTGTACTCTCTAAATTTAGATAAACTTCAATGACATCAAATCTAACATTAATATTAGGTAATCTTTTATAATTAATATAAGAATTAGCCACTTTTATTATGGATCTTTGTTTTGAAAAATTAACAGATTCTCTTGGCAATCCATAATTATCATTATATCTACTCTTAACTTCCACAATAATTAGTAAAGTATTCTTTTTGCATATAATATCAATTTCGCCTAAAAAGTTTTTGAAATTACAATCTAAAATACTATAATCATTCTTTTCTAAATATTTCTTGGCTAAATCTTCGCTAAAACTACCTATATCTTTATTTATTTTTTTCACTATATCACTTCCAATTTTATTTACTGAAACATATTAAAAATTATTAACTGTATTGCTATTATATCTTTGAATTATTAACAATTAAAAAATAAATATAACAAATGTATTTTTATGGAATTAATATTTGGATGTATGTCTATAATTTTTAGTAGGTGATTTATATGGCAGTAAAAATAATTAGTGCAACGCACAATGGATTAGAAGGTTTTTTGATAAAAGTAGAGGTAGATATATCTAAAGGCTTACCGGTATTTAATATTGTGGGCCTTCCAGACACTTCTGTAAAAGAAGCAAAAGAAAGAGTTAGAGCCGCAATATTAAACTGTGGATTTGAATTTCCATTAGGTAGAATTACTATTAATCTGGCCCCGGCGGATGTGAGAAAAATTGGATCTCTTTTAGATTTACCAATCGCGATTGGTATACTAATGGAATCAAATCAGATTTGCAGAAAGAATTTAGAGGATTATATTATATTCGGAGAATTATCTCTATTTGGTGAGCTTAAAGGGGTAAAGGGTACTATACCTATAATAATTGAAGGAGCAAGGAAGGAAATTAGAAAATTTATCTTTCCTTATGAAAACTTAGAAGAAAGTTATTATTTTAAGAATGTTGAATATTACCCATTAAAAAGTTTAAAAGAAGTAGTCTCGCACATTACATATGAAGATATGCTTCCTTATGAGATGGATGAAGATGGGAAAGATGAAGAAATATTAGATTCGCCAGATTACGGAGATATTATAGGACAGTATTCTTCTAAAAGAGCATTAGAGATTGCAGCAGCGGGAAAACACAATATAATTCTTTATGGAGAGCCAGGATGTGGTAAAACAATGCTTGCTAAAGCATTAATTTCAATTTTACCATCTTTATCTCAAGAGGAATTAATAGAAATTGCCAAAATATATAGTGCATGTGGTCTTATGACAAGGATTTCTCGTCTTAACAGACCTTTTAGAGCGCCACATCATACAACTACAAGAATAGCATTAATTGGGGGAGGAAAAGAAATAAGGCCAGGGGAAATAACTCTTGCACATAATGGTGTGCTATTTTTAGATGAAATTTTGGAGTTTAAGAAGGATGTTCTTGAATCTCTAAGAGAACCTCTTGAAGAAAAAAATGTGAATATTAATAGGCTAAGTGGAAGCTATCAAATGCCTGCTGATTTTTTACTAATTGGAGCTTTTAATCCAGTAGAAAACAATGATGATAAAGATTTTAATGATAGCAGATATTATTTAAATACTAAAATTACTAAATATTCTAAGAAATTTTCAAGTGCTTTGCTAGATAGAATTGATATATTAAATTATGTACCTAGACTCAATTATGATGAAATAGAAAACAAAAAAGATTCATACGATTCGAAAGCTATGAAAGAAAATGTACTTAGAGCTAGAGAGATACAAAAACTAAGATTTAAGGATACCATTTATAAATATAATTCAGATATAAAGGGAAAGGATATCTTTGAAATTTGCAGGGTTAGTAAGAAATGTTCGGAGCTTCTAAAAAAATATTATAACACATCAAGTGTATCATTAAGAGGATATGGAAAAGTGATAAAATTGGCAAGAACTATAGCAGATATAGATAATCAAAAGGATATTTTAGAGTTTCATATTCTAGAAGCTTTTAGTTATAGGAAAAATATTAATGGAGAAATTATATAGGTTTAGAAGGGAACGTGTATAAATGAATTATGAATTGTGGTTAATACTTATTGATATAACAAGTTTTCAAAAAATAAAATTAATAAATAAATATAAAACAGCAGAAAATGTATATAATAATTTTGAGGAGATATTAAAAGAAAATGAAACAATATCTAAAAAATTAAAAAATTTTCAAAAAGATGATTTAGACTATGAAGTTTTAAAATTAGAAGAAACATTATATAAAAAAAATATAGGATATATAACATACTCTAATCCTTTATATAAAGAGAAATTGAGCGGGATTTTAAATCCTCCTTATTTCCTTTTTTATATTGGAAATATAGACATTATAAATAATAAATCTATAGGTGTAGTAGGGGCAAGAAAATGCTCAAATTATGGACTAACTGTAACAAAACTCTTGACAAAGGAGCTTATTACTAATAATATAACGCTTATAAGCGGAGGTGCAAGAGGAATTGATTCAATTGCACATAAAACAGCTTTAGAGAATGATGGATATAACATATGCGTATTAGGATGTGGAATAGATAGAGCTTATCCATCTGAAAATAAAATGTTGTTTTCTAAAATAGCAGAAAAAGGCGTAGTAATTTCAGAATTTTTACTTGGTACAGCGCCATTAAGAGAAAACTTTCCTAAAAGGAATAGAATAATTAGTGGTCTTAGTGATGGTGTAATAGTTATAGAAGCTTCAGAAAAAAGCGGATCTTTAATAACAGCTAGACTTGCGCAGCAGCAGGAGAAAAAAGTTATTGCTGTTCCAGGATCTATATTATATGCTGGAGCAAGTGGCTCTAACAAACTGATTAGAGATGGTGCTAGTATATGTACTGATATAGAGGATTTAAGAGTTTTACTTAGTTTAGAACATATTGAAATTCAACCAATGAATTTTACACCAGAGAAAAGTGAAATACTAGAGTTAATTACAGATTCACCAATTCACATAGATGATATTTTTAAAAATACGTCTGTTGATAGAGGAGCTTTATACGCATTATTATTTGAAATGCAAATAAAAAGTGAAATTATTTGTCTACCGGGAAATTACTATGTGAAAACAATTTAAAAATGTGTAGGGGGTGAATACTTCATAAATTTTATGGAGTTATACTATGGGTCAAAAACTTGTAATTGTTGAGTCGCCGGCTAAAGCAAAAACAATCGGCAAATATTTGGGTAAGAATTATATTGTAGAAGCATCAATGGGACACGTAAGAGATTTACCTAAGAGTACATTAGGTGTTGATATAGAAAATAACTATACTCCTAAGTATATAACTATTAGAGGAAAAGGAGAATTAATAGATAAACTAAGAAAGGCTGCAAAAAAAGCAGAAAAGGTTTATCTCGCAACCGACCCCGATAGAGAAGGTGAAGCGATTTCGTGGCATTTAGCCAATATATTAAAAATTTCAGAGGATGAAACATGCAGAATTGTATTTAATGAGGTTACAAAGACAGCTGTAAAAGCCTCTATAAAACAAGCTAGAAAAATAGACTTGGATTTAGTTGATGCCCAACAAGCAAGAAGAATATTAGATAGACTTGTTGGTTATGAAATAAGTCCGATTTTATGGAAAAATGTAAAGTGGGGACTTAGTGCAGGAAGAGTACAATCAGCTGCTTTAAAATTGATTTGTGACAGAGAAAAGGAAATAAATGAATTTATACCAAAGGAATATTGGTCAATAGACTGTACACTTAAAAAAGAAAAAAAGAAATTTCCAGTTAGGCTATCAACATATAAAGGAAAGAAGATTGAGATTGGAAATGAAGAAACATCAAATGGAATTATAAAAGAGCTTAATAAGGGAAACTTTGTAGTAAAAAGTATAAAAAAAGGTAAGAAAAATAGAAATCCGCTTCCACCTTTTACAACAAGTACTCTTCAACAGGATGCAAATAGAAAATTAAATTTCATGACAAAAAGAACCATGTCGATTGCGCAAGTTCTTTATGAAGGTGTTGAAGTTAAAAATTATGGTACAGTCGGATTGATAACATACATGAGAACTGATTCGGTAAGAATTTCAGAAGAGGCTCAAGAAAGCGCAAAAGAATTTATAGAAGGTACTTATGGAAAAGAGTATCTTCCAGGTGCTCCTAGAGTATATAAAGGTAAGAAAAATATTCAGGATGCTCATGAAGCGATAAGACCTACTTATGTAGAGATTACACCTGAAATTGCTAAAGAAAATTTAAATCCAGAGCAATATAAATTGTATTCTCTAATATGGAATAGATTTGTTGCAAGTCAAATGGCGTCATGCGAATTAAATACACACTCAATAGATATAGAAAATGGAGACTATAAATTTAAAGCATCTGGTTCAGTAATCTCTTTTGATGGCTTTATGAAAATATATGAATACTCAAATGAAGAAGATGAGAATTCTGTAATATTACCAGAGCTTAAGGAAAATGAAGAGTTAAAAGTGGAATCACTAAATGGAACACAACATTTTACACAACCACAGCCAAGGTATACTGAAGCATCTTTTGTTAAATTATTAGAAGAAAAAGGTATAGGCAGACCTAGTACTTATGTTCCAACAATTTCAACTCTTCTAGGAAGGAATTATGTTATTCGTGAAAAGAAGAATCTAATTCCAACTGAACTTGGTGAAATAGTAAATAATATTGTAAGTGAATATTTTAGGCAAATAGTTGATGTTGATTTTACGGCAGATATGGAGAGAAAGCTTGATGATGTAGAAGAAGGATCTGAGAATTGGACTCAAATAGTAGAGGAATTTTTTAGTCCGCTAAAAGTTGCTATTGAAAAGGCTGAAAAAGAAATATCTAAAGTAGTAATTGAAGATAAGGTCAGCGATGTAAAATGTGAAAAATGCGGTCGTATGATGGTTATTAAAAGAGGAAGGTTTGGAGAATTTTTGGCATGTCCTGGATATCCGGAGTGTAAGAATGCTAAACCTATAGTTGAGGAATTAGATGTTCCATGTCCTGAATGTGGAAAACCAATTGTAGCTAAGAAGAGCAAAAAGGGAAAGAAATTCTTTGGGTGCTTAGGTTACCCTGAATGTAAATTTGTAAGTTGGTATGAACCAGTAAAAGAAAAATGCCCTAATTGTAATTCCTATATGGTAGCAAAGTATTCGAAAACAAAAGGAAACTATATACAATGCTCAAATAGTGAGTGTAATTATAAAGAGGAAGTAAAAAAAGATAACTCAAAAGAAGAGTAGAAATAAATACGAAGAAAACAGCTTTATAAGTAAATAAGTGATATTATTTTGTCGAATCTAATAAAAAGAGTGTTGAAAAGCAAGATTTTATATGATAAACTAGTCTTGGTAGCAACTTGTAAAAAAATTCAATAAATTAAGAATTTTCTAACAATAATATTCTTTTGCTAAATAATATTGTTATACAGCTGCCAAGGAGGATTATAATATGTCATCATTATTAACTAAAACTAGAATGTTAAATAAGATTCTGCAGAAATCTGGTACAGAACCTGTAGCATTTCAAGATATATGTACATTATTAAGTGAAGTTCTTGAATGTAATGTGTACATAATAAGCAAAAAGGGGAAAGTACTTGGATATACTTTTGGTAAAGATTTTGAATGTGAAGCCATGAAGAAAAAAGTAATAGAGGATAAAAAATTTCCAGAAGATTATAATAAGACATTGTTGGAAGTTAATGAAACATTATCTAATCTCCCTAATGAAGGTAGATGTGTATTTCAAGAGATTGGTAAGTGCAAGAAGGTAGATAAGCTATCAACAATAGTTCCTATTATAGGAAGTAGAGAAAGACTAGGAACATTAATTTTAGCTAGATTCGGTAATCCATTTACTGATGAGGATTTAGTTATAGTAGAATATAGTGCGACAATTGTAGGTATGGAAATGCTTAGAGCTATGCAGGATGAAATAACAGAAGACACTAGGAAAAAAGCAGTAGTTCAGTTAGCTATAGGAACTCTTTCGTACTCAGAATTGGAAGCAGTTGAACATATTTTTGATGAGTTAAATGGAAATGAAGGACTTTTAGTGGCTTCAAAGATAGCGGATAAAGTTGGTATAACTAGAAGCGTTATAGTAAATGCACTTAGAAAATTTGAAAGCGCAGGAGTGATTGAATCAAGATCACTTGGAATGAAAGGTACTTATATTAGAATATTAAATGAAAAGCTAATAGATGAGTTAAAAAAGATTAAATAATAGATAGCTATAGACAAGTAATGGTCTATAGCTATTTTTTTATTCTTTTGGAATTTATAATTCGGTAAAATCTGTGAACAATTTTTGGGACGGGTAATTAACTAAGGGAGTATCTAAAAGAATGAAAAATAAATCGTATTCTCCAACTATATTTCTCTTAGATGTGTTCGAAAAGGTAGAAGCGTAAAAAACTCTTGCTTAACAGCTTCAGAGATTTTCTTCTAAAGAAAAGTAAAAAATAAATTTTGAAGCACAATAATACAAATAATAATATATAGTTTATTCCATTTGTGTATAAGATTTAACTATTTTGAGAAGACTTTAAGATGATTAATAAAATTTTATTAAATACAAATAATGTGCATATTTTTATTTATGCAAGTTAAATTGAAAAATTTTTGTTGATACCATAAATACCTTATGATATACTACTTAAGGTAAGAAATACACACACTATCCAATTTATAGATTTGGTGCCCTTATTTTAAGGGAAATTTATAAGATGAAGATAGTGGAGGTAAAAACCAAGGAGGTAACAAAATGTCAGTAATATCAATGAAACAATTATTAGAAGCAGGTGTACACTTCGGTCACCAAACAAGAAGATGGAATCCTAAAATGGCTCCATATATCTTCACAGAAAGAAACGGGATCTATATAATAGACCTTCAAAAAACAGTTAAGAAAGCTGAAGAAGCTTATAACTTCGTTAAGCAAGTAGCTGAAGAAGGAAAAGATATACTTTTCGTTGGAACTAAGAAACAAGCTCAAGAAGCAATACAAGAAGAAGCTATCAGAAGTAACATGCATTTCGTAAATAATAGATGGTTAGGTGGAATGTTAACAAACTTCTCAACTATCAGAGGTAGAATAAGAAAATTAGAACAAATTGAAAAAATGCAAGAAGATGGAACTTTTGACGTTCTTCCTAAGAAAGAAGTTATAAAGCTTAAAGGCGAAATGGAAAAACTTGAAAAGAATCTTGGTGGTATCAGAAACTTAGATGCATCAAACGTTGGAGCAATGTTTATAGTTGATCCAAGAAAAGAAAAAAATGCTATCTTAGAAGCTAAGATTTTAGGAATACCAGTTGTTGCTATTGTAGATACTAACTGTGATCCAGAAGAAGTTGACTACGTAATCCCAGGTAATGACGATGCTATTAGAGCTGTTAAATTAATAACTGCTAAAATGGCTGATGCTATTATGGAAGGAAGACAAGGCGAACAATTAGCTGAGTAGTTTATATAAACTTTAAAAGGGTAAGTGAGTTCACTCCAACTGCCCTTTTATTAGGTGTTAAGGATTACTTTCGATATAGAGGAGGAATTAAATTTATGGCAAATATAAGTGCACAATTAGTTAAAGAACTAAGAGAAATGACTGGAGCTAAAATGATGGATTGTAAGAAAGCTCTAGTTGAAACAGAAGGAAGTATTGAAAAGGCTGTTGAATTCTTAAGAGAAAAAGGACTTGCAGATGCAGCTAAGAAGTCAGGTAGAGTTGCTGCTGAAGGTATAGTTAAGACATATATTTCAGATGATAAGAAAACAGGAACAGTTCTTGAATTCAACTGTGAAACAGACTTTGTTGCATTAAACGAAGAATTTGTTGGTTTTGCTGATAAGTTAGCTAAAATGGTAGCTGAAACTTCAGTTAAAACAGTAGAAGAACTTCTTGAAGAAAAGTTTGATGGAGAAGCAACAGTAGCAGAAAGTTTAAAAGCTTTAATAGCAAAACTTGGTGAAAACATGTCAGTAAGAAGATTTACTAAATTCGCTATTGATAATGGAATAGTTAGTAGCTATATTCATGGTGGTGGAAGAATTGGAGTTTTAGTAGAAGTTTCTTGTGATAAGGCTTCAGAAGTTTTAGATGAAGTTGCAAAAGAAGTTTGTATGCAAATTGCAGCAGCAAACCCATTATTCTTAGGTAAAGATGATGTTGATGCAACATCTATGGAAAAAGAAAAAGAAATCTATAGAGTTCAAGCTTTAAATGAAGGAAAACCAGAAAATATCGTTGAAAAAATGGTAATGGGAAGAATTCAAAAGTACTTTAAAGAAGTTTGTCTTTTAGAACAACCATGGGTAAAAGATTCTGATAAGACAATCAATAAATTCTTAGAAGAGAAATCTAAAGAGGTTGGTTCTCCAGTTAAGATAACTAGATTCGTAAGATACGAAAGAGGAGAAGGAATCGAAGTTGAAAAGGTAGACTTTGCTGAAGAAGTTGCAAGACAAATCGGTAAATAGTTGGAACCTAAAGAGAACACTTTGTGTTCTCTTTTTTTAAGAAATAAAGTACATATACTTATTAAAAAGGTTTTATTGATCCCTAAAATATTCAGGAGGTAATTATAAATGGCAGATTGTAAATACAAGAGAGTAATTTTAAAGCTTTCAGGAGAAGCATTAGCAGGAGTTAATGGATTTGGGCTTGATTTTAGTGTAGCAAAAAGAATTGCGCTTGAAATTAAAGAATTAATTGATATGGGCGTTGAAGTAGGAACAGTAGTTGGTGGCGGAAACATTTGGAGAGGTAGAAGTGGAGAAGGCATGGACAGAACTACTGCAGATTACATGGGAATGATGGCAACTTGTATAAATGCATTAGCGCTACAAGATTCTTTAGAACAAGTTGGAGTTAAAACAAGAGTACAAACTGCTATAGAAATGAAGGAAATTGCAGAACCATTCATAAGAAGAAGAGCAATGAGACACTTAGAAAAAGGAAGAGTTGTTATATTTGCTGCTGGTACAGGAAATCCATATTTTTCAACAGATACTACTGCAGCACTTAGAGCTGCTGAAATTGAAGCGGATGTAATTCTTTTAGCTAAAAAGGTTGATGGAGTTTATGATAAAGACCCTCATAAGTATTCAGATGCAAAAAAATATGATACACTATCATATATAGAAGTATTAGAACAAGGATTACAAGTAATGGACTCTACAGCAACTTCATTGTGTATGGACAATGAAATTCCTATCCTTGTATTTGGGTTAGATGAGCCGGGAAATATTAGAAGAGCTATGTATGGAGAAAATATAGGTACATTAGTTGCAACACAACCAAGAAAATAATAGGCGAGTATGCTTGTTTATTTTGTGCCATTGGAAGCTCAACTCACATGCGCTCGCTGAGTAAGCGATTCACACCAAATCATAGAGTTGGGTTATCTGCTAATCAGTAAACTCTACTAATAGCCCTGCTATGAGCAGAATTTATTTCCTTGTGTGACGCGAAATATACGTTGCATCTTTGGTCTATTATTTCTTTTATGTCTTTAAAAAGAAATAGGAGGAAAAATCATGATTAAGGATATTATTCAAAATGCAGAAGAAAAAATGAAAAAAACAATATCTGTATTAAAATCAGATTTATCAACAATGAAAGCAGGAAGAGCGAACCCTACGATGCTTGATAGAATTCATGTTGAATATTATGGAAGCATGTGCCCACTTAGCCAAGTAGCTAATGTTTCAGCTCCAGAGCCAAGAGTACTTATGATAACACCGTGGGAAAAGCCTCTATTGAAAGAGATAGAAAAAGCTATATTGAAATCAGATTTAGGATTAAATCCTTCAAGTGATGGTTCAATCATCAGACTAGTAATACCAGAATTAACAGAAGAAACTAGAAAAACTCTTGTTAAAAATGTTAAGAAAACAGGAGAAGAAGCTAAAGTAGCTATAAGATCAATAAGAAAAACTGCTAATGATAAAATAAAAGCCTTGAAAAAGGATGAGGATTTATCAGAAGATCAAGTAAAGAAAGCTGAAGATGAGGTTCAAAAGAAGACTGATGCAGTTGTAAAGGAAATAGATTCTATAATTGCTGCAAAAGAAAAAGAAGTCTTATCGGTTTAAATTTTAAAGCCTGCTAGAAAAGCAGGTTTTTTCCTTAAGCAGAATTTAGAATTTAGTATATGAATAATTTATTCTTTGAACAAGCTGAAGAGTAAAAATCTAAATATATTATTTGGATTGGTTAATTTAGTTAACTCATTTTTAGATAAAAGATAAGTTGTAAAGTAAATTTTTCCTCGGGACAAGTGAAATATAGATTCAATATCTATAAGAGTAGAATATTTGTGAAATTGTTGAAAAGTAATACATATTATTACATTTTGTTTAAATGAGGATAATTAGTAAAGACTTTATTGTTGACTTCATATAAAAAAGGTTTAGTATTAATAATGTATATAAAGAATATATGCGGGTAGGTCAAGTTTTTCTAATAAACTAGGGGGAGAAAGATGTTAAATATATTTAAATCAAAAAAGGAATTTAATCAAGATTTTGACTTGGATATGAATAACATACCAAATCATATAGCTATAATAATGGATGGAAATGGACGATGGGCAAAAGAACAGAATTTACCTAGAAGTATGGGACATAAAGCAGGAGTAGAGACTATTAGAAGGATTTTAAAGGAAGCAACAAGGCTCGGAATAAAAAATCTGACTTTATATGCTTTTTCAACTGAAAATTGGGCTAGACCTAAAGATGAAGTAGGAACACTAATGAAGCTTTTAGTAACTTATCTAAAAAAGGAACTAAAAGAATGCCATGAGAATGGAGTTAGAATGAATGTTTTAGGAGATACTTCGAAATTACCCAAGGAATGCCAGAATGCATTAGAAGAAGCTTTAGAAACCACTCGAAATAATACAAAAATAAATTTGAATTTTGCACTAAATTATGGTGGTAGAAATGAAATTGTCAGAGCTATAAAACTTATTAATTCAGATATAAAGAATGGCAAATTAAATGAAGAAGATATTAATGAAGCTTTAGTAGAGAAGTATTTATATACAAAAGGGATACCTGACCCTGATTTAATTATTAGACCATCAGGGGAACAAAGGCTTAGTAACTTTTTATTATGGCAATGTGCTTACTCAGAATTTTGGTATTCTGATATTAATTGGCCTGATTTTAAAGAAAAAGATTTAAGAAAAGCTATAGCGGATTATCAAAATAGAGATAGGCGCTTTGGAAAAGTTAAATAGAGGAGTGGTTAGATTTTGAAGTCTAATAATAGATATTTGGGTGCTGCTATGATTGCTCCATTTATAGTATTTGTATTTCTTGGAGGAATTTATCTTAAGTGCTTTATATTCGCATTGTCAGCAATGGCTTTATGGGAATTTTACAATGCATTAAAAGAGAATGATTTAAAACCAATGAGAAGTGCGGGATATATCCTGTTGATAATATATTATCTTTTGAATAACAATTTCGAAAATATGATGTATGTTGTTGTTGCTGCAACGTTCATATTATTGATATTTCCGGTTATAAATTTGAAATATACTTTTATTGACACATCACTAACATTGCTTGGATTTATATATTGTGGAATTTTATTTAGTTTTGTGTATCTTGTTAATGTGAAAGCACATGGTGAATTTTTAGTTTGGATTATATTTATAGGGTCATGGCTTTCAGATACAGCTGCTTTTTACAGCGGAAAGCTTTTTGGAAAGCACAAACTTTCGCCTAAAGTGTCACCTAAGAAAACCATAGAAGGTTCAATAGGAGGACTTGTAGGAGCAACTGTTTTTACGGGTATATTTGGAATAGTAGTGCAAAGATATGTTAATATTATGCCAATATATAATTATTTTATTATCGGTATTTTATGCGGATTATTTGGACAATTAGGAGATTTGGTTGCATCCTCAATAAAAAGATATGTAGGAGTAAAAGATTATAGTAATCTAATTCCTGGTCATGGAGGAGTTCTAGATAGATTTGATAGTATAATTTTTGCAGCAGCAGCAGTGTTTTATTACTTAACTTTTATAATAAGAATTTAAAAAATAGAGAGAAATTAAGCGTTATATAGTATAACTTATATAAGGCTTAATTTTTTTTTTTATATAACTTAAGTTATGAAGTTTTTAACAAGAGATGATTGGCATATAATATACAAATATTAATAATTATTAAGTTAGTGAGGTGAAGAATATTTTTAAAACTTATAAGAAACTTTTCTCACTTTTATTGTCTTTCGTATTTGTATTAATAGGAACCTTTTTTATAAAATACTATTTTAAGCCGTTTTTATCCATGATTATAATAATTATAGTATGCGCTCCTATATACAAAATCATGATTAAGGCTAAAATGCCAAGTAAAATTGCAGGGGCTTTAAGTATTGTTACTGTCAATATTATTATAATACTTGTGACAATATATTTGGGAAGTGAAATTTTTTATATAATAAAAAAATTATACCTAACAAATTTAGAATGGATAGAGAAATTTATTCAAGATATTTCAGTTGCGCTAAATGTAAATTTTAATAATTTGGAAATTGGAAAGAGCGTAATATCCATAATTAATGATCAGAATATAAGGAAGGGAGCAGTAAATACTGGAGATAGTGTTTTAGCTTACTTTATAGGAAACATATGTGCTTTCTTTATATTGATTGATAAGTCAAAAATTTTAGAACTAATTTCTATGTTACTTCCAAAGGAAATGATGATGAAATTTAGAGATCAAAAAGAAAATTTTACTCAAATGATTGGAATAGAAGGGATCTTAGTTATAATTTCAACTATGGAGATAATAATGGGATTTTGTATACTTGGAGTATCGAATTTTTTTGCCCTTGGTATAGTGTGTGGAATATTGGATATATTACCATATGTTGGAACTATAATTGTATTTATTCCGATTATAATATACAATATTATAATGAAGAATTTCCTTACTGCATTTGGTCTTATATGTCTATATATACTAGTGCAAGTTATTAGGGAAATACTAGAGGCTAAATTTTTAGGCGACAAATTAGATATGCATCCTCTTGTTATATTGTTATCTATATACATAGGAGTAAAAATATTTGGTGTTTTAGGTATATTAATTGGCCCAATGTATAGCATTCTAGCAAAAGAAATAATTTATAGTACTGAGTGATTATGAAGAATAAGGAATTTTAGTTTGATTTAAATAATTTATTTAAAGTTAATTAAGAGATTTTTAATCTTCGAATTAAACCTTGAGCAGTACTGATTAAGATTTGCTTTTAGGAGGAAAAAGAATGAAAAACATTTCTATACTAGGGGCTACAGGTTCGATAGGATCTCAGACCTTAGATGTAATAAGAAAATCAAATGGAGAACTAAAGCTTATAGGAGTAACGGCGAACACATCTGTAAAAAAAGTTATTGAGATAATTGAAGAGTTTAAACCTTCTTATGTAGGTATGATGGATGCTGTAAGTGCTCACGAAATAAAAAAGTATTGTGAAGAGCATAATAAAAAGATTAAAGTATTGGAAGGGATAGAAGGACTTGATAAGATAGCATCTTTAAATGAAATTGATATGGTAGTAACTTCTGTAGTTGGAATGATAGGATTAGAGCCAACTATGAAAGCTATAGAGGCAAAAAAAGACATTGCTCTTGCCAATAAGGAAACTTTGGTTGTAGCAGGCGAAATTGTTATGAAAGCTGCCAAAGAGAACAATGTAAAAATATTTCCAGTCGATTCGGAACACAGTGCTATATTTCAATGCTTAAGGGGGAATGATATAAATACTTTGAGAAAAATAATTTTAACTGCTTCAGGAGGACCTTTTAGAGGAAGAACTTTAGAAAGTCTTGAAGATATAAAGGTGGAAGATGCACTGAAACATCCAAAATGGAATATGGGGAGAAAAATTTCCATAGATTCTGCGACACTTATGAATAAAGGACTTGAAGTGATAGAAGCACATTGGCTTTTTAACTGTGATTATGATAATATACAGGTCGTAGTTCATCCACAAAGTATTGTGCATTCGATGGTAGAATATAATGATGGAAGTATAGTTGCACAACTTGGAGCACAGGATATGAGATTACCAATACAATATGCTCTACTTTACGAAAATAGGGAAAAGCGTATTGCAGATACAATAGATTTTTATGAAATATCTCAATTAACATTTGAAAAACCTGATATAGATACCTTTAAAGCTTTAAATTTAGCGTTTAAAGCTGGAAAAGCGGGTGGACTTATGCCAACTATTTTAAATGGAGCAAATGAAGCAGCGGTAGAGTTGTTTCTAGATAGAAAGATAAAATTCTTACAAATAGCTGACATAATAGAAAGATGCATGGAAGTATTTAAAACGCAGGTAAACAAAGAATTAAGCCTAGAAAACATTATTGAGTTAGATAAAGAAGTCAAGGAATATGTAATAAAAAATGCGGTACTTTAAGGAGGGAAAAATTTAATATGTATATAATTTTGGCTATATTAGCATTTGGAGTTTTGATAATAGTTCACGAGCTTGGACATTTTACATTAGCTAAACTTAATGGGGTAAGAGTAGAAGAATTTTCAATTGGAATGGGACCGAAAATTTTTTCTAACCAAGGAAAAGAAACACAATATTCTTTGAGGTTATTTCCAATAGGTGGATATGTAAAAATGATGGGAGAGGAAGAAAGTGTTGAAGACGAAAGAAGTTTTTCAGCAAAATCTCCATTAAGAAGAATAAGCATAATAATTGCTGGTGTATTTATGAATTATGTATTAGCGATAGTTATTTTTACTTTCTTTATACATGCGTTTGGGTACACAAATAAGATTCCGACTGGAGTTACTCCAGATTCACCAGCCTCAGCAGCAGGGATTTTACCAGGAGATAAAATCGTGAAAGTAAATGGGATGAGAGCTTTCTCATACGATAATATTTCGGCTGGAATAGTATTAGCAAATGGAAATCCAGTAGATATTTCTATTGAAAGAAATGGAGAAAAGAAGGACGTTACAGTAACACCAACGAAGAATGAACAAGGGCAATTGTTAATAGGGCTTAATTTTGAAAGAGTTCAAAATCCAGGATATTCAGAGAGTTTTAAGCAGAGTTTTAATCAGACAGCTTCGTTAGTTTCTCAAACTTTTAAAGGTTTAGAGATGATATTTACAGGTAAGGCTAATCTAAAAACTGATGTAGGTGGTCCACTTACAATAGTTAAGATTTCGGCAGAAACTGCTAAAGCTGGAATTTGGCCGCTACTTTACTTTACTGCTTTTTTAAGTGTCAATTTAGCTGTTTTTAATCTTTTACCTTTCCCAGCTTTAGATGGAGGCTGGTGTGTGATATTACTTATAGAATTAATAACTAGAAGAAAGGTTCCAGATAAAATAGTTGGAGTTTTAAATTATATAGGATTTGCTGCACTTATAGGCTTGATGATATTAGTAACAATAAAAGATATATTGTTTCCTGTAAAGTTTTAGGAATAAAAAATGATTTTATAACTATAAAAAACTTGCATTCAGATTTGAAGTGATTCTTATATGAATGCAAGTTTGCTAAGTTTAATGTATTAAACTTACTATACATAATTTTAATAATGTACAATTTATAAGAATTATAGGACAAATATTTAAAAAAATAGTATTAGAAATATTTTTATAAAAGAAAATGTACAAAAATATATAATGTTTATATTGTAGATTAATTATAATTAGAGGAGATACATTGTATGGAAAGAAGAAAATCTAGAAAAGTCAAAGTTGGAAATGTATTTGTTGGAGGGGACTCACCTGTCACAGTACAATCAATGACAAATACTCGCACTAAAGATGTAGAAAGTACGTTGAATCAAATAGAAAAGCTATATAGTGCTGGATGTGATATCATAAGATGCGCAGTTTTGGATATGGAAGATGCAGAAAGTCTAGGGGAAATTACAAAAAGATCTCCAATACCAGTAGTTGCAGATATACATTTTGATTATAAATTAGCGCTGAAAGCAATAGAAAATGGCGTTTCAGCTCTTAGAATAAATCCTGGTAATATAGGAAGTGTAGATAGAATAAAAATACTTAAAGAAGCTTGTAGTGAGAAAAAGATACCAATAAGAATTGGTGTTAATTCTGGGTCTCTAGAAAAAGATATTCTAGAAAAGTATGGAATGCCAACGGCAGAGGGTTTGGTTGAAAGTGCTTTAAGACATGTTAAAATTTTAGAGGATTTAGACTTTCACGATATTGTGATATCTATAAAATCATCTAGTGTACAAATGATGATAGAATGTTATAGATTGATAGCAGAAAAATGTGACTACCCTCTTCATTTAGGAGTGACAGAAGCTGGAACTATTCAAAGAGGTACAATTAAATCAAGTATAGGAATAGGGACACTTCTTGCAGAAGGAATAGGTGATACCATAAGAGTATCATTAACCACTGATCCAATTGAAGAGATAAAGGTTGGTATTGAAATTTTGAAAGCTTTGGGATTAAGGAAAAAAGGCGTTGAATTCGTATCTTGTCCTACTTGTGGCAGAACACAAATAAACTTGATAAAAATTGCAGAAGAAGTTGAAAAAAGGCTTGAAAATTATAAAAAAGATATTAAAGTTGCTGTTATGGGATGCGTTGTAAATGGGCCTGGAGAGGCTAGAGAATCTGATATTGGGATTGCTGGGGGAAAAGGAGAAGGAATAATTTTTAAAAAAGGCGAAATCATAAAGAAAGTAAAGGAAGAAGATCTTATTGATGCCCTAATGGAAGAAATAGAAAAATTATGCACATATGAAGAAGGTGCGGAGCACAATTAAGAACAACTCACAGATGAAAAAGGCACGAAATGCAATTAGAAACAACTCACAGATGAAAAAAAGCACGAAATTAAATTAAGGATCTTTTCACATATTAAAGAATCATTGAGCTAAGTATATATAATAATGAATATGTCTATAAAATGCATTTTAAAATTGTGAATTATGAACTATGCATTAAAATATTGAGCAGATATTTAAAATTTGGGAATATCCCTTGTAAAGTTAATTTGTTTATGATATCATATAAGAAGATTTATTTCTAATAGCTAGAAAAAAGGAGTGGGAAGTTACCCGCTCTTTCTGTTTGTAACGCAACTAACTTAAGATAGTTGCGTTTTTGATTACAAATTTTAAAAATGCATAAGATAGATATATCTTATGTGTTTTTAAAAGATGAAAGTGAGGGTTAGAAAAATGAAAAAAGATGTATTGATTGAAAGAATTGAAGAATTAGTAAGACCTATTGTTTCAGAATTGTCATGTGAATTATATTATGTAGAATATGTTAAGGAAAACGGTGAGTTTTACTTAAGAATATATATAGATAAAGAAGGCAGAGTATCATTAAATGATTGTGAAGCGGTTTCAAGAAGAGTTAGTGAGGTTCTAGATGTGGAAGACCCAATTAAAGAAGCATATTATCTAGAAGTTTCTTCGCCAGGTCTTAATAGGGGATTATATAAAGAAGAGCATTTTAAAAAGTACATAGGAAGCGAAGTGCTAATTAGGCTTACTAGTTCACTAAATGGAGTGAAAAGTGTAAAAGGAGTATTAAGAGATGTCTCAGAAGATTCTATATTAGTAGAAGGCGAGACAGAAATTAAAATACCAAGAGATAAAATTAAGGCAGCAAATTTAGAAGGGGAAATATAACGAGGAGGGTATAAAAATGAATGAAGAGTTTGTAGGTGCTCTTAAAGAATTAGTTAAGGAAAAGGGGATTTGTGAAGATTTACTTTTTACAACTATTCAAGACGCGATGGTTGCAGCATATAAGAAAAATTATGCCAATGCCAATACAAATGCACAAAACGTGAAAGTTAATATCGATAGAGAAACAGGAGAAATACATGTATATGCTCAAAAGACAGTAGTTGATGAGGTATATGATGATGTAACAGAAATTTCATTAGAAGAAGCTAAAGAATTAAATCCTAAAAGTGAAGTTGATGATATTATAAGTTTAGAAGTAACTCCTAAAAATTTCGGAAGAGTTGCAGCACAACTTGCTAAGCAGGTTGTTACTCAAAGAATTAAGGAAGCTGAAAGAACTATAATATATGATGAATACAAAGAAAAAGAATTTGATATAATTACAGGAACTATATTAAGAAAAGATAAAGGTATTGTTTTTGTAAATTTGGGAAAATTGGAAGGTATAATAGGACCTAATGAACAAATTCCAAATGAGGAATATAAATTCAACGAAAAGTTAAAACTATATATAGTTGAAGTTAAAAATGGTAATAAAGGACCTCAAATACATGTATCAAGAACACATCCTGGATTAGTTAAAAGACTATTTGAACTTGAAGTTCCAGAAATATTTGAAGGCGTAGTTGAAATTAAAAGTATTTCAAGAGAAGCAGGTTCAAGAAGTAAAATAGCTGTATACTCTAACGATGAAGAAGTAGATCCAATGGGCGCTTGTGTAGGACCAAAAGGAGTAAGAGTACAAAGTATAGTTAATGAACTTAAGAATGAAAAAATAGATATAATAAAATGGAGCAAAAATCCAGAAGAATTTATAGCTAATTCTTTAAGTCCTGCAAAGGTGCTAAGTGTAGCGGTTGATGAAAATAATAAATCTGCAAAGGTTGTTGTTGATGATAATCAGTTATCGCTTGCAATAGGTAAAGAAGGCCAAAATGTAAGACTTGCGGCTAAACTTACAAATTGGAAGATAGATATAAAGAGTAAATCTCAAAAAGAAGCGCAAGATGAAGAAGATGAAAGAATTCTAAATACTGAAGTAGAAATTGAAAATGAACAAACTACAGATTTAAATGAATTAGAAATTTTTGATGATATTGAAGTTGATGATTCAATAGATGAAGAAACTTCAATGGAAGAAATACAAGAATAGAGGGGTGCTTTTCATGAAGGTTAAGAAAATTCCTTTAAGAATGTGCACTGGTTGCATGGAAATGAAACCAAAAAAAGAATTAATAAGAGTAGTTAAAACTCCAGAAGGCGAAGTGTGTGTTGATCTGACTGGTAAAAAATCAGGAAGAGGCGCATACATTTGTAAGAACACAGAGTGCTTAGAAAAAGCATTTAAAGCAAAAAGACTTAGTAGAAATTTAGAAATTCCTATAAGTGAAGAAATTTATAATAAACTAAAGGATGAAGTAAATAATGAATAAGTTTTTTAACTTTCTAAGTATGGCAAAGAAGTCAGGAAACTTGCTTGAAGGATATAGCAAGTGTGATGACTATAGAAATAATACTAAAATTTATCTTTTTATCATATCTAATGATTTATCAGATAAATCTAAAGATAAATTTAAAAAGCATTGTAATGAAAAAAATATACCATATATTGAAGACTTCTCAAAAGAACAACTAGGACCTCCAATTGGACGTAAAGAAATTATGTTGCTGGGAATTCTAGATAACGATATAGCAAAAAGACTGTTAGCGTTATATGAGGAGGAAAAAAATATATGAGTAGATAATAATACGGGGGTGACTGCATGTCAAAAATAAGAGTACATGAATTAGCAAAAGAATTAAACATAGAGTCAAAGGAATTAATAACTATATTAAAGGAAGAATTTAATATAGAAGTAAAAAATCATATGAGTACAATTGAAGATGAAGATGCTGAATTAATAAAAGAATTATTAGCAGGAAAATCACCAAGCGATTTAGTAGCATCGGCTGATAATGCTGAGAATTCAAAAAGCATAGTTGACGTATATGAAGATGAATTAGCAGAACAACTTAACAAAGGTATAAAGAAAAAGAAAAAGACTAAAAAAGAAGAACAAGAAGAAGCAAGAATAGCTGCTGAAGCAGAGGCTGAAGGTAAAGTAATTGAAATTGGTGGAAGCATAACTGTTAAGGAATTGGCAGAAAAATTGCAACAACCTTCAAATGATGTAATAAGAACGTTAATTTTTGCCGGAGTTATGGCAGCAATAAATGCGGAAATAGATTTTGAAACTGCAGAAAAGGTTTGTGCTGAATATGGAGTTTTAGTTGAAAGAAAAGAAGAAATTCAAGAGTTAGAAGTATTAAAAATAGAAGAAGATGATGAAGAAAATCTTCAAAAGAGACCACCAATTGTAACTGTTATGGGTCATGTTGACCATGGTAAAACATCTTTACTTGATTGTATAAGAAAAGCAAAAGTTACTGATACAGAAGCAGGTGGTATAACTCAGCATATAGGTGCTTATACTATTAAATTGAACGGAGAAGAAATAACATTCTTAGATACTCCAGGTCATGAAGCGTTTACAGCTATGAGAGCTAGAGGTGCACAAATTACAGATGTCGTTATATTAGTTGTTGCTGCAGATGATGGAATCATGCCACAAACTAAGGAAGCTATCAATCACTGTAAAGCAGCAGGAGTTCCTATTGTTGTTGCAATAAATAAAATAGATAAACCAGGAGCAAATGTAGATAGAGTTAAGCAAGAATTAGCTGAACAAGGATTGCTTGCAGAAGACTGGGGCGGAGATACTATATGTGAAGAAGTATCTGCGAAACAAAACCTTAATATTGATAAGTTATTAGAGATGGTTCTACTTACTGCAGAAATGCTTGAACTTAAAGCAAACAAAGATAGAAGAGCAGTTGGAACTGTTATAGAAGCTAAATTAGATAAAGGTAGAGGAGCAGTTGCTAGTCTTTTAGTTCAAAATGGAACTTTAAGAGTAGGAGATTCCATTTTAGTCGGATCTACATATGGTAGAATAAGGGCTATGTTTGATGATACTGGTAAAAAAATAAAATCTGCTGGACCATCTATACCAGTGGAGGTTCTAGGACTTTCTGAAGTTCCAGAAGCTGGAGATAGATTTAATCAAGTAAAAGATGAAAAAACTGCTAGAAATATGGCTGAAAGCAGAAAAGACAAATTAAAAGCAGAAACTTTACTTGCTAATCATAGAGTATCGTTAGAAGATTTATATAATCAAATTAAAGAAGGTAAGGTTAAAGAACTTGCTATAATAGTAAAAGCAGATGTTCAAGGTTCTGTTGAAGCTATAAAGCAATCTTTAGAAAAACTTTCTACTGATGATGTAAAGGTAAGAGTTATTCATGGTGGCGTTGGAGCTATAACTGAAACAGATATAACTCTTGCGACAGCATCTAATGCAATAGTTATAGGATTTAATGTAAGACCTGATAACAATGCGGCAGCTCAAGCTGATAGAGATGGAGTAGATATTAAGTCTTATAGAATTATATATGATGCAATTGATGATGTTAAGTCAGCAATGATAGGAATGCTTGAACCAGATTATAAGGAAGTTATATTAGGAACAGCAGAAGTAAGAGAAACTTATAAAATTTCAAATGTAGGAACAATTGCTGGTTGTTATGTTCTAAAGGGTAAACTTCAAAGAAATGCAGAGACAAGAGTTATAAGAGATGGAATAGTAATATTTGAATCTGCATTATCATCATTAAAGAGATTTAAAGATGATGCAAAAGAAGTTAATGCAGGATACGAATGTGGTTTAACAATTGAAAAGTTTAACGATATTAAAGAAGGTGACATCGTTGAATGCTTCATGATGGAGGCAATTAAGAGAAAAGAACTTTAAAAGAGGTGAAGATCAACATGGCAAACTATAGAGGTGGAAGAATTAACGAAGAATTTAAAAGAGAAATTAGTAATTTAATTCAAAATGAAGTTAAAGATCCAAGACTTACAGCTATGATTTCAGTTACAGATGTTAAAGTTACAAAAGATTTAAGATATGCTAAGGTTTATGTAAGTATATTCTCTAAAGATGATGAGGAAAAGAAAAATAATCTAGAGGCATTAAAAAATGCAAGTGGATTTATAAGAAAATCAGTAGGCCAAAAAATAAATTTAAGGCACACACCAGAAATAATTATTGAATTAGATGACTCTATAAATTACGGTATGCATATGGATGAATTAATTCAAAGGATAAGTAAGGGTAATGAGTAGTCTTAAAGAAATAAAAGAAGAAATTTTAAAATCAAAAAGAATTGGATTATCATTCCATACATCTCCAGATGGAGATGCTATAGGCAGCACTTTAGCGTTACTAAATGCATTAAGACATTTAGGAAAGGATTCATATATTATATCAAGAGATGTTATTTCTGATAACCTCTCTTTCCTTTCTTTTGCCAACGAAATTGATGGTAATATTTTAGAGCCTAAAGAGGGGACTGATCTTGTAATTATATTAGATTGTGGTAATGTTGAAAGAATTTCTGCAGATCTAAGTGATTACAAAGGTAAGATTATTAATATTGATCATCATATTTCAAATGAAGGATATGGATTTATAAATTATGTTGATGTAAGTGCAGCTGCTACATGTGAAATATCATATTTACTAGCAGAAGAGTTAGGAATTGATTTTAATAATAAAACTGATGTTGAAATAAATATAGGGAACGCAGTTTATACAGGAATTGTAACAGATACAGGTTCTTTTAGGCATTCCAATGTTACTAAGAGAACTCATAAAATAGTATCAGAACTTATAGAACTTGGAGTAAACAACAGTAAAGTCCATAGTAATCTTTTTGATAATAAACCATTTGAGAAAGTAAAATTAATGGGATGTGTGTTATCTAATATTAAGCTCGCTCTAGAAAATAAAGTAGCAGTCCTTGAGATACCGAAGGGAATGTTAGAGGAATTTAACTTAAAAAATACTGATACTTCAGATATAATTTCAGTTGGCCTTGGAATTAAAGGTGTAGAAGTTTCTATGCTTTTGAAAGAAGTTGAAGATGGAGTTAAAGGAAGCTTAAGATCTAAAAATGATGTGGATGTTCGAAAAGTTGCCGAAGTATATGGCGGTGGTGGACATATAAAAGCTGCTGGAGTTATGCAAAAAGGTGTAGATATAGAAACTGCAAAAGAAAATCTGCTAAAGATACTTAAAGAAGAGCTTGACTCATAAATATAGATTATATTTATGAAAAGTAAGTAATAACTTCACTTATATAAGGAAGGAATAGAGAATTCATATATGAAAGATACAAAAACTTCACAGATAAATGGAGTATTAAATATATTCAAAAATAAAGGAATGACTTCCTTTGATGTAGTTAGAAAAATAAAATTCTTAGCTAACGAGAAGAAAGTCGGTCATACTGGAACATTGGACCCGGAAGCTACTGGAGTCCTTCCAGTCTGCCTTGGAAAAGCTACAAAAACTATTGATTATATAATGAACAGTAATAAGGTATATGAGGTGAAATTTCTACTTGGAGTGAAGACAACCACATATGATCTTGAAGGTGAGATATTGGAGAAGAATGAAATAGATCATATTAAGAGTGATGAAGTTTCAGAGGTTGCATTATCCTTTATCGGAGAATATGACCAAGTTCCACCTATGTATTCTGCCCTTAAAAAAAATGGAGTAAGGCTCTATGAATTGGCTAGGAAAGGTATTGAGGTTGAAAGAGAAGCGAGAAAAGTTAGAATATTTAATATATCAGATTTGAAGATTGAATTACCTTATGTATATATGAAAGTAGCTTGTTCAAAAGGGACATATATTAGAAGTTTATGTTATGATATTGGTGAAAAACTAAAAGTTGGAGCAGCTATGGCAGAATTAAATAGATCTGAAACATCCATTTTTAAGCAATCAGATAGTGTAAACATAGATGATTTAACTAAGGAAAATATACAAGATTATATTATGACTATAGAGGATGCACTTTCTTTTTACCCTAAAATTACAGTAAAGAGTACATTTACTAAATTATTAATAAATGGAGTTAAAGTATTCGATAAGAGATTGACAAATGGAAAAAGAGAAAAAAATGTTCTATATAGGGTATATGATAGTGAAGGCATTTTTATAGGAATTGGAAAACAAGATGATGATGGATTCAAAATCGAAAAATTGTTGCTTTAGGCATCTTGACTGGTATGTAGCTGTTTTTCTGGGTGCCTTGATTTAGGAGTAAGGATAATGATAATTATAGATAAACATTCAAAAGATATTCAAAGTTCTAATAATTATATAGCTCTTGGAAGTTTTGATGGACTTCATATTGGGCATCTTTCTTTAATAAATAAAGTAGTAGAAGTTGCAAAAAAAAATAAAGGGAGAAGTATGGTTTTTACATTTAAGAACCATCCGAGAACTCTTATAAATAAAGAAAACTCAGTAAAACTTTTGATGGACAATGAAAGAAAAGCGAAAATTCTGGAAAAACATAAAGTAGATATAGTTTGCTTTAAGGAATTTGATCTTGAATTTATGAAAATGACTCCAAAGGAATTTATAGAGTTTTTGATAGTTAATTATAATATCAAGGGGTTTGTTGTAGGGTTTAATTATAAATTCGGATATAAGAATTTAGGAAATGTAGAACTTCTAAGAGAATTGCAAAATGAATATGGGTATGAACTATATGTTATGGATCCACGTACATATAATAACGATGTTGTAAGCAGTACTAGAATTAGAAAAGCCATTCAAGATGGTGAGGTTTCAGAAGCTAATAAGATGCTCAGCATGCCTTACACATTAAGTGGTGAAATTATTCATGGAAAGAAAATTGGAAGAACTATAGGTTTTCCTACAGCGAATTTAAAATATGATGAAAATTTCATTTTACCTAAGATTGGTGTATATTATACTAATGTTAAGGTAAATAATAATATATATAAAGGAATCACATCTGTTGGATACAATCCTACGGTTGAAGGTAAAAATTTAACGGTAGAAACTTATATATTAGATTTTAATAAAGAAATATATGGAGATAAAATAGATGTGAGTTTTATAAAAAAAATCCGCGACGAAGAAAAATTTAATAGTTTAGAAGAGTTAAAGGACCAGCTCGAAAGTGATAAAGCTTTTGCAAAAAATGAGAATTGCATGTCGGCTTTAATAATATAGTTTACAATAATAGTTACTTTTGATATAATAACACAGGGAACCTAATTCTAAGTTGTAAGGTGCCATCTTTTACTTGGAACTAGGGGATAATTAATATAATACACGGAGGTGCACTTATAATGGATAAGGCAAGAAAATTAGAATTAATTAAAAAGTTTGGAAGAAGCGAAGGCGACACTGGTTCACCAGAAGTTCAAGTAGCATTACTTACTGAAAGAATTCAATCTTTAACTGAACATTTAAAAGTTCATAAGAAAGATCATCACTCAAGAAGAGGGCTATTAATGATGGTTGGTCAAAGAAGAGGTCTTTTAAACTATTTAAGTGATCAAGATATCGAAAGATATAGAACTTTAATCAAAGAATTAGGTTTAAGAAGATAATTTTTAGAGCGGAGTTTTCCGCTCTATTATTTTAAACTATACAAATTATAGAAAAATTATACAATATTATTAATGATTAGATGAACCTAAAGGGAGGTCATAAATTATGAATAACGTTCTAACGACTGAAATCGCTGGAAGAGAATTGAAAGTTGAGTTCGGAAAAGTAGGTATGTTATCAAATGCAGCAACATTTACTAGCTATGGAGACACAGTAATTTTAACTAATGTTAATGCATCAGAGCAGCCAAGAGAAGGGATTGATTTCTTTCCTCTAAGTGTTGAATATGAAGAAAGATTATATGCAGTAGGTAAAATTCCAGGTGGATTTATCAAGAGAGAAGGAAGACCATCAGAAAAAGCTATATTAAATGGTAGAGCTGTTGATAGAACTCTAAGACCTCTATTTCCAAAGGGATACAGAAATGACGTTCAAGTTGTTACTACAGTTGTATCCGTAGAAAAAGATAATTTGCCAGAAATCTTAGCAATTAATGCAGCATCGCTTGCATTATGCCTTTCAAGTATTCCTTATACAATTCCAGCTGCAGCAGTTCAAGTAGGAATTATCGATGGTAAATTCGTTACAAATCCAGATACTCAAGGTCGTGAAAAAAGCATTCTTCATTTAACAGTATGCGCTACAAAAGAAAGAGTAATGATGATTGAAGCTGGTGGACAGGAGATACCAGAAGATACTATGATAGACGCTATTAAATATGGTTTTGATGAGTGTCAAAAGATTATTGCATTCCAAGAAGAAGCAGTAGCTAAGTTTGGAAAGAAAAAAGATGAACCAGTATTATATGCTGTAGATCCAGAACTTGAAAAAGATGTTAAAGAATTTGCATCTGACATGATTAAAGAAGCAATGTATATCATGGAAAAAGATGAAAGAAATGCTGCTGTTGATGCAGTTTATGAAAAAGTTAATGAAGCATTTGGTGAAAAATATGCTGATAAAATGGGCGATATTAAGGAAGTTCTTTACACTATGCAAAAGAAAGTTGTAAGACACATGCTTCTAAAAGATAAGAGAAGGCCAGATGGAAGAGCATTTGATCAAATCAGACCATTAGGATGTGAAATAGGAATTTTACCTAGAACACACGGTACAGGATTATTTACAAGAGGATTAACTCAAGTAATGACAGTTGCAACTCTTGGTTCAATTAGCGAGATTCAAATTCTAGATGGAATAGATGAAGCTCAATCAAAACGATATATGCATCATTATAATTTCCCAGGATACAGTGTTGGAGAAGTAAAACCTTTAAGAGGCCCTGGTAGACGTGAAATAGGTCATGGAGCTTTAGCAGAAAGAGCTTTAGAACCATTAATCCCTTCCGAAGAAGAATTCCCATATACAATAAGATTAGTATCAGAAGTTTTAAGTTCTAATGGTTCAACTTCACAAGCATCAGTTTGTGGTTCGACATTAGCATTATTAGATGCAGGTGTACCAATTAAAAGACCAGCAGCTGGTATTGCAATGGGATTAATAACTTCAGAAGATTTAAGTGAAGAAGCAGTATTAACTGATATTCAAGGAATAGAAGATTTCTTTGGAGATATGGATTTTAAGGTAGCTGGAACAACAGAAGGTATAACATCTATTCAAGTAGATACTAAGCTTCAAGGTTTTAGTTTTAATGTAGTAGAAAATGCTATAAGAGATGCTAGAAAAGCTAGACTTACTATAATTGATAAAATAAACGAATGTATTTCTACACCTAAAGAAGATGTTTCATTATATGCTCCAAAAACACAAATTATGAGCATAAATCCTGATAAGATAAGGGATGTAATAGGAGCAGGTGGTAAGGTTATAAATAAAATTATACAAGATACAGGAGTTAAGATAGATATAAAAGAAGATGGAACTGTATTTGTAAGCTCAACTGATCATAATGGTGTTAATGAAGCCATAAAGATAATAGAAGGATTAACTAAAGAAGTTAAAGCTGGAGAAGTTTATCTTGGAAAAGTTACTAAAATAACTACATTTGGAGCTTTTGTTGAGATTTTACCAAGTAAAGAAGGATTAGTTCATATTTCTAAGCTAGCTAAGGAAAGAGTGAACAAAGTAGAAGATGTAGTATCTATTGGAGATGAGATTTTAGTTAAGGTTACAGAAATTGATAACCAAGGCAGAATAAATCTTTCAAGAAAAGATGCTTTAGTAGAACAAGAAAATAAGGAAGAGAAATAAAGGGCAATTAATTGCCTTTTTTTTAACTAAGAAGGAGGGCAAGTACAAAATGTATAACACATATACCCTTAAAAATGGATTAAGAATTGTAACAGAAAAAATAGAACACTTAAATTCTATCAGTGTTGGAGTAATGGTTCAGAATGGTTCTAGAAATGAGAGTCCAGAAGTTAATGGAATATCCCATTTTATTGAGCATATGTTTTTTAAAGGAACTGATAAAAGAACTTCTAAAGAAATAATGGAGGATATTGAGAATGTTGGAGGACAGATCAATGCTTTCACAAGTAAAGAAGCTACCTGTTATTATATTAAAGCATTAGATACCCATCTAGATTTAACGTTAGATGTTCTTTCAGACATACTTTTAAATGCAAAATTCGATCCAGAAGAGATAGAAAAAGAAAAAGGCGTAGTAATTGAAGAAATTAATATGAGTGAAGATTCGCCGGAAGATGTATTAGATGATGTGCATTCTAAAGCTTGTTTTGGAAATGAGTCGCTAGGATATCCTATTTTAGGAACAATACCATTGGTAAAGTCATTTACTAGAGAAAAGATATTAAATTTTATTAGTGAAAAGTATACGCCATATAATTCTGTAATATCAGTTTGTGGTAAATTCAATGATAAAGAGTTAGATGAATTGATTAATAAATATTTTGGTGAATGGAAAAGCAAAGGTGAATATACTCCAGAATATGATAAAACAATAATACAAGTTGATTCTGCATATGCAAAAAAAGAAATCGAGCAGCTTCATATTTCTCTGGGATTAGAGGGATTACCTTATGGAGATGAAAACAATTACGCATTAGTGCTACTTAATAATATATTTGGAAGTGGTGCATCTTCAATCCTTTTCCAAAAAGTGCGAGAAGAATTAGGATTATGTTATTCTATAACATCTTACTTGCAACCATTTCAGGGCGTTGGAACTTTAAATATATATGCCGGCTTAAATAGAAATTATGGAGAGAAGGCCTTAGAGGTTATAGAAAAGGAAATTACTCTATTTAGTAAGAATGGAATAACTGATAAGCAGCTTGAAATAAACAAGGAGAAAATTAAAGCTAATTATATTTTAGGGCTTGAAAGTACGAGTTCAAGAATGTTTTCTAATGCAAAGACATTCCTGTTTAGAAATAAAATAAAAACTCAAGAAGAAGTAATAAAGAAAATAGATAATATAAGAAAAGATAATATACAATACGTCTTAGAAAGATGTTTTAAAAAGGGAGTTATAAATGCAGCGTATGTTGGGCAAGATGTAGAATATAGTAAATTAGATTCTATAATACTAAAGAATGCCAAAGCATATGATAACTCAAACCATAATGGTAAAATTAATTTATAGAAGATTATGTAATAATACACCTCCTTTTCTCATATTATTTTATGAGTACTAAAAGGAGGTTTTTATTATGAGCGAAGAAAATAAGGTGAAATATTTAAGTGACATAGAGAGATACGAACTTATTAATATAAATGATGGTGAAAAATATGATTATCTATTGAATAATGATCTAATAATAGATGAAGAAGGAAATTTTAAATATTTAATAGTTAATTTAAGTGGTGGGAAATTTAATCTATTTAGCAGTAAAGATTTTTTAGAAATTCCATGGGATTGTGTAAAAAAAATTGGTGCTAAAACTATCATATTAGATGCAGATGAGGAAGTAATAAAAAAAGTAAAGTTATAATTCAGGAGGAAATTTAATGAAAATAGTTGTACAAAAGTTTGGAGGAACTTCAGTATCTACTGAAGAAAATAGAAAGAAAGTAATTGAAAAAGTTAAGAGTGCCATTAAAGATGGATATAGTCCTGTTGTGGTAGTATCAGCAATGGGAAGAAAAGGTCAGCCATATGCAACAGATACATTATTATCATTAATAAGCGATAAATTTAAAAATGCTAATAAGTTAGCACAAGACTTATTAATGACATGTGGAGAAATTATAAGCTCAGTTGTTATGAGTAATGATTTATATAATGCAGGAATTGATGCTGTACCACTTACTGGCGGACAAGCAGGAATATTAACTGATAATAATTTTACTGATGCAACTTGTATTGAGGTGAAACCTAAAAAAATACTAGAGTTAGTGTCTCAAGGAAGAATTCCTGTAGTAACTGGATTTCAAGGAATGACTGAAAACGGATATTTAACTACTTTAGGCAGAGGGGGAAGCGATACGACGGCTTCTATTTTAGGAGTGGCCCTTAAAGCGTCAGAAATTGAAATATATACTGATGTAGATGGAATCATGACAGCAGATCCAAGAGTTGTTGAAAATGCAAATTTAATTGATGTAATAAGTTATAATGAAGTATTCCAACTAGCGGATAAGGGTGCAACAGTAATTCATCCAAAAGCCGTAGAAGTTGCAATGGAAGGAAATATTCCTATATTAATTAAAAATACTATGAGTAATAGTAAAGGAACTTTAATAAACAACTTTGGAGATAAAAGCAATGACAGGATAATGACAGGAATCGCAAGCCAAAAGAATAGAATTCAGGTTTCTATAAGGGCAGCAGAAAATCAAGGAAATGTAAAATACAAAAATGTATTGGATTTATTAGCTGCAAATAAAATAAGCTTAGATCTAATAAATATATTTCCTAATGAACAAATTTTCACTATAAATCAAGTGGATAAAGAGATTTTAGAAAATGTTCTAAATAGTGCTAGCTTAAAGTATACTTTGATAGACAACTGTAGCAAAGTAGCGGTTATTGGTTCTAGAATGAAGGGAATACCAGGAGTAATGGCTAAAATAATCAAGGCATTAAGTGATAATAATATAGAAGTACTGCAAACAGCAGATTCTCATATGACAATCTGGTGCTTGGTTCACTCTGAAAACGAAAAAGAAGCAATAAATGTTTTACATAAAACTTTTAAACTTTAATATAAAGGAAGTTTAATTAAATGCGTTCTATAAGTTTTTATATAGAGTAAGTTAAATTAACAAAATAATAGATCTGGGATTCAAAAGGAAAATTGGCTCTCAGGGTAAGTTCAATTAACTAAATCATAGATTTTGAATTTAAAAGGAAACTCGACTCGCTTTGTTCGCTGAGTAAGTTCAATTAGCCAAATCATAGATTTGGAATTTCACTTATGTATAAAATAATTCCTACTGTACAAAATAAAAAGAGTATAGGAGGAATTATTTTATGGATAAATATATTTTAAATAATAATGAGAAAGAAAAGGAAGATAAAAATACATCAGAAGCACAGGATAAAATAGAAAATGTAAAAGAACTTGGAAATACTACATTAGCAACTCCAAATAAAAGAATACAGGTTTTATCTATAATAGGGCAGATTGAAGGGCATTCCGTACTTCCCCCACAAACAAAAGCCACAAAATATGAACATATTATACCTCAATTAATAGATATCGAACAAAATGATGATGCAAAAGGGCTACTCATAGTCTTAAATACAGTTGGAGGAGATGTAGAAGCTGGTTTAGCTATTTCTGAAATGATTCGAAGTATGTCAAAACCAACCGTTTCTATAGTAATTGGTGGAGGTCATTCCATAGGAGTACCGCTTGCTACATCAGCAGACTTTTCATTTATAACACCATCTGCAACAATGATAGTTCATCCAGTAAGAATGAATGGATTTGTGATTGGAGTATCTCAAACATTTGAATACTTTAAGAAAATGCAAGAAAGAATAAATGAGTTTATAGTTAGAACATCAAATATAAAACCAGATACTTTAGAAAGATTCATGCTTCAGACAGATGATTTATTAAATGATGTAGGAACAATGTTAATTGGAAAGCAAGCAGTTGATTGTGGACTTATTGACCAAGTTGGAGGAATACAGGAAGCTTTAAGCAAACTTAACGAATTAATAGAAAAATAGTAGCTATTTTTAAGGTTATAGAAAAAATCTATAGCCGATTTTTGTTTTTAGTGTTATCTTATTAAAGGAGAATTGCTATTCAATGTAGAAATAAAATTATGAGGTGATTTAAGGTGGGTAGGACTAAAGGCAAACATAGCACTACAAAAAGTAAAAAAGATGAAAACACAATAAATCCAGATATAGTAGGAATAGTGTATATTGCAACAGGAATAATACTTGGTATAGCAATATACACTTCTTTAGCTGGAATATTATCATCTTTAGCGCAAAGAGTATCATATGTAGTAATTGGAATAGGTGCAAATGCATTGCCTATTTATTTAATATATTTTGGATTCCAATATATAAAAACACGAGGAAATATTAAATTAAGCAAGAATTTTTTTGGAATAACTATATTAGTAGCTGTTACCATATTGACATTTGGAACGATAAACATTCAAAGTTTAGACGGGCAAGGAAGTTTTTTTGAAAATTTTAAGGTCATACTTAATGATAGCGCCCAGACTCCTCATGGTGGAATAATGGCATATCTCATATGTTATCCAATGTATAAAATTATAGGGGCCCTTGGGACATATATAGTTCTTCTCGCATTTTCAATAATTGCCATCACTTTGATTTTCGATATTACTCTTTATGATTTAGGGATAAAGGCCTACAATAAAGGTGAAAAAATAAGAAATAGCAGAAGAAGTAGAAAAGTAAGGGATGAGCAGAAACCAGTTAGAGAGAACTTTATAAATATAGTAGAAAAAGATGATAAAGAAAATGAAAAAGAAGCATTTCTTTCTGGTGTAGAAAAGAAAATAAAAATTCTAGATTTTATGAAAAATACTAGTGAGGATACAGAAATCTCACCTATATCAAAAGCTGAAGTATCATCAGATATTCAGATAGAGAGTTTTATAGAAAAACCTACGCAAAGTCATACTAAGAAGAAAGAAAACTTAGGTAATGATGTTAAGGAAGTAGTAAATAAAGAGATACAAGAACATATAATGGAACAAAAAGAAACTAAGGAGTATAAACATCCAAGCCTTGAATTATTAAAATTAAATTCAAATACAAAACTTAATAGCAGTGACAAAAAAGAATTAATAGAGAATGCTAATAAGCTTGAAGAAATATTATCTAATTTTGGAGTAGATGCCAAGGTTACTCAAGTTACAAAAGGTCCATCAGTTACGAGATTTGAACTTCAGCCAAGTCCGGGCGTCAAAGTTAGTAAGATTGTAAATCTATCTGATGATATAGCTTTAGGGTTAGCAGCTTCTGGGATAAGAATAGAAGCACCAATTCCAGGTAAGGCGGCAGTTGGTATAGAAGTTCCAAATGGAAAACAAAAACCAGTCTTTTTAAGAGAAGTTCTAGAAAATGATGAATTTATCGAGTCTAAGAAAAAGCTTGCATTTGCTTTAGGAAAAGATATATCAGGAAAATGTGTTGTGGGAGATTTGAGTAAGATGCCACATACACTGATTGCAGGGGCAACAGGTTCTGGTAAGAGTGTATGCATAAACTCTCTTATAATAAGCCTATTATATAAGTATAATCCAGAAGAAGTTAAACTTTTAATGGTAGACCCAAAGGTTGTTGAGTTAAATGTTTATAATGGAATACCACATCTTTTGATTCCAGTTGTTACAGATCCTAAGAAAGCGGCAGCAGCTTTAAATTGGGCAGTAAATGAAATGACCAATAGGTATAAGCTCTTTGCAGACTCTGGAGTTAGAAATATGGAGTCATATAATGAATTATTTAATAAGGGTATAATAGAACAAAAACTGCCATATATAGTTATTATAGTAGATGAGCTTGCTGATCTTATGATGGTATGTCCTAATGATGTAGAAGATTATATTGGAAGATTAGCACAAATGGCAAGAGCTGCAGGCATGCATTTAGTTATAGCAACTCAAAGACCATCAGTTGATGTAATAACAGGGGTAATTAAAGCTAATATTCCATCTAGAATATCATTTGCAGTATCATCTCAAATTGATTCTAGAACTATCTTAGATGGATCCGGAGCGGAAAAACTGTTAGGAAAAGGTGACATGTTATATTATCCAGTGGGAGAAAGTAAGCCTCTTAGAGTTCAAGGTTGCTTCATATCGGAGGAAGAAGTAGAGCAAGTTGTATCGTTTATTAAGAGTGAACAGGGTGATACTAAGTATGAAGAAGATATAATTGATCATATTAATAATGCGTCAGATTCAAAATCTGTGGATGCAAATGATAGTAATGACGATGTTGATGAATTACTTAATGAGGTGATAAATGTTGTAGTTGAGTATGGTCAGGCATCAACTTCGTTTATTCAAAGAAAGTTCAGAATAGGGTTTAATAGAGCTTCTAGAATAATGGATCAATTAGAAGAACGGGGGATTATATCGGAAAAGGATGGAAGTAGACCAAGGCAGGTGCTTATTACTAAGCAGCAGCTATTAGAAGATGAACATGAAGAGGAAAATTAATTAATAATGTCTAAAAAGTTTAAAGCTATAGTTTTAGATTAATTATGAAATAAAATTAAACATTATGTTAACTTTTTTAATTTAACTCTTTTGAGGTAAAATAATAAGTGATTTTTGTGAGATTTGGGAGTAGTATATGTATAATAGCAACTTGTAAAATGTAGTTCTAATTTGTTATAATTAAGACTATTAGAACGTAGGAGGATATAAGAAGTTGAGCGAAATTAAAATAGAAATAGCGAAGAATAGAGAACAATATAATGAAGAAGCTTCAAGCAAGTATAAAGTTGGAATGGTAAGCTTAGGCTGTGATAAAAATAGAGTTGACTCAGAGATAATCTTAGGTAAGATGAGTGATGAATATGAGATAACTAATAACCCAAAAAACGCAGATATAATTATAGTGAATACATGCGGATTTATAGAGAGTGCCAAACAAGAATCTATTGACACAATTTTAGAGATGGCTAATTATAAAATTAATTATAAATGTAAACTGCTTATAGCTACAGGATGTCTTACTCAAAGATATGGAGAAGAGTTGAGAACATTAATACCTGAAATAGATATAATGCTTGGAGTTAATGACTATAATAAAATAAATGAAATTATAACTGGATTTATAGACGGAAATAAATTAGCAACAGAACTCTTAAATTATTCTGATGAAAATATTAATGAAGGAAAGAGAATTATTACAACTCAAAGGGAGAGTGCATATATAAGAATAGCAGAAGGATGCAATAATTTTTGCACATATTGTATAATTCCTAAGATAAGGGGAAAATTTAGAAGTAGGAAGATGGAAAATATTATAAATGAAGCAAGAGATTTGAGTGAGAGTGGAGTAAAGGAAATCATACTTATAGCTCAAGACACTACTTTATATGGAAGTGATATTTATGGGAAAAAGAATCTGCATGTTCTTCTTAAGGAATTATCCAAAATTGAAGGAATTGAATGGATAAGGGTACTTTATTGTTATCCAGAAGAGATATATGATGAACTTATAAACGAAATTGCTTGTAATGAAAAAGTTGTAAAGTATTTAGATATACCTATTCAACATATAAGCGATAATATTTTAAAACTTATGGGAAGAAAAACTAGTAAAAAAGATATAATTAATAAAATACAAATTTTAAGGGAAATAGTTCCTGAAATTGTTATAAGAACAACATTTATAGTAGGATTTCCAAACGAAACTGATGAAGATTTTAATGAAATTATTGATTTCTTGAAGGAATATAAGCTTGATAAAGTGGGAGCATTTACTTATTCTCAGGAAGAAGATACTCCAGCAGCTAAAATGGATGGGCAAATAGATGAAGAAATTAAGGAAAAAAGAGAAGAAGATTTAATGCTTTTACAAAAGAATATTTCAGAAGAAATAAATAAATTGAAAATTGGAAAGTTATATGATATTCTTGTTGAGGGATATAATGGAAAGTGCTATTATGGAAGAAGCTATGAAATGGCTCCTGATATAGATGCAAATGTATTATTTGAATCAAATGCAAAAATAGAAAATGGTGAATTTGTAAAGGTAAAAATAGTAGAGACTATGGATTATGATTTAGTGGGAGTTGTTGTTGATGAATCTTGCAAATAAGTTAACCTTAATTAGAATATTTTTGGTTCCTGTATTTTTAGTATTTATAGCAGTTAAAGATATACCATATGGAAGTTTTATTGCTACATTTATATTTATTTTAGCTTCATTAACGGATAAGTTAGATGGGTATATTGCTAGATCTAGAAATCAAATAACTAACTTTGGAAAATTTATGGATCCTTTAGCAGATAAATTATTAGTTACTGCGGCGTTAATTTCTTTAGTTGATTTACAAGTAGTACCAGGATGGGCAGCAGTAGTTATAATTGCACGAGAATTTGCTGTTTCAGGCTTAAGATCAATAGCGGCAGCGCAAGGAAGAGTTATAGCAGCTAGCTGGTGGGGAAAAATCAAAACGGTTATACAAATTATAGCAATAATTTTATTATTATTAAAAGTAAATATTCATGATGCAAGACTGTTAAAAATTTTTGTAATAGACAATTATTATTTGAAAGGATTTTTTAAATTCGCTCCAATGATAATGCTTATGATTGCGGTTATCGTAACCCTGCTTTCAGGTTACGATTACTTTAAAAAGAATAAGGAAGCTGTTTCTTACGATAAATAAAATATATAAGATCCATGTTTAGAAATATAAAAAAATGGATATGAATTAAAAAGGTTCCTTCTTTGCTAGCAAAGAAGGGGCTTTTCTTAGAATTAATTATTGACTATGGTTTGTAATTAATTTATAATAAATATAGAACATAAGTTCGATGGAAGGGAGTTAATTAGTATTATGGGAATTATAAATGCAGAAAAGTTAAAAGCAATTGAAAGTGCTATGAGTCATATAGAAAAACAATTTGGTAAAGGATCAGTAATGAAATTGGGTGATCACAATATTTCTAACATGGATGCTATATCAACAGGATGTTTAGATTTAGATATAGCTCTTGGAATTGGAGGAGTACCTAAAGGTAGAATTATTGAAATTTATGGACCAGAAAGTTCAGGAAAAACTACAATTGCGCTTCATATAGCGGCAGAATCACAAAAGAAAGGTGGAGCAGTAGGATACATAGATGCAGAACATGCATTAGATCCTAGTTATGCCCAAAAACTTGGAGTTGATGTAGATAGCTTAATAATTTCTCAACCTGATACAGGGGAACAAGGACTTGAAATAGCTGAAGCATTAGTCCGTTCTGGAGCTATTGATGTTTTGGTAGTAGACTCAGTTGCAGCTTTAGTACCTAAAGCTGAAATTGAAGGAGAAATGGGAGACTCACATATTGGTCTTCAAGCAAGACTTATGTCACAGGCTTTAAGAAAGCTTGCAGGAACAATAAATAAGACTAATTGTGTTGCTATATTTATTAACCAATTAAGAGAAAAAGTTGGGGTTATGTTTGGCTCACCAGAAACAACAACTGGAGGAAGAGCATTAAAGTTCTATGCATCAGTAAGACTTGATATTAGAAGAATAGATTCTATAAAACAAGGGGATTCAATAATAGGTAACAGAACAAGAATAAAGGTCATGAAAAATAAAGTTGCACCACCATTTAAACAAGCAGAATTTGATATTATGTATAATGAGGGTATATCAAGATGTGGTAATATAGTAGATGTTGGAGTAAAAGAAGAGATTGTTCAAAAGAGTGGAGCTTGGTTTTCTTATGGAGATATAAGATTAGGTCAAGGAAGAGAAAATGCTAAATTATATCTAAAAGAAAATCCTGAAGTGGCATTAGATATAGAAAATCAAATTAGAGAAAAGTATAATCTTCCACCTGCAGAACTATTTAAGGCAGCTGCACCAGAGGGAGCTAAAGAAGATATAAGCGATAAAAATGATGTTGCTGTAAACACAAAAGAATAAAGAAGATGCAATAAATGGAAAGTTTAAATGTGAATTTACTTCATAATATTTATTAATAAATATATAGCTGCATATATTATGATAACTCATATATATGCAGCTATATTAAGTATTTAACAGCATAATGCAGTATGTAACAGTTATATGCGCAAACTTGACATAATTTTGTTTTTAATATAGAATAAAAAGGAATACTGGTTTATCATATTCCAAATGCAGTGAGAAGAATATGACACCTACTATACTTTCTTGTTAATAATATAATGAGAAAATGATAAATTAGGAGGTGTTTATGTGGTAACAGCAGTAATGATATTAATAGATGTAATAGTTTTATTAATATTAGGAATAGTGGTTTATAAAACGATTCAAAACATATCAAAAGCAAAGATTGAATCGCTTGAAAAAGAAGCAGAAGAAATTCTAGTAAGAGCTAAAAAGGATGCAGAAGCAACTAAAAAAGAAGCAATCCTTGAGGCAAAAGAAGAACTTCATAAATTAAGAAATGATTTTGATAAGGAATCTCGTGAGAGAAGAAATGAGATTCAAAGGCTTGAAAGAAGAGTAATTCAAAGAGAAGAAGCACTTGATAAAAAGAGTGAACTTCTTGAAAAGAAAGACGAAACAATCAATCAAAGAATGCTTGAGGTAGATCAAGTAGAAGCAAGAGTACAGAAGCTTTATGAAGAAAGAAGAGCAGAACTTGAAAGAATATCGGCTCTATCTAGTGAAGAAGCACGTGAGATTCTTCTAGATGAAATAAGGAAAGAAATTACACACGATGCAGCTTTAATGATAAAAGATATTGAAAGTAAGGCAAAAGAAGAGGCAGACAAGAGGGCAAGGGAAGTAATTACAACTGCGATCCAAAGATGTGCTGCCGATCATGTGTCTGAATCAACTGTACACGTTGTTGCACTACCGAATGATGAGATGAAAGGTAGAATAATAGGTAGAGAAGGAAGAAACATTAGAACCTTGGAAACATTAACAGGAGTTGATTTGATTATAGATGATACTCCAGAAGCAGTCATTCTTTCTAGCTTTGATCCAATTAGGAGAGAAGTTGCGAGAATGGCACTAGAAAAGTTAATAGTGGATGGCAGAATACATCCAGCGAGAATCGAAGAGATGGTTGAAAGAGCAACTAAGGACGTGGAAAGTAGTATAAAAGAAGAAGGAGAGCAAGCAGCTCTTGAAACTAGTGTACATGGACTACATCCTGAAATTATAAGACTTCTTGGTAGATTGAAGTATAGAACAAGTTATGGGCAAAATGTGTTAAAGCATTCCATAGAAGTTTCATACTTAGCTGGCTTAATGGCTTCAGAGCTAGGTTTAGATGTTACTTTAGCTAAAAGAGCAGGATTGCTACACGATATTGGTAAAGCTGTGGATCAAGAACAAGAAGGGCCTCATGCTCTAATTGGTGGAGATCTAGCTAAAAAGTATCACGAATCGCCATTAGTAATAAATGCAATAGCAGCGCATCATTCAGATGTAGAAATGCAATCTTTAGAAGCAGTACTAGTTCAAGCGGCAGATGCAATATCAGCGGCTAGACCAGGCGCTAGAAGAGAGACATTGGAAGCATACATTAAGAGATTGGAAAAGTTAGAGGAAATTGCAAATTCACATGAAGGTGTAGAAAAGTCATATGCCATTCAAGCTGGTAGAGAGATTAGAATTATGGTTAAACCAGATAAAGTAGATGATGCTGGAACAATTGAATTGGCACGTAATTTAGTTAAGAGTGTCGAGGAAGAACTTGAATATCCAGGACAAATTAAAATTAATGTCATAAGAGAAACTAGAGCAGTAGATTTTGCTAAGTAAAAAAAGTGAAGTATATTTTGTTAAGTGATGAAATATACTTCGTTTTATTATAGATTAGATGTAATTAATTCATTTAAACTATAATTGAGTATATAAAAACAAAATACCTAGAAATAAAAATATTTTTTAATTTAGTAATTCTAAAAGGAATTTTAGGAATTATATAGAATATATTTAATGTAAACGATTTGTGTATTAAATTCTAGGAGGAATAACAAAAATGGAAGTATTAAAAGTATCAACAAAATCAAATCCTAATTCTGTAGCAGGTGCACTAGCAGCTATAATAAAGGAAAAAAATATTGCAGAAATTCAAGCTGTTGGTGCGGGTGCTATAAACCAAGCAGTTAAGGCTATTGCAATAGCAAGGGGATTTGTTGCACCAAGTGGAAAAGATATAGTATGTATACCGGCTTTCACAGATATACAAATAGATGGAGAAGAAAGAACGGCCATAAAATTAATAGTACAACCTAGATAATTAAAATTATTTCTAAATTATCATATGAGCAATCATTTTTAAGTTGAAATTATCAATAAAAACGATTATACTATAATAGTTAAATGCTATATTTATTAATTTTTTGTAAAGAGGTGTATATAATGATAGCAAAAGAGGTTACAGTAAAAAATTCATCTGGTCTTCATGCTAGACCAGCAACATTATTAGTTAAGAAGGCTTCTTCATTTAAATCAGACGTTAGTATAGAATATAACGGCAAGAAAGCAAATGTAAAAAGCTTAATCGGAGTATTATCTTTAGCAGTAACTAAAGATGCTACTATCAAGGTTGTTGCTTCAGGAGATGACGAAGCTTTAGCAGTAGAAGAAATCGTTAAATTAGTTCAAACTTTAGAAGACTAATATACCAAAAAAGGTTCCATATTATTAATATGGAACCTTTTTTGGTGCATTAGTAGTATAAATATTAAATAATTTATATAAGTATAATTCTTGATATCGATTACTCATGCAGATCTTTAATTAAAGTCTAATTCTCATCCATTATTAAATTGCATCTAAATAGCAATGAAACCAAATCTAAGGCACCTAAAAATACTGCAATATAGATAAACCTCTCTATTATTGGAATATTCATAGAAATTAATTTTGCTATATTTAGGTTGAACAAACCTATTGTTCCCCAATTTAATGAACCTATAAGAACTAATAAAAAGGAAAGTTTATCTAAGATACCTATCTTACACATATTTCTTCACTCCAATCTTTAATATGATCCTTAGTATATATATATGATTCTTAGAGACAATAATAACAAAAATGTAAAATAAATTTAAATACAAAAGAGTACAAATAATTCTAAAATTAAATAGGCAAAAATGAAAAAAATATGATATAATACGAATGTTAAAAGAAAAAGCATAAAATATATTCGTGTGGAGGTTTTTAGATGAGAAATTTATATAGCACACCTTTAAATTCAAGATACGCATCAAAGGAAATGAGCTTTATTTTTTCTGATGATATGAAGTTTACAACTTGGAGAAAATTATGGGTAGCTTTAGCAGAAGGAGAAAGAGAACTCGGATTAAATATAACTGATGAACAAATCAAAGAGTTAAAAGAACATATCAATGATATAAATTATGATGAGGCTGCTAAAAAAGAAAAAGAAGTTAGACATGATGTTATGAGTCATGTATATGCATATGGTCTTCAATGTCCAAGCGCAAAGGGAATTATCCATTTAGGAGCTACATCTTGTTATGTTGGAGATAATACAGATATTATAATAATGAGAGATGCTTTAAATCTAATTAAAAATAAAATAGTTACAGTTTTAAATCATTTGAAAAATTTTGCACTAGAATATAAAGACATGCCAACATTAGGTTTTACACATTTTCAACCAGCTCAATTAACTACAGTAGGAAAAAGAGCTACATTATGGATGCAAGATTTAGTAATGGATGTTGAAAATATAGACTTTTTATTATCAACATTAAAGCTTAGAGGTGTTAAGGGTACTACAGGTACTCAAGCCAGTTTTATGGAACTTTTTGATGGAGATGAAAATAAAGTTAAGTCTTTAGATAAGATTGTTGCAGAAAAAATGGGATTTGAAAAAAGTTATGGAGTAACAGGCCAAACATACCCAAGAAAACTTGATTCTATTGTATTAAATACATTATCGGAAATTGCTCAAAGTGCTTACAAATTTAGTAATGATTTAAGATTGCTTCAAAATATGAAGGAAATGGAAGAGCCATTTGAAAAAAATCAAATAGGATCATCAGCTATGGCATATAAGAGAAATCCTATGAGAAGTGAAAGAATAAGTGCATTAGCTAGATATGTAATAGTAGATGCATTAAATCCAGCAATTACAGCAGGAACTCAGTGGTTTGAAAGAACACTAGATGATTCAGCTAACAAGAGACTATCTGTAGCTGAAGGATTTTTAGCATTGGATGGAGTGTTAAATTTATACATAAATATTGCTGAAAACATGGTAGTATATGATAAAGTTATAGCATCTCACGTGCAAAGAGAATTACCATTTATGGCTACTGAAAATATAATGATGGAAGCTGTGAAAAGAGGTAAGGATAGACAAGAATTACATGAACAAATTAGAGTGCACTCTATGGCTGCTGCTCAAAGAGTAAAAGGAGAAGGGTTAGATAATGACCTAATAGATAGAATAATAAATGATGATTCATTTGGCCTATCTAAGGAAGAAATTCTAGCAATTATAGATCCAAATAAGTTTGTTGGAAGAGCACCAAGTCAAGTTGTTGAGTTTATAGATGAATATGTAGATCCTATTATTGAGAATAATGAAGATGCATTAAAAATCAAGAGTGAGATAACTGTATAACAATATAAACGTTAAAATTAAGCATATATATAAATCAAAGAAATGAGATACATATTTATGAATATGTATTTGAAAGCTAACTGTTATAAATGAAAGTTTAAATTTATAATTTGAGTTCACGAACTTAGTTAACTTATTAAAAATTGATTTAATTATAAGTAAGGTTGCTAAGGATTAGCTTGCAAGATTAAAGTTGAAGCAAGCTGGTCCTTAATGCAACCTCTTTTTATGTGCTTTCAGAGTTATGTTTTGTAGTATTCGGGTAAACATGTATCTGACTTAGATTTATAGATATAATAATCATAAACTATACTTAAACTATGAAGTATCTTCCAACCAGAAACTGGAACAAAAGTATATTATTCATTTCGGTGAGTTATACGCATAAGTATAGATTATAGTGTTGGGTTATCTATATATGATCTAGAGTTTGAGATAGATATTGTATATCAATCGAATTTTAAGGCCCTGAGTGTTGGATATCTGTTGGGATAAATTTGGCTAAGAGGATAATTCAATTTGTCATAACTATGACAGCAATAAAGACAGTCACCATTTTGAAGCCTATAAGTAATAAAGCCATTATGAAAATATCGTCCTATAGACGGAGTGTAAAATTGAATTAAGCAGCCTCTATCTAATGATTTATCGTTTGGAAGCTTAGTGGCTTCTAATTTCGGCGTTATTAAGTATTGATATAGTTCTTCAACTCGAATCCAGGCATGAGTATATGGTTTCCAAGTTGCATTTTGACTGAAACCCCCAGCATGAATTATTTGAGACATAAAATTAGTACAATCCCCTCCGATGCCAGAAAATGATTTGTATTCAGGATTATAATTTAATGAAAATCTTTCAGCATAATCGCAGGCATCTGTGACATTAAATTTGGAAGCTCTTTTTTCATCATGGTTATTAGTAGAAAGCCAGCTAGAAGCTATGAACATTTCAAATAATGAATCAATTGATGAAAGTTTATCCTTATATACATTTATGTTGCTGTTTTTATTGAAATTACGGCTATTTACTAGGCTTGATAAATCAGTATTTAGGATATGTTCATATAAAAGTGGATTTTCTTCATTCTCTGCTATAAATTGTATTTTGCATTTGTCTTGCAAATACTCTAAAATGAGTATATATTCATTTATTGAAACTGAATTTATATTTTGAGGATAAGTTTTAACAATAAAAGAAGCCTTCAGAATCAGTTTAACCTTAATAAAACTTGGAATTTGTTCTAGTATATTATATGCATAATCAAATTTATAGTCTTTAAATGAAGAGTTTAATTTTTTTGCCCATTCAAAGTTGAATAATTTTTTTAGGTAAATTTCTTTTAATATGGTATCATCTAAATTATACTTATGTTTAGAAATTAAATTGATATTATTATAAGGCATTGATAGTAAAAAGGATAAATTATATAAACTATTTGTTAGCATATAGTTTCCTTATTTAAAATTGTTATCATTAAATATGTTTATGAGGGAAATTATAGAAATGTGTTAATAAATTCATTTTTTATAAAATTATTTGTTTGCATTACCTGATTGATAGTTTAATATGAGCTTTAGGCATAATCAAAAAATAACACTTCATTTATTTCGTATGCCTTAATGAACTAAAATTTTCAGAAAAATATATATTAAGATTGGTAATACCCTAGATAATAGATTAAAACAACAAAAATGTTCATAAAAATTTAAAAGTAGATACAAATATATTTAATATGTTATAATGTAATATGGACGAAAAAAGTAATGAACTTATAATATTTTTATAGAGAATATTGTAAATCTAAAATGAAAATTATAAATTTGGTGACTATACTTGCAAATTATAATTGTTGTAGGATAAAGTCAAATTTGTTAAAGATTTTTATAAAGGAGCTATAAGAAGAAATGCAAGAATTATCTAACGGAATAGCTAGCAAGTATGAAGAAATAATTGAAAAAATAAAGAGTTTTTCAGATGAATATCTCAATGAAGATTATAAGAATATTTGTGTTCTAGCAACAGAAACTTTATTTTTGAATTATGAAGAACAATTTAAAAAGGGGAAGAGCTTTTCATGGGGAGCAGGAATAGTGCATGCTATAGGAACTGCAAATAACTTATTTGATTCAAAAGAAAAGCCATATATTAAAGTTGCTGACTTATATAAGGAGTTTGGTGTTAGTAGTAGTACAGGCTCTAGTAAATCAAAGGAAGTAAAAAGCTTATTAGATATATCAAAAGATAATAATAAATGGATAATAGGCGAAAATAAGGATGCAGAAGCTTCAAAAGGTACTATGCTAAAAGCTAAAGAAGAAGTTGCATTAACTATGAATGATAAAATAGAAGAGGATAAAGCTGTTAAGGATGAAACAAAAGTTCCTTTTAAATTTGCTGTCCATAAAGATTATATAATGGCTCAAAGAACTATTGAGTATGCATGGAGACAAAAGAATTATAAAAATAAAGCAAAATATGCAAAAGAAGCATTAGAAGTATATGAAGATTGTGCGGATGCATATATAATATTATCAAAAGATTCTAGTTTAAATAATAATCAGAGGACAGAACTTCTAGAAAAAGCAGTTAACGCAGCGAAGAATTTATTAAGAATAGATGATTTGAAAAATGCACCGGCAGAGCTTCTTAGATTAAAGATAGCGAGGCAACTTTTTGGAGCTAAGTATAGTTTAGCGATTCATTTATGGGAAATTGGTGAAAAAGAAGCTGCAATAGAGAATGCTTTAGAAATCCTAGAGTATGATGAGAAAGATGAATTAGTGGTTAGAAGTTTAGTAGTTAATTGGCTTTTAATTGAGAAAAGATATGAACAACTAAAAAGCCTGCTAGAAAAATATGAAAAAGATAATTTGGCAGCTATACATTATAGTAGAGTAGCGTTATTATATAAGATTAATGAAATTAAAGCGGCAGAAAGTGCTTTAAGAAGAGCATATAAGAGAAACCCGCATGTTATACCATACATATTAAAACAAAAAAGAGTTTCAAGTACCTTGCCTAATTTAATTAGATTTGGAAGCGAGGAAGAAGCTATGAAATATGCTAGCTTAGGTTTAGACATTTGGAATGATCCTAAGATGCTTCAATGGATTAAAGAAAAGAAGAAAGAATTCGATATCATAAATTTTAGCTAATCACTTTACAAAGATAAAACTTCATGATATCATAGTTATTGTAAATTAAATAAAGAAATCTTCGGGGTTGGGTGAAATTCCCTATCGGCGGTACAGCCCGCGAGCTTTAAAAAGCAGATTCGGTTAGATTCCGAAGCCGACAGTAAAGTCTGGATGAAAGAAGAGAGTAATGTTATAAATTATATTTAAAATTAAAGTTTTAAATGTTATTTGTTCGCATTTAAGTACCCTGAATTTATTAGAATTCAGGGTTTTTTTATTACAATATATTTTTAAGTTTGAAATTATATAAGATTGATAGAACTGGCTTAAAATATATGCTGTAATATATAGGATAAATTTTAAAATTTTACTTGTATATATAAATAATCATTACAATTTTTTAAAACTCCGAGGATTTGAATCCCGGAGTTTCTTTATTATTCATTAAATTATAATTCAACTAAGTATTTATAAGATTATATTATAGGAAATAGTATGAAAAATTGGAGATGATTAGCTTTGGATGAGAAGTACATGGAGATAGCTTTAGAATTAGCTAAAAGAGGAATAGGTAAAGTAAATCCTAACCCACTAGTTGGAGCCGTTATAGTTAAAGACAATGAGATAATAGGAGAAGGTTATCATGAGTGCTATGGAGAAGCTCATGCAGAAAGAAATGCAGTGAAAAATGCAACAAAATCTGTGGAGGAAAGTACAATTTACGTCACACTAGAACCTTGTGCTCATTATGGAAAGACACCCCCATGCGTAGATTTAATAATTGAAAAAAAGTTTAAAAGAGTAGTAATAGGTATGTTAGATCCCAATGAGCTAGTTTCTGGAAAAAGTGTGGAAAAGTTAAAACAGCATGGGATTGAAGTTGTAGTAGGTATTAAAGAAAAAGAATGTAAAGAATTGAATGAGATTTTTATAAAGTATATAACATCAAAGATTCCATTTGTTATTTTGAAAAGTGGAATGTCCATTGATGGGAAGATAGCAACTTATAGTGGAGAATCAAAATGGATTACATCTAAAGAATCTAGAGAAGATTCACAACACTTAAGAAATAGGTTTCATTCGATTATGGTAGGTGTAAATACAGTAATTGAAGATAATCCTGAACTCACATGCAGAATCAACCATGAGAAGAAGTTAATCAGGATTATTGTAGATAGTAATCTTAGAATCCCACTAGAGTCTAAAGTTCTCACAAATAGTGACAAAGCTGCAATAGTAGTAACTACTTTAAAATCAGATAAAGAAAAGAAAAAGAAATTAAGATCTATGGGCATTAAAGTTATAGAGGTGGCAGATAAAGATAGTAGAGTTAATCTGAAAGAACTGGTTAAGAGGGTTGGAGAAGAAGGAATAGATTCAATACTTATAGAAGGTGGAGGAACTTTAAATTTTTCTGCATTAGAAGAGAGAATTGTAGATAAAGTAAGATTTTATATAGCACCTAAGATAATAGGGGGACAAAAAAGCAGAAATAGTATAGCAGGAAAAGGCTTCTTTAAATTAGATGACGCAGTTAGATTAAAGGACATTAATTATAGAACGATTGGAGAGGACTTAGTACTAGAAGGTTATGTTGCTAAATAAGAGATGAAAGAATAAGGAGGAGAAGATGTTTACTGGAATTATTGAAGAAGTTGGCGTGTTAGAGAAATTTAGCACAGGTAATGGCTTTGGAGTTATGGAAATCAAGTGTAGTGAAGTTTTAAAGGAAACTAGAGTCGGAGATAGTATAGCTACCAATGGAGTTTGCTTAACAGTAAAAGAAAAATATTCAGATTCTTTTAAAGCAGAAGTGATGGGCGAAACTTTAGAGAAAAGTAACTTAGGAAATTTAAAGGCTGGAGATAAAGTAAACCTTGAAAGGGCATTGAGATTAAGCGATAGGCTTGGTGGTCATATTGTAAGTGGACATATAGATGGTGTTGGAAAAATAGTTTCCATAAAAGAAGAAAGTAATGGAACTTGGTTTACTATATCTGCACCTGAGGAGGTGCTAAGATACATTATATATAAAGGATCAATTGGAATAGATGGAATAAGCTTAACTGTTGCTTATGTTGATGATGAAGTATTTAAGGTTTCTGTTATACCTCATACTATAGATAATACTATACTTTCATATAAAAAAGTTAATTCAAAGGTTAATTTGGAGTGCGATTTAATTGGGAAATATGTAGAAAAGTTATTTGGTGGAAAAGAAAAAGAAGAAAATGAAAATAGCAATATCACAATGGAATTCCTAAGGAAAAATGGGTTCTAATCATATAAATCATCAGAATGAATTTTAAGTATATATAAAATATAAAATTAAGGAGCTGAGCATTATGTTTAATAGTATAGAAGAGGCATTAAAGGATATTAAAGAAGGGAAAATGATAATAATTGTAGATGACGAGGGAAGAGAAAATGAAGGAGATTTAGTAATTCCAGCAGAACTGGCTAATGGAGAAAATATTAATTTTATGATTAAGTACGCGAGAGGACTTGTTTGTGCACCAGTAGAAGAAGAAATTGCAGTGAAACTTGGATTAAATCCAATGGTTGAAAAAAATACTGATAACCATGAAACTGCTTTTACAGTATCCATAGATCATAAGGATACGACAACAGGTATATCAGCATTTGAAAGAGCTTATACAATAAATAAACTTGTAACTGCAAGTGAAGGCGATGACTTTAGACGACCAGGTCATGTATTTCCTTTGGTAGCTAAGAATGGGGGAGTCTTTGAGAGAATTGGTCATACAGAGGCAGCAGTAGATTTTGCAAAACTTGCAGGATTTAAAGGTGCGGCAGCTATATGTGAAATAGTAAAAGACGATGGAACAATGGCAAGACGTGATGATTTGATAAAGTTTGCTAAGGAGCATAACTTAAAGATAGTTACTATAGCTGATCTAGTTAAATACAGAAAAGAAGAACATTTAAGTGTCGTTATGGAAACGGAAGCTAATCTTCCAACTAAGTATGGGAATTTTAAAGTACTCGCATTTAAAGAAAAAGATTCCTCAAAATGTCATTTGGCTTTAGTCAAAGGAGATATTAAAAATAATGATGAACCAACACTTGTTAGAGTTCATTCTGAATGTTTAACTGGAGATGCTCTAGGATCTAGAAAATGCGATTGTGGAGAACAATATGAAGCTTCGATGAGAATGATAGCAAAAGAGGACTCGGGGATACTTCTGTATATGAGACAAGAAGGAAGAGGAATTGGCCTTTTAAATAAGTTGAAAGCATATGCACTTCAAGATGAGGGATTGGATACAGTAGATGCAAATTTAGCTCTAGGATTTAGAGAAGACATGAGAGATTATAAAATAAGCGCTGATATGCTTAAAATTTTAGGAATAAAGAATGTTAAATTAATTACTAATAACCCAGATAAAATAGAAGGGTTAGAAAAAAATGATATAAAAGTTGTAGAAAGAGTATCAATACAGATGCCATTGAATGAAAATGACGAATTTTATTTAAAGACTAAAAAAGAAAGAATGAATCATTTGCTAAATATTTGATAATTAAATTCTAATAACATGTTACTGCATTTGGAGTAATATTAGCGGAGATAAATTAGGCGAAATATTTGTGGTTATAAGTTCAATTAGTATTTAGTCTACATGCAAATCTAATTGAAGTTGATAAAAAATAAAATAAATAATATAAAATATTGGAGGAAAAAACAATGAATATATTTGAAGGAAATTTAGTTTCAGAAGGATTAAAATTTGGGATAGTAGTAGGAAGATTTAATGAATTTATTGGAGGAAAACTTTTAGAAGGCGCAATAGACGGATTAAAGAGACATGGTGTAAAAGAAGAAGATATAGATATTGCATGGGTGCCAGGTGCTTTTGAAATACCACTGATTGCTAAAAAAATGGCTAAGAGCCCTAAATACGATGGAGTAATATGTTTAGGAGCAGTAATAAAAGGATCTACATCACATTATGACTATGTTTGCTCAGAAGTATCAAAAGGAGTTGCGAGTGTTTCGCTTGAAAGTGGAAAGCCAGTAATTTTTGGTGTTCTTACAACAAATACTATAGAACAAGCAATTGAAAGAGCAGGAACTAAAGCTGGTAATAAAGGATATGAAAGTGCAGTTTCAGCAATAGAAATGGCCAATCTACTTAATACAATAGGATAAAATATTTTTGCATATATAGATAAACAATATATGACGTAGACTTATGCAATAGTCTACCGAAAGCAGAAACATTGTTATTTCACAGGACTATGAAAATTTCACTGAAAGTGCTAAATTGCAGGTTGCACAACTAAAGCTTGCTCCAAATTTCATTGTGACAAGCATTAGTTGAACACCCTACAATTAAGAATTTTTAGCAGCTCATTTTCAATGCCTGTTGCATAAAAATGTTTCTGCTTTCTAGTATGGCGTTTATTGTAAAGTATAAATCAAATTCCTAAGTTGTTTATCCATAGGCGTAATGATAGGTGAGCCTATGTGGACATCAGTAGAATAGAATATATATTTGTTCCATAGACTTAAGAAAATTTCGATGGAAATCTCTAAGTAAAAGGTTGTACCTATTTTTGCATGGCATGTTCCTCAAACAAGTTGATGAGAATCAGTAAACTCATATATAAGTCTAGTTTATAGCTTAGATATATTCTATGATCCTATGAAAATAAATTAAGACTATAAATATATGTATATATTTATATAGAATTAAAGTTATATATTTTTAAAGAAATATATGTACGTATAAAAATATTTTCATATGTACATATATAAATATTTATAGGAAACATCAGGGTTAAGGGCTACTTATGCTTATAAGAGAGCATATCATTTCTAGCATAAATATATATTTGATTTATATTATATGAGTGCTTTTACATAAGAAGTGAAATTAATTATGTGGCGGAAATAAAGTAAGCTGTCCAAGTTATTTAGGGGAAGAGGGGGAACGCTTTGCTTATTCAATTTAAAATGGAATAAGTTTAAGTGGAACCCTCTTTCTCTTAATTATTTCTGAAGTTCTTATAGTTTTCTTTTTTAATCAAAATATTTATGATTTCGTTAAGTTATCATATAAATTCAGTTTTAAAGCTTGATATCTATATACAAAAGCCTTGTAACAGTTTGACTATATTTTGCTTGTGAGATACACTTAACTTAGATTTGTTTTCAGCAAAATCTCGTGTTTAATTTTTTTGGACTATGCGAGCTAAAGGAGGAAGTTAAGTTGGCCACTATAAAGGAAATAGCTTCTATAGCAGAAGTTTCTATAGCAACAGTTTCTAGAGTTTTAAATTTTGATGAAACATTAAATGTAAGTGATGCAACAAGGGAAAAAATATTAAAAATAGCAGATGAACTTGATTATGTTTCAGCAAAAACAAAAAAAGCTAAGAATAAGAAAAGTAAGGATATAGGAATTATTTATTGGTATAACTATGAGGAAGAATTAGGAGATCCATATTACTTATCAATAAGGTTAGCTGCTGAAAAAAAATGTAATGAAAATAATTTTAATTTGGTGAAGCTAAGTGAGGATAGTAGTATTGAGGATATTAAGAATGTTAATGGAATAATTGCTATCGGAAAGTTCTCTTCAAGTATCATAGATAAATTAGCAAGTGCCAATGATAATATAGTATTTGTAGATTTTTCACCTGATGAAAATAAATTTAATTCAGTGATGGCGGATTTAGGAAAAGCAACTTATGAAATCTTAGATTATTTGTACAGTTTAGGCCATAGAAAGATTGGTTTTATTGGTGGGAATAAATTAGAATGCATAGATTATAGAGATACATATTTGGATAAAAGGGACATAAAATATAAGGAATTTATGGAAAGCAAGAATATCTATAATAATAAATATATCTACGAGACAGAGAAATTTACTTTCAAAGCTGGATATAATCTTATGAAGGAAGCATTAAAATCTAAAAATAACATAACAGCTTTTTTCATTGGAAATGATACAATGGCAGTCGGGGCTTACAAAGCAATTTCAGAGGAAGGATTATCAATACCAGATGATATAAGCATAATTGGATTTAATGATCAGCCTAGCGCAAAGTATATGATACCAGCTCTAACTACAATAAGAATACCAAGTGAGTATTTAGGAAAAGCAGCTGTTGACTTGCTGCTTGAAAATTTGAATGGAATTAGGGAATATAATAAAAAAGTAATAATACCAACTGAATTTAAGATTAGAGAGAGTTGTAAGAGAATATAAAAAATAAGCAGTAGCCTTTTTGTAGAAAGGGGTTACTATTTTTTTGTTCTAAATAAATATATATATCTGCAAAAATAATTCTTCATCATAATTCTAAAAATATTGAAAGAATTTTAGCCATAATTATGAAATGTGCATTGTGAATTGCAACATATATATTTAAACTTTTGAAGAATTAGATAAAGAAAAAATACAAAAAGCATGTTAGATTCTCATCACCATTAAATCTAACGTGAAGATTAAATTCTTTTATTGAAAAAGACGAGTTTAATATTTATATCAAGCCAATAAAAAATGCTAATAAACAAAAAAAGTACAAATCCCAATATTAATATTATAAAATTATTACAAATTGATACCAATAATGCAATAACGTTTACTATATTGAGAATGCTACAATGTAAACAGATACATAACTAATATAAATTAGAAAATTACTTATGTATAAACTTTAATTTCAAGGGGGAATAATTAATGAAACTTAAAAAAATTATGGCTGCAGTTGTAACTGGCATGATGGCTTTTAGTTTAATGGCGTGTGGTTCATCATCAGGTGGTAGCAATGCTTCGTCATCAAGCAAAGGAAAAGATGATAAAACAATTACTATCTGGGCTTGGGATGATACATTCAATATAAAGGCAGCTAATATGGCTAAAGAAAAATATCTAAAGGATCACCCGGATGTAACTATTAACGTAGTAAGTATGGCACAAGATGATGTGGTACAAAAATTAAATACAGGTCTTTCATCAGGAACATATGATGGACTTCCTAATGTTGTGCTAATTGAAGACTATAAAATTCAAAATTATTTGCAATCATATCCTGGTGAGATTAAAGATTTAAGTGGAAAAATAGATAAAAGTAAATTCATGGATTATAAATTAAAATCTATGCAGCAAGGTGATAAGACTTACGGAGTACCATTTGATAGTGGTGTAACAGCTTTATTTTATAGAACAGATTTAATTGAACAAGCTGGATATAAGAAAGAAGATATGCAAAACCTTACTTGGGAAAAATATATAGAAATCGGTAAAGCTGTTAAAGCTAAAATTGGAAAAGCTATGATAACTATAGATCCAAGTGATTTAAATCAACTAAGAGCTATGATGCAATCAGCTGGCTCATGGTATGTTAAAGATGATGGAAAAACAGTAAATATTGCTGGTAATCAAGCTTTAAAAGATGCAATTAATATATACAAGCAAATGGTTGATGCAGGAATTACAAAGCAAGTATCAGGATGGGATGCATTTATAGCAGCATTCCAAAAAGGTGACGTTGCTACTGTGCCAAGTGGATGTTGGGTTTCATCTTCAATACAAGCTTCTGAAGACCAAAGTGGAAAATGGGCAGTAGCAGCTATTCCAAGAATGGCTTCAAATCCAAAATCAGTTAATGCAGCTAACCTTGGTGGTAGTAGCTGGTATGTTCTAGATAAGGTTGGAAATTCAGATTTAGCTGCTGACTTTTTAGCAAATACTTTTGCATCAGATGATGCTTTAATGAATGATTTAGTTCCAGCAATTGGTTTAGTAAGTACATTAAAATCAGCAAGTACAAGCGAAAATTATAGTAAACCAATAAAATTTTATGGAGACCAACAAGTGTTTAAAGATTTATCAGCTTGGGCTGAAAAGGTTCCATCTGTAAACTATGGTCTTTACACATATCAATTGGAAAGTGTTATGTCAGAAGGGATGCAGGCTATTGTTAATGGAGCCGATATAGACGAAACTCTTCAAAAAACTCAAGCTCAAGCAGAAGCAGCTGTAAGCAAATAACACAGATAAAATAACCGTAATTTGAAAAATATGAATTTGTAAAGGCTATTTGTTAAAAGTTTAAATATATGTTTAGCAAATAGCCTTTTATAAATCCTAAAGGAGTTGAAAAAATGAAACGCAAAATTGGATCTGGTATTAACAGCAAAGAAAACTTTTGGGGATGGATTTATGTAGCATTAGGTACATTTTTAATAGGACTATTTGTGTTTTTTCCAATGATACAATCTTTGATAATGTCACTACAATCAGGTAAAGGTAATAATTTGAAATTTAGTGGTTTTAGTAACTATGTAAGAATGTTTTCAGATGCAACTTTGATTAAAGCAGTTGGAAATACATTTATATTTTTAATAGTCCAAGTTCCAATAATGATTATTTTAGCACTTATTATTTCTTCAGTTCTCAATGATAAAAAATTAAAATTTAGTGGCTTTTTTAGAACAGCAATTTTCTTACCTTGTGTAGCATCTTTAGTTGGATATTCAGTTATTATAAAGAGCATATTTGCATCAGATGGTTTAGTAAATAAATTGCTTATCAATATACATTTAATTTCAGTACCAATTGAATGGATTACAGATCCATTTTGGGCTAAGATATTGATTATTATAGCCATAACATGGAGATGGACAGGTTATAATATGATATTTTATTTGTCAGGCTTACAAAATATTGATCATTCGATTTATGAAGCAGCAGAAATTGATGGAGCATCTCCATTTAAAAAATTCACATCTATAACAGTGCCACTATTAAAACCTATAATATTATTTACAACAATTACTTCAACAATTGGTACATTACAGTTATTTGATGAACCTATGAATATCACAAAAGGTGGTCCTGCCAATGCAACAACTACCATTTCTAAATATATATATGACTTATGTTTCACATATACACCAGACTTTGGATATGCAACAGCAGTAGCTTATCTTGTTGTTATTATTGTGATAGTGTTAGCTATAATCCAATTCAAAATAGGAGGAGATAAGAATGACAAGTAAAATGAATAGAGTATTTAAATATATATTTTTGAGTATAGCATCTTTTGTTTCTATATTTCCGTTTTTTTGGATGGTTATTAGTGCAACAAATAAATCTGTTGATGTAACAAGAGGAAAACTAATTCCTGGGCATAGCTTTATGGAAAATTTAAATAATCTCTTTAAGCCAGAATTGGGATTTGCTTCTTCATTAGTTAATTCAGCAGAAATTGCGATTATAACTACAATTCTTGCACTCCTCGTTTCATCAATAGCAGGATATGGATTTGAAATATTTAGAACAAAAGCTAGAGATAGACTATTTAACATTTTACTTTTGTCTATGATGGTTCCATTTTCAGCTTTGATGATTCCATTATTCAAATTTTTCTCAAATTTAAAAAGTTCACCATTGGGCTTTCTTGGGGTGAATACATTATGGGCTGTAGTTTTGCCTAGTGTTTGTACTGCATTTTTAATTTTCTTCTTTAGACAAAATGCTAAATCATTTCCTAAAGAAATTTTAGAAGCAGCAAGAATTGACGGTTTGGGCGAAGTTGGAATTTTCTTTAAGATATTTTTCCCAACTATGAGAACAACCTATGCAGCAGCAGCGATTATAACATTTATGAGTGCATGGAATGCTTATTTATGGCCATTGATTGCATTACAATCACCAGAAAAGAAAACTGTTTTACTTATAATTTCAAAGTTAGCGTCAAGTTACTCCCCAGATTATGGATTAATAATGATGGCTATAGTAATTACGACATTACCAACTGCACTTGTATTCTTTGTTATGCAAAAACACTTTGTTGCAGGAATGACAGGTTCAATAAAATAAAATCTAATAAAAGTAAAAATATAAGTATATATAAATTTTAAATAAAATAATTCATTAAATTATTTAAATTTAAAAAATAAGAGTTTTATAAATATTGGAGGGAAAGCTTATGAAGAAGGAATTTCCAGTACTTAATAGTAAAATAAATGGATTTTTACATGGCGGTGACTATAATCCAGATCAATGGCTAAACTATCCGGAAGTGTTAAAAGAAGATGTGCGGCTTATGAAACTTGCAAATTGCAATTGCGTATCAATAAACATATTTGGCTGGAGTGCAATAGAGCTGGAAGAAGGAAAATATACATTTGAGTGGTTAGATAAAATTATGAATGATATGGCAGAAAACAATATTCATGTAATTTTATCCACTCCAAGTGGTGCAAGACCTGCATGGATGTCAGAAAAATATCCAGAGGTCTTAAGAGTAAATAGCGATAGAAGTAAAAATCTTCATGGTCAGAGACACAATCATTGTTTTACCTCACCTGTTTATAGAAAAAAGACATATGAAATAAATAAAATTCTTGCTGAGAGATATAAAGATCATCCGGCGCTTATTATGTGGCATGTTTCTAACGAATATGGAGGAGAATGTCACTGTGATCTATGTCAAGATGCTTTTAGAGAATGGCTTAAAAGAAAGTACGATAATAATTTAGATAAATTAAATGAGGCCTGGTGGACTGGTTTCTGGAGTCATAGATTTAACAGTTGGTCACAAATCGAAAGTCCGTCTGAAAAGGGGGAGATGTTTGTTCATGGACATAATTTAGATTGGAAGCGGTTCGTTACAGATCAGACAATAGATTTTTATAAAAATGAAATTGCCCCCATAAGAGAAATAACACCTAACATACCTGTAACAGCTAATTTCATGGGTAATTATCCACGTATGGGCTTGTTCACAGGTTTAGATTATTGGAAGTTTGCAAAAGAAGTGGATGTAGCTACATGGGATAACTATCCTGCATGGCATAATGATTTTGAAAGTACTGAAGATCTTGCAGCTAATGTTAGTTTTGTGCATGATATATACAGGTCGCTAAAAGGCGGACAGTCGTTTTTAATAATGGAAAGTACTCCGAGTCTCGTAAATTGGCATGATACTAATAAATTAAAGCGCCCTGGAATGCATTTATTATCATCAATGCAAGGGGTGGCTCATGGAGCGGATTCTGTTCTGTACTTCCAATGGAGAAAGGGAAGAGGAGCTTCAGAAAAATTCCATGGTGCTGTAGTTGATCATTGTGGTCATGAGAATACTAGAGTATTTAGAGAGGTTACTGAAGTTGGAGAAGTCTTAAAAAAGATTAAAGAAATTCAAGGTTCAATTAAAGACTCAGAAGTAGCAATTATATTTGATGTGGAAAACTTATGGGCTATCGATGATGCGCAGGGATTAAAAAAATATAGAAAGGGCTATGAAGAAAGCTGTCAAGCAGCTTATAAAGTATTTTGGGAAAATGGAATTTCAGTAGATGTTATTAATATGGATTGTGATATATCAGATTATAAACTTGTAATAGCACCAATGCTATATATGATAAGACCAAATGTTGCAGAAAGAATTAATGAATTTGTAAAGGCAGGAGGAACTTTTGTAACTACTTATTTCAGTGGAATAGTGGATGAAAATGATCTTTGCTTCTTAGGAGGATTTCCAGGACCACTTCGAGAAGTAACTGGAATTTGGTCAGAAGAAATAGATTCACTATATGATAATGAAGTAAATTATATAGAATTTAAAAATGATAAAATTGAAGAATTAAAGAACCGATATGAAGTAAGAGATTACTGTGACTTAATTCATGCAGAAACAGCAAAAGTTCTTGGAGTATATAAAGCTGATTTTTATGCTAATATGCCTGCGTTAACAGTTAATAACTATGGAGATGGAAAAGCATATTATATTTCAGCAAGAACTGGAGCAGATTTTAACAATGATTTTTATTCAAAGCTTATTAAGGATTTAAACATTGCGAGTGTTATAGATGGGGAATTGCCACAAGGTGTTACAGCTCAAATGCGTTCCAATAAAAATAATAAATATACTTTCATTATGAATTTCACTGAAGAAGAAAAGAAAGTAGATTTAGGAGAGAAAATATATTTTGATATGATTTCTGGAGAAGAAATCAGTGGAAAAATCATATTAGATAAATATTGTTTAAAAATACTAAAGCAAGCTAATTCTAAATGAATTAATTTAATGCTATACTATAAATAAACTAAATAGGTATAAATTAGATAAAATGTTTTAAATAAATAATAAAAGGTGAAAGGATAAGTTATTTATGGATAATAGCAAAATTTGTGTTGTAGGATTAGGTGGGGTTGGCGGATATATTGGCTGTATGCTTGCAAAGCATTTTTCCAATGTGTATTTTTTAGCAAGAGGCAAAAGATTAGAATCAATAAAAAATAATGGGTTAAAATTATATAGTAATCTTCATGGAGAATTAAATGTACATCCTAAATTAGCAAGCGATAGCGCTGATGAAATTGGAATAATGGATTATATTTTTATATGTGTTAAAAATTTTTCTTTAGAACAAGTATGTAAACAAATAAAACCAATGATTAATGAAAATACTGTAATAATTCCATTAATGAATGGAGTTGGAGTATCTGAAAAAGTAAGAAAACTTATAAATGATGGCCAAGTTGTCGATAGTTTAATATATGTAGTTTCTGGGGCAGAAAAAGATTTTTCAATACATCATGCAAGTTCTTATTGTAAGATACATATAGGGTATGGCTTGGAAAACAATGATGAAGTAGAGAATGTATTAATTAGAATTCAAAAAATATTACAAGAAGCTGAAATCATTTGTAAAATAGAAAAAGATATAGAAGCTGCAATTTGGAGAAAATATATATTAAATTGTGCATATAACGTAATAACTGCTTATTATAACGCAACAACAGCAGAAATTATAAAAAATGATGAAGCAGTCAAGCAAACTAAAATATTACTAAAGGAATCTTGTGCCGTAGCTCGTAAATTAAAAATTAATATTTCTGATGATTTAGAAGAAGAGCACTTTTATCACTTAATGCATAACCAAGCTGGAGAATCAACAAGTTCATTAAAAAGAGATATTGAAGCAGGAAGACAAAATGAATTAGAGGTCTTTTCTGGAAAGTTAATTGAATTAGCTTTAAAATGTCAAGTAGAAGTTCCGATGAGTCAATTTTTCTATAATGAATTAAAGAAGAAAAGTTAAGAATTATAAAGGCTGTCTCAATATTAAAAAAGCTATAATATGTTGCATTTAAAATTTAGCAGAACATATTATAGTTTTTATTTTTTGTGATAAATCTATATTACTGTGAACGAAAATGAAAGAAATTAGAAGCTAATTCTCCACAAATTCCTTTTGAGCAGGAATTGTTACTCTTACAGTAGTCCCTTTACCTAATTCGCTTCTAATTGAAATACCATAATCATCTCCATATAGAAGTTTAATTCTATCATTAACATTTTGGATTCCAATACTTGTAAAATGTTCGTGTTTTTTAGAAGATTCTCTAAGAATCTTTTGTACTTCTTCATCTGTCATTCCGACGCCATTATCTATGATTTCACAAATTAGATTCTGATTTTGTTCATTTACAAACACATGTATAGATCCATTATTTCTTTCATTAAAGCCATGAAAAAATGCATTTTCAATAAAAGGTTGTAAAATTAATTTTGGAATTACATAGTTTTCGCAATTTGGAATTACGAAAAAATTTACATTAATATTATCTCCATATCGTATATGATTAATTAAAACATAATTATTTAAATTTTCGATTTCTTCTTGTATTGTTATCATTTCATTTTTATTACTAATAGTATTTCTAAGAAGTGATATAAATGCATCTATAGTTTGTATAGATTTTTCTGTGCTTCCCTGCCACATAAGCCATTTGATTGAAGCTAAAGTATTGTAAATAAAGTGTGGATTAATTTGCATCTGTAAAGCATGTATTTCGGCTTTTCTCTTTTCTTTCTGCATTTTTATTTGGGCATGGACATAATTATTTAATCCATCTAACATATAGTTAAAGTTAGTTGATAGTTCGCGAACTTCATAGCTTCCGACAACGGGAATATGATTATTGAAATCACCATGAATTATTTTAGGCATAACTTTAACAAGAGCTGAAATTGGTTTTGTTGTTCTACGTATTACGAAGAAAGTAATAGCAATGAATATTGATGCAATTAAGATACTTACTGCTATAATTTCAGAAGAATCATATATTTCACTTAATACTATATTTTTATCAATCGTGCCAACTATATTAAAATTATAAGTTGGTAAATGTTTTGATAATATTGCTACATCAGAAGAATCTAATTTAGTGTTAACGTATTTGAGGTTATTATTTAAAATGACACTTGATATATTATATAAATCTAAATTTTTCGTTCCTATTTTTGAAGAAAGGCTAGAAGAAACAATAGTACCATCACTTGATATGATAGAAATACTATTACCATTACCTACAAAATAATCATAATATTTATGGAATGTATGCTCACTAATAAGTACATATACAAATCCATAGGGTTCTCTTGTAAGTTTATCACACAGAACCTTTATAGCTACAATTGTACTAGAGTTTTTTGTGAGTTTTGTAAAACCATGATCTAAGTATTGATATAAAACAGTATTCTTATTATCTAATGCTTTTTTAGTAAAGCTGCTATTTAAAACTTCATTAGTATCAAGGATAAGATGGTCATAATCGCTTGCTACATAGGTATTCCCATTAACGCCTACAGCTAGTACAGTAATATCATAAAGATCTTTATCAGGGATCATTTTATGGAAGCCTGTAAACATATTGTATAAAGTTCGATAATTTTGCTGTGGAGTAAGCTCCTTTTCTGATAAGTATCGCTGAAAATCAGGGATATAATCAATCGCATTCATAATGTTAATTGTATTATCATTAAATGTACTAAGTTCATTGCTAATTTGTGTTAAAACTTTATAATTTGATTTGCTGAAAGTATCAGCAAGTATATCCTTTGAAATTTTAATTGTAATAATTCCTATTGAAATAGATACTAAAATAACGCTTATAAGAACAACTGAAGCAACTCTAAAAAACAGGCTCGTATAATGTATTGATTTTGATAATTTTAGCATAATGAAAAGTCCTTTCGTTTGTTACTAGTATTAATATCCTTTTTTTCTAAAAGCGCTAGGAGTGAGTCCGATAAATTTCTTGAAAACCTTACAAAAGTAACTTTGATCTGAGTAGCCAACCATTCCGCTTATATCTGAGATAGGAATGTCCTGTTTTAAAAAATCACAAGCTTTTTGTATTCTAATTTTATTAAGAAATTCATTAAACCCCTCTTCGTTATGGGAACTAAAGTAGGTTGATAAGTATGAATAATTAAAATTAAATAGCTTAGATACATTAGTTAAAGTAAGTTGCTCGTCGTAATGATCATGAATGTATTGAATAATTTTATTAATCATATGTGAATTTATTTTATTTTCATATGTGTCTATTATTTGTTTAAAGCGATTTAAGAGAGAGTTATAGGCCACAAGTAAGTCTTCTGAATATTTAGTGTTATCTATGTCATGAAAGCACTCTTGCTTTAATGAATTTAGCTTATTTAAATCAAAATTTAAATATTCTAAAGAAGTAATCACATTATAAAAAGAATTTTGAATCAATGTTTTTAATTCAAATTCTGTAAGAGATCTTTGATCAATAGCATTTGTAACGTATATTGTTAGCATTTCGAATGCATTCTGAAATTGCATTATAGAAATTGATTCTGAAAAACGCTTAAAATTAAATTTTTCTATTGGCGATGGTGTTTTGAAGTTGGAAGAGCACATTAAAGAAACATTTTTGTTGTAAAAATATTGTTGAGTTAACACTAGGAATTCCTTTTCGTATATATCCTTAATATTTCTACTAGAATAGAAGAAGTTGCTTAATACAAAAAATGCTTCTTTAAAACTATTTGAAACTATTTCTGAAATATTTTCTAGCTTACTAAATAGAGAATTATAACTTTTATCATCAAAATTTATAATTACAACTATGATTTCGTTTTCAATATTAGCGACTTGTATATTATAATTTGCATTTAATCCTTCTAAAGAAAATTCCTTGCCGATCTCTGAAATTGTAAAATCAATAATTTCAAGGCGTTTGCTATAATTATCATATATTTTCTTTGCGTTTAAACCAAATAAGCAAAATGATTGAAAAGTAAATATCGTATTAAAATAGTTAAAGTCAGGATCATTGTCAAAGCCAGATATAAGTCGATTTAAGGCGCTATTGGTGAGACTTAAAGAGTTTCCTTCTAAAGTATTTCTTTTCATTTTAATTGAAATCTTTTTTAGAGTACTTAATAACTCAGAAGGATTTAGAGAAGGTTTTAAAATATAATCAACAGCACCATTTTGAAAAGATGATTTAACATATTCAAAATCGCTATAACTACTTAAGATGATAATTCTTATCTTAGGGTATTTGTCCTGTACAAATTTAGCTAATTCAATTCCATTTATTTGAGGCATTACAACATCAGAAATTATAATGTCAGGAATATCCTTTTTTATCATTTCGAGAGCTTCTTGACCATTAGAAGCCTGTCCTATAATTTGGAAGCCTTCTTTTTCCCAATCAATCATATGAGTTATACCTTGTCGCATAATAAATTCATCATCAACAACTAAAATTTTACTATATTCGTTCAATAGTTAGCACCCCTATTCTAAAATTAACACAAGATAGATTAATATTGCTTACTACTGATTATATAGTATAAATTAAAGGTTTTCAATTAAGTAGTAAATAACTTTAGTAAAGTTTAGTAAAATGTAATTGATTTTTTACTAAAAAAATAATAGAATGTAATTATAAATTTAATTAATAACATAATCCTAACATCAGGATATAGGATAAATTAAAAAATCAATGTAATTGATTACGAAGTAAGGTGTCCTAATAATATTAGCCCATAATTTTTTTTATTCTCATATATGTTTAAGTATTAATTAAATGTGACTTTATAAAAGAGTTACATTTAGTTAATACGATTAACAACTTTAATTTAAAAAAGCAATAACTCTACAAGGTGAAAGTGAGGTAAGAGTATGATTAATAATAAACCGTCATTAGATTGGCTAGAAGATCCAGAAATATTTAGAGTTAATAGAATAGATGCTCATTCCGATCATTGGTTTTATGAAAAAGTTGAGGATATTAAACTAGAAGACGCCATGCCTCTTAAGCAAAATTTAAATGGAAAATGGAGATTTTCATATAGTGAAAATCCATCTCTAAGAATTACAGATTTTTATAAAGATGATTTTGATGTAAATGGATTTGATTATATTGAAGTCCCAGGTCATATTCAGCTTCAAGGATATGATAAATGTCAATACATTAATACTATGTATCCTTGGGAAGGTCACGATGAATTAAGACCACCTCATATTTCAAAAACATATAATCCGGTTGGAAGCTATGTGACATTTTTTGAAGTTAAAGATGAACTTAAAAATAAGCAGACTTTTATTTCTTTTCAAGGTGTTGAAGCAGCATTTTATGTATGGGTCAATGGAGAATTTGTAGGATATAGCGAAGATACATTTACACCATCGGAATTTGATATTACTGATTATTTAAGAGAGGGAGAAAATAAACTTGCAGTTGAGGTTTATAAAAGGAGTAGCGCAAGTTGGATAGAAGATCAAGATTTTTGGAGATTTTCAGGCATCTTTAGAGATGTATACTTATATGCAGTTCCAGAAACTCACGTAAATGATATATTTATAAAAACAGATTTATATGACGATTTCGAAAATGCAAAGTTAAATGTTGAACTTAAAATGATTGGAAATTCAGAAACAACAGTTGAAACATATTTAGAAGATAAAAAAGGAAATAAAATAGCTATATCTGAAAAAGTTCCGTTCTCTGATGGGTTGAATTTATATTTAGATGCACAAAATATAAGTTTATGGAGCGCTGAAGAGCCTGATTTATACACTTTTTATATTTTAGTAAAGAAAAAAGATGGCATTTTAGTTGAGGTTGTAACCCAAAAGATAGGGTTTAGGCACTTTGAAATGAAGGATAAAATTATGTGCCTGAATGGAAAGCGTATTATCTTTAAAGGTGTAAACCGTCACGAATTTAGCGCAAGGCGTGGACGCTCAATTACGAAAGAGGATATGCTATGGGATATTAAGTTCTTGAAACAACATAATATTAATGCTGTTAGAACATCACACTATCCAAATCAAAGTTTATGGTACAAGCTTTGCGATGAATACGGGATTTATTTAATAGATGAAACAAATTTAGAAAGTCATGGTTCATGGCAAAAGATGGGGCAGATTGAACCATCATGGAATGTGCCAGGAAGTCTTCCACAGTGGCAGGCAGCAGTTTTAGATCGAGCATCATCAATGGTTGAAAGAGATAAAAATCATCCATCTGTCCTTATTTGGTCATGTGGTAATGAATCTTATGCGGGTGAAGATATTTATCAAATGTCTGAATACTTTGGAAAAAAAGATCCTTCACGTTTAGTGCACTATGAAGGGGTAACTAGATGTAGAGAATTTGATGACACGAGTGACATGGAAAGTAGAATGTATGCAAAGGCAGCAGAAATAGAAGAGTATCTTAATGATAATCCAAAGAAACCTTATATCAGCTGCGAATACATGCACTCAATGGGTAACTCAACTGGTGGAATGATGAAATATACAGAACTTGAAGACAAATATTTGATGTATCAAGGTGGATTTATTTGGGATTATGGCGATCAAGCTTTATATAGAAAACTTCCAGATGGAAAAGAAGTTCTAGCTTATGGAGGAGACTTTACAGATCGTCCAACAGATTATAATTTTTCTGGAAATGGTTTGATTTATGCAGATAGAACTATATCGCCTAAAGCACAGGAAGTTAAGTACCTATATCAAAACGTAAAATTAGAACTAGATGCAAAAGGGGTGACTATTAAGAATCAAAATCTTTTTGTTAACACTGATAAATATGATTTATACTATATCGTTGAAAGAGATGGAAAACTAGTAAGAGATGGTTATCTAAATGTATCTGTAGCTCCAGGAGAAGAAAAATATATCGAACTTCCAATAGAAAAGTATAATTTTCTTGAAGAAATTGTACTTACAACCTCATTAAGATTAGTACAAGATACACTTTGGGCAGAAAAAGGATATGAAGTAGCATTTGGACAAAAGGTTATTAAAGAAAAATCAGATATGAATAATCATAATTCAGAGTCTAAAATGAAGATCATTCATGGAGATGTAAACATAGGGGTTCACGGAAAAGATTTCAAGGTTATATTCTCTAAACAAGAAGGAGGAATTGTATCCTTGAGATATAATAACAAGGAGTTTATAACGAGAACACCAAAAACTTTCTATTGGAGAGCAACAACAGATAATGATAGAGGGAATAAACATGAATTTAGATGCGGTCAATGGCTGGCTGCTACTATGGGGCAGAAGTATGTGGATTTTTCAGTTGAGGAATTTGATGAGAAGATTACATTATATTATAATTATCAATTACCAACAGTGCCATCTACTAATGTTAAGATAACTTATGAAGTATCTGGAGAAGGAATAATTAAAGTAAATGTTAAGTATAAAGGAGTTAGCGGATTACCTGAATTGCCTATACTAGGAATGAATTTTAAATTACTAGCTGAATTTAATTCATTTAGTTGGTATGGAATGGGACCGGAAGAAAACTATATAGATAGATGTGAAGGTTCTAAACTAGGGATTTACGATAGCACACCAATAGATAACTTATCAAGATACCTAGTCCCACAAGAATGTGGAAACAGAACAGGAACTAGGTGGCTAGTAGTTAAAAATGATAAAAATGAAGGTCTTAAATTTACTTATGGTAAAGCTCCATTTGAATTTAGTGTTTTACCATACAGCAACATGGAATTAGAAAACGCACTTCATATAGAAGAATTACCATCTGTTAATTTTACTCATGTGAATATAATAGGTAAACAAATGGGTGTTGGCGGAGATGACAGTTGGGGAGCACCAGTATTACCTGAATTCTGTATCGATTCAAGTAAAGATTTAGAATATAGTTTTGCAATTTCTAAAATGTAATAAACGTATATTAAGTACTAAAAATGTTCTGAAGGATATAATTCAGAACATTTCTATATAAAAGAATACACGTGAATAATCAGAAGATTAATAAAATAAATTGGGAGGCTACTATGACAATTAGGGAAAGAATAAAAAATGGTATGCTATATGTCGATATAGGAGAAGGTCTTGATGAAGAACGTGAAAAGTGCAAGGAATTATTATATGATTATAATCATACACGTCCAAGTGAGAAAATTAAAAGGAAAGACTTTTTAAAAGAATTACTAGGTGATATGGGGGATGAGATTTGGATAGAACCACCACTACATATGGCATACGGTAAAAATGTACACATTGGTAACTGTTTCTATGCTAATTTTAATCTTGTAATTGTAGATGATATTGATGTATATATAGGTGAGCATGTTATGATAGCACCTAATGTAACAATAACGCCTACAGGCCATCCGGTAGATCCTGATCTTCGTAAGCCAGGTACTCAATTTTCAATTCCAGTAAAGATAGGTAATAATGTTTGGATAGGGTCTAATGCAGTCATTTTGCCTGGTGTTACCATAGGAGATAACTCAGTAATAGGTGCGGGGAGTGTTGTTACCCATGATATTCCTGAAAATGTAATTGCTGTAGGAAATCCTTGCCGCGTATTAAGAAAAATAAGTGAACATGATAAAGAATTTTATTTTAAGAATAAAAGAGTCGAATAATCTAGCAGTAGAAATTTTAACGGATTATTTTTAGATGAATATCCTTTAAGAGATTCTATAAGTATATATACTAAGTAAAGAAAAAATAGGATGCCCATAAAAGCATCCTATTTTTATATCATATAAGTTTATCATAATTTCATTAATTAGGATAAACTAAATTTTTCTCAGTTATATTTAATAAGATATCGTTAAGAAATTTATTTGCTAAATATTTTGCCATTGGTAAATTCATATCTAAATAATTCCCACAATCTTTAGCAGAAGCACCAGGAATATCTCCTTCAAATTCAGCCATAAATTTATATAGTTCTGTAAGTAGAGGAACTATATCTTTAGATTTATAATCACCATGTAAAATTAAATAAAAGCCTGTCCTACATCCCATCGGTCCAAAATAAACTGTTTTATCTGCATAATCTTTATGATTTCTTAAGAATGTAGCAGCTAAGTGCTCTATTGCATGCATCTCTGCTGTATTCATAGTTGGCTCAAAGTTTGGTCTAGTCATTCTAATATCAAAAGTTGTAAGAACTGTATCACCAAACTTATCTTGTCTTGAGACATATACACCAGGAAGTAATTCTAGGTGATTAATTGTAAAACTTGCTATCTTCTCCATTAACGTCACTCCTTAATATAATTTAGAATAAATGCTCAATAATATACTATAATAGTTACATTTATTAGAACCTTATTTAAATTTATTTCTATTAAATTTTAACACTTGTAATTCTTATTATCAATAACATGCTTATATATTAGATGATTGTTCAGAAAACCATAAGAACTATTATATGAAGAAGAACTTATAATTAATAGAGAAAAATATGATACTTTTAAATGACCAAAGATCATATCAGTGATATTATCTTGGTAAAGAATGAAAAACAATAAGTTATAGAAATTATAAATTTAGAATATTATTTGTAGGAATTTGAAAGGAGAAAAAATGAATTATTTAGCGCACATATATCTCGCAGATAATAGCGAAGAAAATATGTTAGGAAATTTCTTAGGGGACTTTGTAAATAAGTCTTTGGAAAATGAATTTGAACAATCCATAAGACAAGGGATTATTATGCATAAAAAGCTTGATACTTTTACGGATTCACATCCAGACTTCATGAGGAGCAGAAAAAGAATTTCAAAAAATAATAGACGCTTGGCAGGTGTATTGATTGATATATTTTATGATCATTTCTTAGCTAAAAATTGGAGGGATTATTCCTCAATATCATTAGAAGATTATGCTGATAATTTTTATAAGATACTTAGAAAGTTTTCTTACTGTCTGCCAGATAAGTTATTAAGAAGGATGAATTATATTATAGAAGAAAACTGGCTCCTTTCCTACAAGGATATACATGGTATTCAAACAGCAGTTGATAGGATTGCTATAAGATTTGCGAATACAAGGCACCCATTAGTAAACCCTATAGAGGAGCTAATTAATAATTATGAAGGTCTTGAAAGTGATTTTAAATGTTTTTATCCTCATGCAATTGATTATTCAAATAAGCTTAAAATAATTCTTTAGTTGTGTGATTCATAGTATTTAGAGTTAACATAGAGTATGCAATATATTTGGAAAGTTAAACCAGTATATTGTATATTTTTTATGTTTAGAATATTATAGCTTATCATAGGAAAACATAATTCTGTTGATATGCTAATCTCTAAAACTAGATGAATTAAAGTGTAATGGTCTTATATTGTTAAACTTATCTATTATGTGTGGAAATCTTCAAAAAAATTAAATATTTTGCTAAAAATATTTAAAAAAATATAAATAATTGAAGAGAAAAAATATAGTATTATATGAAAATCGTGTTATAATATTGCTTGTGAAATATAAAAGGAGGTGCCCTTATGAATAATAAATTGTCCAAAGATGCATATGGCGGTGTAGCTGGTAAGAGCTATGTTCCATACATTTCTAATGGTTCGAAGTCGGGTGGAAACGTTTCAGTTTTGATAATCGGTATTATATTGGCTGTTCTATTTGCAGCATCAACGGCTTACTCAGGAATGAAGTCAGGACTTACAGTCGCTGCTGGTATACCAGGATCTATAATAGGATCTGCGTTTATAGCTGTATTTGCAAAGCAAAAAGGTATACTTGGTAAAAATTTAGTTCAAGGTATGTCAAGTGGTGGAGAATCTGTTGCTAGTGGTGTAATATTCGTATTACCAGCAATTCTTTTAATAGGTTCTAAAGTTAGTTTCATAGAAGGTTTTTCTGTTGGAGCAGCTGGAGTTTTATTTGGTATAGGAATAGCTTCTCTTGTTTACAATTACTTAATTGTTGAAGAACATGGTAAATTAATGTATCCAGAATCAATGGCTATATCTGAAACACTTGTTGCTTCAGAAGGTGCTGGAGAATCAATGAAGTTCATGGGAATTGGTTTTGGAATAGGCGGTATTATAACGGTTATAACAAGTTCATTTTTGAATTTAGTTAACAATGTTATAAGTTATGTAAATGAGTCGTTTTATAAGTGGAAATTCGAAGTTGAAGTTAATCCTCTACTATTAGGAATAGGGTTCATAGTTGGTATGGAGGTTTCTTTAACTATGTTTGCTGGAGCTATACTAGCTAACTTTGGTATTATGCCATTAATAGGATACTTCTCAAGTCTTGGAAAAGACGGAGGATCTGTGTGGAATAATCCTAATGTTGCTATAAATGCTATGCAAGTAAAAGATATAGCTGGTAGCTATGTAAAATATATAGGGGCAGGAATGATGCTTTCTGGTGGTTTAATAGGCGCTATAAAACTTATTCCGACTATAATATCTTCTATAAAAGAAACTCTTAATGCTAAAGCTTCAAATAGTGGAAAGAGTTCATCTGTTGAAAATATGATATTACTTGGTGGTATAATATTAGGATTTGTAGGTGGATTTGTAGCATCTAATGGTAATATAGTAATGGCAATACTTGCTTCTATTTTATCAATGTTTTTATCATTATTATTTGTTATAGTTTCTGGTCGTTTGACTGGTACTATAGGAACTTCAAATCTTCCTGTATCAGGAATGACTATAGCCTCTATAGTTATTGTGACATCATTATTTGTTGTAATGGGATGGAAGAGCCCTGAAAGCAACAAATCACTACTTTTATTTGGGACATTTATTGTTACTGCTATATCAGTAGCAGGCGGTTACTCACAATCTCAAAAGGTTACTTTTGTAATAGGTGGCGATAAAAGAGAAATGGAAAAGTACTTTGCAATAGCTGGAATTTTAGGTGTTGCGGTAGTTGTTGGTACTATATTATTACTTTCAGATCAACTTGCAATAACTGGTGATAATGTTCCGTTTGCATTGCCACAAGCTAACTTAATGTCTACATTAACTGCTGGAATAATGTCAGGCCAATTACCTTGGGTAATGGTAATTGCTGGTGTTGTTATGGGACTTGTTTTATTTATGTTAAACCTTCCTATAATGGCAGTTGCTATAGGATTCTATTTACCTATATCTACAACTACTATAATATTGGCAGGAGCATTGGTACGTCTATTTATAGAAAAGAATTCTAAATCTGAAAAGGAAAAAGAAGCTAAAGTTTCAAATGGTATAAGCTTATCTTCTGGACTAGTTGCTGGAGGCTCTATTCTTGGACTTATAGGAATAATATTCCAAATATCTGGTCTTGTAGGTGGAGCTGAGCCAAGTGGATTTGCTGCTTCTAATGGAATGGCATTTATATTACTAATAATTTTGGTAATAGCAACTGCAATGCCAATTCTAAAGAGTAAGGTAAAAAATGCTGGAAAATAATAAAGATGTTTTAGAGTTAGTATATAAAATATCTGATGATTTAGAGTATGAAGTGGATAAAGATAATATTGTGACTATACTTTTAAAACAAGACCATAAGGTACAAAGGTTCTTTAGAAAACTTAAATTCAGAATTCCACAGTATAAAAAGATTTCTTTAGATGAATATGGAAGCTGGATATTATTGCAGATAGATGGACAGAAAAATGTGAAAGACATAGGAGAAAGTCTAGAAGCAAAATATGGTGATAAGGTTCATCCGCTTTATGAGAGATTATTATTATTTTTAAATCATATTGATGTTAATTGCCACTATATAGAAAAAGTGAATTTTCAAAATTAAATATGATATTTTATTATACTTGTAATAAATTATAATATATAAAATTAAAGCCATAGAGATTTGAGTTTCTCTATGGTTTTAATTTTTTGTATACATTCTAGAAAGGGATAAGTAAATATTTTGAATATTATCATGAAGTTCACGATCTATCACTATATATTGTGACTATGCATCAATGAATAGTGGATTTATTATTTTAGTAATATCAAGCAATTCTGTTTCTTACTTGTTAATATAAAATTGAATATGTTTGAGGCTAAAGAGGTGTGTTAGAATAAAAGACTATTTCTAAATTCTAATTTGACTATAGTTAAAATTTGTATTATATTAAAAGTAGATGGAAAACTTTGATAAATTGGCAATAAAAATTCAAAAGCGTTAACAAATTCATTATTGGGGGACTATAAATGAAAGAAATTAATATGAAATATGGAAGAGATAAAATGAGGGCTTTTATTGAAGAAAAAAATCTTCTGGAGGTAATTGAAAGCAACGATTTTAAGAAGAGTAAGACAGAAGATGAAATTATAGCTGAGGCATTGTATAATCCTATTGACAGCGAAAGACTTAAAGATATTGTACATGAAGGTGAAAAAGTTTGTATAATAATTTCAGATATTACAAGAAGTTGGCAAAAGCCATATAAATTTTTATATAAAATCGTAGAGGAACTAAATGAAGGTGGAGTTAAAGACGAAGATATTATATTTTTATCTGCTCAGGGGACTCATAGAAAACAGACAAGAGAAGAACATGAAATACTTCTCGGAGAAAAGCTATCAAAAAGATTTGAAGTTTACGATCATGATTGCTTCGATGAAGAAAGTATGACATATCTAGGGAATACAAGCTATGGCACTCCTGTTATGTTAAATAAAAAAGCTGTTGAATCTGATCATATAGTTATTACAGGAGCTATAGTCTATCATTTTCTTGTAGGCTGGTCAGGAGGGAAAAAATCTATACTTCCTGGTATTGCATCATTTAAAACAATATCAGCAAACCATTCACTTTCCTTGAATGATGGATTTGGAAGCGGGACAAGAGAGAGTGTGTGCTCAGGCAATATTATAGAAAATCCAGTACATGATGATATGATGCAAGCAGCTGCAATGGTAAAACCAACATTTATGTTTAATGTAGTCATGGGACCTGATGGAAATATAGCAGGTGCGGTTGCTGGAGACTATATAACAGCTCATGAGGCAGGAAGAAAATTGGTGGATAGTATTGATGGTGTCAATATAAGAAGTAAATCAGATATAGTTATTGCAAGTGCGGGAGGGGCACCAAAAGACATAAATCTTTATCAATCAATAAAAACTTTGATAAATGCAAAAGAAGCAGTTGTAGAAGGAGGTACCATTATAGTACTTGCTGAGTGTAGTGAGGGAATTGGAGAAATTAAAGATATTAATGATATGATATTAAATTTTGACAATATGCTTGATAGAGAAAGAGATCTTAGAGAGAATTATACTATCTCAAAATATGTAGGGTACTTCTTCTGCGAAACAGGAGAAAAGTATAAGCTAATTTTGGTCTCAGAAATTGATCATGATTTGCTGAAGAATACAAAAATTATTGTTGTTAGAACGTTAGAGGAGGCACTTAAAATTTCTTATAATAATAATGAAAATAAGAATCTAACTATTAACCTTATGCCTCATGGAGCGACTACACTTCCCAAATTAGTTTAAAATAGTATTGGTCATAAATTGTGAAGTATTTTAATGAAAGCACAACTGTTCTTTATATGGAAGTTAGTGCTTTTTTTCTTTTATGAGACTAAAATCTAATGAATATAAATACTTTGTTAACTAGGAAAACATAAAGGTGAAAAATCAAAATAATATTAATGGAGTAGTTTTTTGAGTAATAAATTTAATAGTGAAATTATAGAAAAAGTAGTGGCGAATCAAAAAATATTCTTATCGTAAAAGTCTGCATTCTTATATAAAATATGCTAACGTATATAAAAATATTTATAAATCTTAACTTAAGTAAATGTGAATATTTTACCAAATTTTTAAGGAGAATAGAAGAATAGAGAAGAAAAACTAATTTAATGTATTATCACAGCATATATGAGGTTTGTTGACGGTTACTAAAAGTGCTATAATTATGTATAACAGGGGATGACAAAGGGGGAAAGGGTTGTAACAACCGACGGTATTATGAAAAATAAGGTTTTAGCACTTATATTAGCAACAGTAATCACTACAAGTAGTTCCATAGCTGCTTTTGCAGCACCTGATAATGCACAGTTGGATGCTTCTAGACAGAAATATGCGGAAATAGAAAATAACATAAAAGATATTGAAAATAAAATTTATGATTTAGATACTCAGATGGAGCCATTACAAGCAACTGTGGATAAAAATAAAATAGAGATAGATAATATTAATAAAATTACTGAGAAGACAAAAAAGGATATTGAGCAATACAAAAAAGACATCAATGATTTAGATCTAGCTTTAGGACAAAGAGTTAAAGTTATGTATGCATCAGGAGATTTGGAATTTAATTATTTAAATTTTGTCGTTAACTCGGATTCAACAACTGAATTTTTTTCGAGATTGCAGGCTGTTAGTAAGATTGTAGGGAAAGACAAGTCTTACATAGAAGATATCAATAACAAGAAAAATGAATTAAATGCTAAAATAAAGTCATTAGACGATAAAAAAGCTGAAATTAGCAAGCTTAACAAAGAAACACAGGATAATTTAAATCAGTTATCACAAAAAAAGAAAGAAGAAGAACAATTAGCTAATCAGGCTAAGGCAGAAAAAAGTAAATTTGATGAACAGTATTTATCACAACTTGAAAGAGACGCTGTAAAGTATCAGTTTGATGTAATTGATAGTTCAAATAGTTCATCAACAGAGATTCAAGGCGCAGTTAACCAGTTAATTAGTATTAGGGATAGTCAAATTAAGAGCCCAATTGTTACTAAGGAAATCAATGATAAAATAGAAAAAGGAAAGACAGCCGCGGCTAAAAAGAAGCAAGAGGAAGAAAGGATTGCTGCAGAAAGTGTAAAGCAATCAGTAGTAGCTTCAAATGTACAATCAAGTGTCCAATCAAAGAGTAGTCAGAAATCAAGTTCATCTGTAGCTGCGCCATCTGGAGGTAGTGCACAAGCAGTTCTTAATGAGGCATATAAGCATTTAGGAGCATCTTATGTATGGGGAGCAACAGGACCAAGTACATTTGATTGTTCAGGATTTACAGAATATGTTTATGAGCATGCTACAGGGATAGATATTTCAAGAACAACTTATACACAGATTGATGTTGGACGACCTGTTAGTGAGGATCAACTTCAACCTGGAGATTTAGTATTCCCTCATGCTGGACATGTTGGAATATATGTTGGAAATGGACAAATGATTCATGCACCACAAACAGGTGATGTTGTTAAGGTTGGTCCAGTATATAACTTTTACGCAGCAAGAAGAATACTTTAAAGAAGCTTTTATAGGGGATTAGAGTATAATATAAAACATAAATCAATTTAGAATATATGATAAGGATAGAAACTTGGTGATTCTATCCTTATTGTTTTTTATTCTCTAGGAACTGTTCATGAAGGCAAAGCCTTAACAAATTATAATGAAAATATTGGGGAGCACAATACTGAACTTGACCACAGTAGTCTAGGATTGGTTTATGCTGATATAAATTATTTTAATGGATACGTAAAAAATTATATATTTAAGCCAGATTAATGGGAGGGGATTGATATGAGAGTAAACTACAAATATTTATACATTTTCATAGTTTTATTTTTAATAGAAGTCTATATTGGAGCTTTTATACATGATAATATAATTAGACCTTTTATTGGAGATGTATTAGTTGTATGCTTAATTTATTTTTTTATAGGAGTGTTTACTAAGAAGGTTTCACCAATATATGTTTTCATATTTGCTTGCTTAATTGAGATAGGCCAGTATTTTAATTTGGTTTCTCTTTTGCACATGGAAGATTTTAAAATAGCTAAAATAATTATTGGATCAACTTTTGATTTTTGTGATATCATTTCATATTTAATAGGAACAATTCTTATATTTATATATAAAGCCATAGAAAAAAATAAGCTGTAAAAATTAAATAAATATTTTAAAGAAAAAATATAACTGCCCACTAAATTGTGGACAGTTATATTTAAATATTTAATTAATTCAATAATGTTATTTTGGAGTTCTTTTTAAAGTTGTATGGTCATATTTTCCTATAAATAGAGGTACCTTTTCAACATCAACATCACTATTCTCAAGGCCAAACCATTTGGTTGGAGAAACAGTATATCTTTTTATGAATAATTTTGATTTAAGTATCAATTCTTCCCAGAAATTTAAAGCTGTCTCATACGAAAGCTGCTCTTGAATTAAAAGAAAACGGAAATCTCCGACTTTTCTATCTGGCATAGTTGTATAGTTTCTAGATTGAATCTTTATTTCACCATTTTCAACTAACTCAGTTGAAATTTGTCGTAGAAAGACATTCAATTTTTGTTCTACTCTAAATCCAAGTCTTATTTGAACCCTTACAATATATAATGTTCCTAAAGTATCTACTGAATATTCTGCTACATAAGGCTCATCAGTAACAGCAATATTAACAAACCAATAAACATCTGCTTTTTTAGGTCTTTTGTCTAAAATAGAATACATTATTTTTCTTTCGATTTGTTCAGGATCATGGCTGCTAGTTAAACATACAAGGTTAGTTGTATACTTAGGACGGTCACTATCTTGGCGTAATTGATTAAGTTGGGTTTTATAATTTTCAATTGGGACATGTTCTAATAAACGCATCTTGATATAATAGCCTTTAATCCAAATATACATAACGCTTAAGATTGCAAGAGCAATTAAAGCAGCAATAAATCCTCCGTGAGTAAATTTAATGATATTTGCAATGAAGAAAGAAAACTCAAATGCACTAAAGAAAACAAGGATTAATACAGCAGCAATGAGCGGTGTTTTTTTCTTCAATAAGTAATTAAATAAAAGAATAGTAGTCATTAACATAGTAACAGTAATCGATAATCCGTAAGCTGCTTCCATTCTTGCAGAGTTTCCAAAGTATAGAACAATTCCGATACAGACAATCCATAAAAATTTATTGATGGAAGGTATGTAAAGTTGTCCTTTAGTGCTAGATGGATACATAATATGTAATCTTGGAAATAAATTAAGCTTAATTGCTTCAGAAACAAGGGTAAAAGAACCTGAAATTAGCGCTTGTGAAGCAATAATTGCCGCTAAAGTTGAAATTATTATACCAAAAATTAAAAAAGAAGGTGGAATCAATTGGAAAAATGGATTTAAACCTTCCATATTTGTAAAAGTGGGATTATGTCTAGCTGATAATAACCAGGCTCCTTGGCCAAAGTAGTTCAATAGTAAACATATCTTAACAAATGGCCAAGAACCATAAATATTATATTTACCAACATGCCCAAGATCTGAGTAAAGAGCTTCGGCACCTGTTGTTGCTAAAAATATGCTACCAAGTATAAAGAAACCTGCTTTATTTTCACTGCTAAAAAGAGTGTTAATTGCATAATATGGAGATAGGGCACGCAATAATGTCCAATTGTGGGAAATACCGATAATTCCCCATATAGCTAATACAGAGAACCAGACAAACATTATTGGACCAAACATTTTTCCAATCAAATCAGTCCCAAAGTGCTGAATGAAGAAAAGAGCACTTAATATTATTATTACAATCGTAACAATATCAACTTGACTTCCTAAAACAGCACTAAAACTTGGAATTAAATCTAATCCTTCAATTGCTGAAGTTACAGTTACAGCAGGAGTTAGCGTTCCGTCAGCCAGCAATGCTGATCCACCAATCATTGCTGGAATGATAAGCCATTTTGCACGATTTCTAACCAAGGTAAATAGTGAAAAGATTCCACCCTCACCATTATTATCTGCATTTAAAGTTATAAGGACATATTTTATTGTTGTTAAAATTGTAATTGTCCAAAAAATTAGAGATAATGATCCAAGAATAAAGTTTTCAGATATATTCTTCAAGCCACCATTACCTTCAATAATTGACTTCATTACATAAAGTGGTGAAGTTCCAATATCTCCGTAAACTACACCTAGTGCTATAAGTATTCCTCCAGCACTCAGTTTTGCAACATCTCCATGTTTCGTAGTTGATTTCAAATTAATCATCCTTTACATCAAATATAGTTATATATAATTCCTAAAATTAAAAAAATGAAATTTAAATACTTGTCTAATTTACTTTTAATATGTAAAGTAGGTAAATTAATAATTATTTTAAGAATAATTATTATAATAACATTGTTAAAAAATATTAGTCAAACCATTAAAAATTAGATAATACAGTGAATAGTGCCAAATCCATAGGATTTTAGCCCTTATATGAGGATTTAGACTAATATTGATAAGAAGCTAATAATAAGTTGTTCGCTTATGAGTTTAGTATGCTGCAAGCATAATAAATATATTTATAGAAATAATAAAAACGAAATAATTTGTTACAGAAATTTATATCTATAAAAATAATTTACCCAATTTTTAAAAATAAATCAGAGTTCGGGGAGATAAATTTATGAAGAATAAGCCTTATGATAAAAGAAACAGTATTAGTAGTTTAGGAAGTGATTTGACTACAGCAATTCAGAATTTCCACTATTCTGGGGAAGAAATTAAAAAAATTAGTAATAAAAAGGATAATAAAATTGAGAGATAAGTGATTTTCTTTGAAACTGTTTTGGTTAAAAACTTATATATATTGCAAAAATAATAATTCATTATAATTCTAAAAATATTGAAAGGATTTTAGCCGTAATTGTGAATTTTGAATTGCAACATATATATTTAGAGAAAATTAGCTTAAATAATTCTTTAGAAAGGAGAATTTAACTAATGAGTAGAAATAGTGAAGGCAATAAATTTAAGAATATTATGAGTGTTGGAAATTTCACTAAACATGCAGTAGAAAATTTCGAAGAAAATATAGTAAATCAAAGAAACTATTTAGAAAAGGTTAAGGAAAATGAAAAATCTAGAGAAAAAGAATAGTTCTAATTACGAGGTGAGAACATGGAAAATATACTAGGTTATTATTTAATGCCACATCCACCAATAATTATACCAGACATAGGTAAAGGTGAAGAAAAGAAAATACAGGAAACAAGCTTAGCATGTAATAAAATAGGGAGAGAAGTAGCAGATATTAAACCAGATACGATAATAATTATAACACCTCATGCCACAATGTTTTCTGATGCAATAGCCATATCAGATGAGGAAAAAATTTCGGGAGATTTAAGCCAATTTAGATGTACAAACATAAAGATGGATATTCCTATAGATAAGGAGTTTAATATTAAACTTGGCACCGCATGTCATGTAGAGGGAATTCCGTCAGTCCTTGTAGATTCAGAATTATTACGTAGATACAATGTTAATTATGAATTAGATCATGGAAGTATAGTACCACTATATTTCATTAATAAATATTATAACGATTATAAATTGGTTCATATTACTTATTCAATGATAGGGGATATCAATTTATATAAATTTGGTATGGAGATAAAAAATGTGGCAGAAAAATTAAATAGGAAAGCTGTTATTATAGCAAGTGGAGACCTTTCGCATAAACTTAAAGAGGAAGGACCATATTCATATTCACCATATGGAGAACTATTTGACAAAGCTCTTCTGGGTAACCTTGAAAAAGGAGATGTTTTAGGAGCTTTTAATATGAATAGAACTATGATTAGTGAGGCTGGACAATGTGGGTTAAATTCAGTTTATATACTTCTTGGAGCAATGGAAGGTAAAGAAATAAAAGGAGAGCTCTTATCGTATCAGGGAACTTTTGGAGTGGGATATGGAGTAATGAAACTTAGTAGACAGCAGCAAGATAGAAACTATTTAGACGAGCTAACAAAATATAAGGAAGAAAAACTCAAAGCAAAGCTAGATGAGAGCAATACCTATGTAAAACTTGCAAGAGAAAATTTAAATCATTATTTTTCTCACGGAAAAAGTATAGAAGATAGTTCTAATTTGCCAAAAGAACTCTTAAATGAAAGACACGGTGTTTTTGTATCTTTAAAGAAGTTTGGTAATCTTAGGGGATGTATAGGAACAATTGCACCAACAACAGGTTCTGTGGGTGAAGAAATAATAAGAAATTCTATAGAAGCAGCTATGAGCGATCCAAGATTTCCAGAAGTTTCAGAAGATGAAATGGATGATATTGATATATCTGTAGATGTTCTCATGGATTCGGAACCATGTAATAAGGAAGATTTAGATCCTAAAAAATATGGAGTCATTGTTTCTTTAGGAATGAGAAGAGGGTTATTGCTTCCGGATCTTGAAGGTGTGAATACTGTAGATGAACAATTACAAATTGCATGTGATAAGGCAAATATAGATTTTGACGAGGATTATAAGATAGAAAGATTTGAAGTTGTAAGATATAAGGAAGGATAGACAATAAATCTATTTAAAGTTAAAGATTTTAATAGTAGAGTTTTAAAAATCAAAGATATTTATGAATAACTTATGCTTTATTTAAAGAAGGTGATAAAGAGTGGAAAAAAAAATACCGTTTTATGAGGAAGTTAAGGATAAAGTGATATGTAGGATATGTCCACATAATTGTTTAATAGATGAAGATAAGTTTGGAATTTGTGGAGTTAGAACGTTGAAATCTAAAGTCCCTATTGCCATAAATTATGGAGAAGTAACTTCAATGGGAGTTGATCCCATTGAGAAGAAACCCTTATATCATTTCAAACCATCAAAAGATATTTTATCAATTGGAAGCTTTGGGTGTAATATGACTTGTAGCTTTTGCCAAAATTATGAGATATCCCAGGGAAAGCCACAAACCCAATATATAAGCGTTGAAAAACTAATAGGCATTATTCCAACCATAGAAAACAATATTGGTATTGCATTTACTTATAATGAACCTTTCATGTGGTATGAATATATGTATGATGCTGCAAAGGGCATAAAAGAGAATAATACTGATACAAGTGTTGTGGTTGTTACTAATGGCTATATTAATGAAGAGCCGCTTAAGAAGCTCCTTCCTTATGTAGATGCTATGAATATAGACTTAAAAGGATATACAAATAGATACTATAATAATATTTGTGGTGCAAAACTTGAGCCTGTTCTAGAAACTATAAAAAGGTGCAGTGAATACTGTCATGTGGAAATTACCACTTTACTTGTCAGTGAAGAAAACGATTCTTTAGAGGAATCAAGGCAAATAGCTGAATTTATAGCTAGTGTTGATGAAAATATACCTCTTCATTTAAGCAGATATTTTCCAAGATATAAGATGGAGAATAAGGCTACCAAAATAGAAAAGATAACTGAAGCTCAAAATGAAGCAAAGAAATACTTGAAACATGTATATGTAGGAAATGTTCAAGGAGTGGATAATAATACTTATTGTGATAATTGCAATGAACTTCTTATTGAGAGGAATGGTTATTCAACTAATGTATTTATAAAAGACAATAAGTGCCAAAAATGTGGTGAGGAAATAAACATAATATTGTAAAATAAGATTTAAACTTTAAATTAATGATTATAGAAATCGTAGCAGGAGAATTTAAAGCTCCTGCTTTAATTATTATCTGCTAGTAACTGTAAATGGATTGAATTTGATGGCACCATTATATTGATAAGGATAAAATTGCTTTAAGTGAGAAAGGTAATTTATCCATTGAGAAGTTAATGCCCTATAAACTCTGCAAATATCGCCTTTTATGTGATTAGAGTCATCTTTTGTCAGTGTTTTATATTGTAAAAATACTATTTCATCTCTTAAATGCATTAGAGACATAAGTAAATCGGCAAAGGTTTCATGCTCTAATATATTCTCATTACTTATAAGGTTAGATAAAATATCTCTACTTCCGAGAACTAGTTTTTCAAGCCTAGGATAATTAATTTTTTCAAAGGCTATTATGTGTTCATAAGATTTTAGTTTATTATTAGAAGTTTTTAAGTCTGTAAAATCTAGATTTAAATATTGTATATTCGCATCACCAGCTACTATTATTTCCAATAGAGTAAAACCAATATCACTAAAAAATAATCCGACTAACATATTTAATTTACTTAAGCGTTCAAGTTTAGTACGTCTTTCTACAAGTTTATCAAATACTAGGGTTACGACTAATATATTTATAGGGATAAAACAGAGACTCATAAAAGAGTAATAAATCGTGTTTTCCAATTGACCAAATACTAAATAGTGAATAAAAAACATTATGAATGATAATAAAATTAAAATAAATGAAACTAATAAATAATGTGTAATATTTTTCATAATTGCTCCTTTAATATTAGAATTTATATAGATAACAATAGCATGTCTGACAAGTTAAGACAATTATATTTCAATATTAGAATAATAATTGCTTGATTGTACTATTGTGTCATATATTGGATTTGAATTGAGTTATATGATAAAATTTATAAATATTATATTTTGTCTACAATACATGTAGATGAACATCGGAGGTAAGATAATGAGTGAGAATGAGTTTGAGCAGTTTTTACATACCAACATACCAATTACAGAAGCTATGGGCATAAGTGTTACAGAGTTTACTAAGTCGAGAGTTATACTTGCTGCTAAATTAAAACCTAATATAAATGATAAATTAACAGCGTTTGGAGGAAGTATAAATACTTTGATGACAATATGCGGATGGTCTATGGTTTTTGTAAATATTAAAGAAATTGATCCAAAGGCTCAGATAGTAATTAAAAAAAGTAATATAAATTATAGAGCTCCTATACGTGAAGATTTTACTGCAGAATGTGAAATTTTGGGAGATGAAACAAGAAGAGAATTTCTCGAAACATACACGAAACATAACAAGAGTAGATTAGATCTTAAGGTTGTTATTAAAAATAAGGAAACTGTTTTTGCAGAGTACGAGGGGCAATATGTTATATTTAAATAGAATAATTAGGGCTAAATTTACAAGTATAAATAGATTTATTATGGAGGATAAATAATGGGAATAAAAGCTATGCACCATGTGTGCATCCAAACCAATAGTTACAAAGAATCACTTGAATTCTATAAAAATATTCTTGGGTTTGAGATTTTGGAAGAGACAAAGAATTTCCATACTAGAGATTATAATACATGGTTAAAACTAGGAACGTTCATGATTGAGTTACAAACCAGCAAGAAGGGAGAAGATCTTTCTAAGTGGAATAAGTTAAGCGAAGGAATAGTGCATATGTGCTTTTTAGTGGATAATGTTCAAGAAGAATTTAATAGGATTAAAAGTTTAGGTTATAACAATTTTAGGGTTAAAAATAATGAAGTGATATATAAAGTTGAGGATAGTTTCTTATTTAAACTAAAGGCTCCTGAGGGCACAGAAATTGAATTTAGAGATAAAAATGAAATATAGATTGCATTTATCATCTTTATTTGAAGAGATTGATAGCAAACGCTAACTTATATTCATATCTTACCTAAGAATAATAGTTTTAGGTGGTATGAATGAAAAAAAGCTTTGGGACAGTTTTAAATTGTATTGACGGAAGGACTCAGATTCCAGTAATAAATTGGATAAAAGAAAATTTTAATGTGGAGTATGTGGATTTAATAACTGAGCCTGGCATTGACAAGATAGTGTCAGAAGGGAATCCGTTTTATTCAAGTAGATTAAAAGATAAGATTAATATTTCAGTTAAGGCTCATAAATCCAAAATAATTGGATTGGTAGGTCATTATGACTGTGCTGCGAATCCAGTGGATGCTGAGGTGCATTATAGGCAAATAGAAGAAGCCACAAATTTGATTAAAAATTGGAATTTTTCGGTTGATACAATAGTTGGTTTATGGGTGGATGAGTTTTGGGAAGTACATGTCGTTAGCTTGTATAAAAGAATTTAAATATAGAACATATATAAATTAGGAGCAGATGTTACTTAATCTGCTCCTGTTTTTGATGCACAAATATATTCAGTACAAAGATATTTAAGATATAACAAGTATAAACTAAAAAGTGTATACAAAAAATTATCAATATATTAATGTATCCTTTTTGAATTTTATAGGCGACTTAAGCAGAAATTACAAAGTATATTTTTAGTGCCTTAGAAGAAAATATATTTTGTTATCAATAAAATAATAAAGGAGGAAACAAAAATGGAAGCAACTATGACCAGACATTCAAATTCATTAATATCAGAAGGAAATCCAATGCAATATTGCATTGATGCTTGCAGTAAATGTGTGCAAATATGTGAGGAATGCTTAAATTTATGTTTACAACATAGTGATGCTAGAGATAGGATGTATTGTATTAAATCACTTCAAGATTGTGCTGAAATTTGCTCTACAACAGCTTGTTTTATTTCAAGAGGAAGCGGTCATATAAGAGAAATAGCTACTGTATGTGCTGCCGTATGTGAAAGCTGTGCAAAAGAATGCGGAAGATTCAATGATGGACATTGTCAAACTTGTGCTGATGTATGTAGTCAATGTGCTAGCGAATGTAGGCACGTATTAAATATGTAAGGCATTGTTTGATTTAAGTTACTGCTTGTTTTAAACATAAAAGTTTGGAAAGTATTAAAAATCGCTATTTTAAAGTTGAATAGCGATTTTTAATACTTTTGATAATTAGGAGTGATGTATTTTTTACTAGATTAAAAACAGACAAATTATGTTTTTAGTTTCTTTATGTAGATTTTAAAAGAAAATTAACATTTAATAAGATAAAATTGATGGAATATATATTGACAATAAAAGAATGTTCATTTATTATAGAAATATAATAATAGAGGTGTTTAAATGAGAAGGAAAGACGATGAAAAGCAAAAGAACATAAAGGAAGCAGTTATTAAATTAATTCTTAAAGAAGGCTTTCACGGTACGTCTATTTCGAAGATAGCAAAAGAAGCAGGGGTATCACCTGCTACAGTATATATTTATTATGAAAATAAAGAAGTCATGTTACAAGACATATATCTTGAATATTCTGAAGATATTTTTGATTACATACTCAGTAAACTTAACAATAAGATGAATGGTCAGCAAGTTATTGAAATTATTGTTAAAGAGTATTTTATTTATATTAGGGAGCATGGAGAAGTCTTTCATTTCGTAGATCAATTTGCTAATTGTCCAGCTTTATCAAATCAATGCTTGACTAAGAGGGGAATAAATAACCTAAATAATTTTCTTGATGAAATGAAAGAAAGAAAAGTTTTTAAAAATCTTCAAAATGATAATTTAAAAGCAATACTTTTTTATCCAGTAAAATCAATTGCTATTAATTCATGTATTGATGAAAATGAAAAAATTGAGTTGCTAAAGGAACTCATTAGAATAGTGCAAGAGGCATTACTTATATAATTAAAAGGACTGTTTTTAGTGCGAGAGATTTTGTGAAATATAATTGCAGAAGTATCTCGCTATTGCTTAACTAATCTTTAAATGAATGCTCGTTTAAGAATGTTCTAATAGGAAGGATGATTATTATGATAAATTTAGATAATAAAAATAATATAGGAAGAGTAATTCCTGTGTCAGATATAGTGTTATTACCTGGAATGTACCATACACTAAAATTTAATAAATTTAGTGAAATTCAAGTTGAAAGTTTATCAGATGAAGATATAGTTAATATTGCATTACCTTTAAAACAAAACTTTGGTCAAAGTAAGTTAAAGGAAGAAGATTTTCATAGAGTTGGTGTTACATTTCAAGTAAATGCAATTGAAAAAACAGAAAAGGGATATAAAGCAGAAATTAAAATATTAGATAGAGTTGAAATTAAAACATTTAGTATTGAGGAAGATTTTATTAAAGCTGAATTCGAATTTGCACCCGATATTATTGATCTTACAGAAAAAAGTAAGGACGAAATGGTAGAGTATATTAAAAAAGTCACTCGTGAAATTAGTGAGAATTTTAAAGGATCAGAAAAGTTTATGTTGGCTGTAGAAGGTCAAAAAGATTTGAATAAGCTTATGGGTTATTTATCTCATTTCATGCAAATTTCAAATGAGGAAAAATATGATTTGTTGGAAACTCAATCATTAAAGGATAGAGGCCTTAAATTTATAGATTATTTATTAAAACAAAAAGAATCTTTAAAATTACAATTTGAATTAGCAGAAAGATTCACAGAAAAAGCTAATAAGAATTATAGGGAAACAGTATTAAGAGAGCAGTTAAAAGCTATTCAAGAAGAATTAAATGAAGGAAAAAGCTCAGCTTCTAAAAAGGACAAGAACTACTTAAATAGAATTGAAGAGGCACAAATGCCTGATGAAATAAAAGAAGTTGCTTTAGAGGAACTAGAAAAATTAGAAAGCCAAAGTCCAAATAGTGCTGAATACAATGTGATTAAAAACTACTTAGAATTATTAATTCAGCTTCCTTGGAAAAAACAAGAATTTAAGGACATTGATTTAGAAGAAGCAAGAAGAATATTAGATGAGCAGCATTATGGATTAGAAAAAGTTAAAGATAGAATAATACAACATTTAGCAGTTATGCAGCTTAAAAATGATAAAAAGGGTTCTATTCTATTATTAGTAGGTCCTCCAGGAGTAGGTAAGACAAGCTTAGGAAAGAGTATTGCAGAAGCCTTAAACAGAAAATATGTAAGATTAAGTTTAGGCGGAGTTCGTGACGAGGCTGAAATAAGAGGGCATAGAAGAACTTATGTAGGTGCAATGCCAGGAAGAATTATTCAAAGTATAAAGAAAGCAGGAGAAATAAATCCAGTTATGGTTTTAGATGAAGTAGATAAGTTAATGGCTAGCTATAATGGAGATCCAGCAAGTGCATTATTAGAAGTATTAGACCCAGAACAAAATGATACTTTTACTGATCACTATTTAGATGTACCTTATGATTTATCTAATGTATTCTTTATTGCTACAGCGAACTCTCTAGATACTATACCAAGGCCTTTATTAGATAGGATGGAAGTAATTCAAATTTCTAGTTATACTATGAATGAGAAATTCCATATAGGAAAGAATCATTTAATTCCATCGGTTCTTGAAGATCATGGATTAAATAGTAGTCAGCTTGTTATAGAAGATGAAGCTTTAGAAAGAATTATAAGTGAATATACTTTAGAAGCTGGAGTAAGAGGCCTTAAGAAGCAAATAGCGACTCTTGCAAGAGTTACATCAGAAAAGATTGTATCTAATAAGGTGGAATTACCTTTTAAAGTTAAAGAAGATGATTTAGAGGACTTATTAGGAAGAAAGGTTTCAAGTCATGATAAGGCTCAAGATGATAATGTCCCAGGAGTTGTAACTGGACTAGCGTGGACATCTGTAGGTGGAGAAATACTTTTCATAGAAGCGACAGGAATGCTAGGAAGTGGACAAATTGTCTTAACTGGACAGCTAGGAGATGTTATGAAAGAATCTGCGCAAATCTCTTTAAGTTTATTAAAATCAAGATTGCCAATTAATGCTATAAACTTTAGAGAAAGAGATATTCATATTCACGTTCCATCAGGATCTGTTCCTAAGGATGGACCATCAGCAGGAATTGCATTATTTACTGCACTTGCATCACTTGTTACAGGCATAAAAGTGGATTCAAAACTTGCAATGACAGGAGAAATAACTCTAAGAGGAGCTGTTCTTCCAATAGGAGGACTTAAAGAAAAGTTATTAGGAGCTCAAAGAGCTGGAATTACAAAAGTACTAATTCCAAAGGATAATGTAGTTGATTTAAATGAGGTTCCACAAGAAGTTAAGGAACAATTAACTATTATAGCTGTAGAAACAGTAGAAGATGTTTTAAGAGAAACTTTGGGGATTTCATTACCAAGAATAGAGCATATATTTAATCCTAATAAATTTATTGAAGGAACCTTCAAGCCAGCAGAAGAATAAGAAATATTAAGAGATGTTGTGAAAAATACTTATTGACAAGTAGAAGAAGCAACATCTCTTCTTGTTTTTTACAAGAACGGAAATATAAAAATTTCTAGTCGTAAAAAGTAATGATACTAATTGATTATAAGTATCAATGCTCAAAGCTGGCTTTTTGTTAAATCAATAATTTTATGATTTAACAATACTATTTAAAATCATGCCTATTACTATTAGTACTATGCCTGCTAGTCCAACAAATGTTGGACACTTATCGTGAAATATAAATACTCCACCTATAAGAGTAAATATTACTTCTCCGGATTGTGTTGATTCTACAACGGCTAATTTATGCGTATCATTACTTACTATGTCAGTTGCTTTAAAAAAAAGTATTGTGGCAATAATTCCTGAAAAAATAGCAACGACTAAGGATTGAAGTATTTGTCCTTTACTTGGCATACCAGCAGATAATACCCCGAATATTGATATTAATATCCAAAAGGGCATACTACATAAAGTCATTCCGAATACTCTCTGAAAGGTATTAAATTTATCATCGCAGATTTCCATCATCTTGCGATTACCAAGTGGGTAAGCAAATGCAGCTAGAATAACGGGAATAACTACAGAGATTATTTCTGAAAAAGAGACATTTTTTGATTGTTCAAACTGCATTAAAAATATACCTAGTAATATTAAAGAGGACATTAACAGGGATTTTTTCGGAAGTGTATTTCTTACTTTGCATATTCCAGCAGGTGTTTTAATATTTTTAAAAAATAATGGAGACATAAGAGCACCAGCAATTATAGTTAATTGCCAAGTTCCAGCAACTAGCCATGATGCACCATATGCAGATGCAAAGCTTAAAGGAGCGTAAAATAATCCAAAGCCTATTGTGCTCCAAGTAATCCATTGAATAGGTTTATTAATTATATCATTTAATACAGGATTTAATTGTCTATTTATAATCATAATAATAAGCAAGAGTGGCAACATAAAGATATATCGAAGTGATGAACTCCATAAAAAGCTTCCGCCAGAAATATTCATTTGTTGATTTAATATAAATGTGAATGCAAAGAAAAATGATGCTGCGACTCCTAATAGAAATGCTTTTGCCATTTAAAAGACTCCTTATCTAAAATATTTGAAATTAAGTTGTGAATCTAATTAGTAAGATATGTTATATTATATACGGGAATAATATTTTGTGCAATATATTATTTATGTATATGTTATAACATACAATACTTTCGAGCAAAGGAGTAGAATATGAGAAATTTAAATTCGATTATTGGAAGCAAATTAAAGGAAATCAGAAATAAGAGAGAATTAAGTTTGGATGAAGCAGCAAAATTGACTGGAGTTAGTAAAGCTATGTTAGGTCAAATAGAGAGAGGACAATCAAATCCGACAGTATCGACTTTATGGAAAATTTCAACTGGATTAAAGGTATCATTTTCCTTTTTTATTGATGAAGAGCAGGATGAATTAGAGATAGTGGATCAAAATAATATTGATCCGATTATAGAAGACGATGCCAGAATGAAGTTATATCCCATATTTCCTTTTGATGCAAATAGAGGTTTTGAAATTTTCACTATTGAATTAGAACCAGGGTGCAATCATGTATCTACTCCACATAGTGATGGTGTTGAAGAATATATTATAGTAACTCAAGGTGAAGTAGAGATAGATATTGATGATCAAAAGTATTCATTACAAAAAGGTAATTCTATTAAATTCGTAGCTAATATATCCCATAAATATAGAAATGTGAGTAGAGAAAAAGCAATATTTCAAAATATAATATTTTATTTCAGGTAATGGAATATCATATGATCAAAATTGTTTCGATGAGAAAAATATACAATAGGTAAGTTGCATTTTAAGATTGCAAATGCTATCTTACCTATATTAGAGTGAAATGCTATAATATAGAATTAGATAATAAGAATTAGATTTTATTCAAAGGATAAAAATGAAGCGAAAGAGGTTGATTGAAGTATGGGAAAATTAAGAGTAATAGGAATAGGGCCTGGAAGCATTGAGAATATGAGCTTGAGAGCATTAAAGGCCATTGAAGATAGTGATGTTGTCGTAGGATATAACAAATATATTGACATGATAAAAGACTTAGTTAAAGATAAAGAGTTATATTCGACAGGAATGAAAGGTGAAGAAGCTAGATGCAAGGAAGCTTTAAATTTATGTAAAGATAAGAATGTTGCATTAATAAGTACTGGAGATGCAGGTATTTATGGAATGGCTGGATTGATACTTGAACTTAAAAAAGATGAGGATGTGGAGATAATTCCAGGTATTACTGCAAGTAGTGCAGCAGGTTCTGTAGTTGGGGCGCCTCTTATGCATGATAATTGCAATATTAGCTTAAGTGACCTAATGACACCTTATGAAGATATAAAGAAGAGAGTAAAACTTGCAGCAGAAGGAGACTTTGTAATATCTTTATATAATCCTAAAAGTAAAGGAAGACCTGACTATTTAAGAGAGTGTATTGATATAATAAGAGAGTTTAGAACGGATAGCACTCCAGTGGCAGTAGTAAGACATGCACTTAGAGAAGGGCAAAGTTATAAATTATTTACTATCAAAGATTTTGATGAAGATATAGTAGATATGATGTCTATTGTAATAGTAGGAAATTCAAAAAGTTATTATAAAGATGAAAGCTTTATAACACCTAGAGGTTATGAAAATAAAAGATAGAGATAGTTTGTATTTAGGCATATGAAAGAAAATAATGAGTTGATGATGAACTACATAAATTTGAAATAAATTAGCATGGTTGGCTTATTGTTTTTTAAAATGTGTCTTGGCAATCTGGAATGGAGAAAGTATGATTGGATTTATCTTAGGAACTTCAGAAGGAAGAAAAATTTTATCGTTAATAAATAAATACACTAATGATATTGCTGTTACAACTGCTACAGCGTATGGAGGAGAGTTACTCAAGGAATTTAATATAAAGCAGCTAAACACAAAGCCTTTGAATGCAGAAGAAATGCTAAAATGGATAGAGGTCAATCAAATTGATATGCTAGTTGATGCCTCTCATCCTTATGCACAAGAAGTTACAAAGACTGCATTAGAGTGCGCAAATTATCTTAAGATTAAGTATATAAGATATGAAAGATTAGGTGCTCTTGAGCGTATTACTGGAGAAGATATAGTAAGAGTTAAAGATTATGACGAGGCTATTAAAATTATAAAAAATATAGACGGAAATATTTTAAATACTACAGGCGGAAATAATGTTTCTAAGTTTGTAAATTTAGAGTTTAACCATAGAGTGATACATAGAATTTTACCATCACCTAAAGTATTGGAAAAGATAGTCGAGAAGGGAATTAATATTAAAGATATTATAGCACTTCAAGGTCCCATATCTTATGAACTGGAGAAAGCATTTATTCGCCAATATAATATTAAGGCAATTTTGACTAAAGACAGTGGTAAAGAAGGTGGAGTTCTAGAAAAGCTTAAGGCAGTTCGGGAAGCCAAGATTAAATTAATAGTAATAGAGAAACCAAAATTTAATTATGAATTAGTATTTAATCATGAAGAAAAATTAGTAGAGTTTCTGATGAAAGATAAAAAATAAATTGAGGGTAAAAATGAATTATATAGTCAAAAGAACCACTTAGGAAGATGTAGATTTTAAGTTTTTAGAGAAGCAACTTGATGAGGAGTTATTCGAAATATATGGGGAGATGCAAAATAATTATTCATCACACAATACAGTTAGAGATCTAAAGACAATTGTAATATATGATGACAAAAAACCAATAGGTTGTGGATGCTTAAAATTTCTTGATTATGATTTAGCAGAAGTGAAGAAGGTATATGTATCATTAGAAGATAGAGGCAGAGGGGTAGCTAATTATAGTAAAAGAAATTGAAAAGTTGGCAATTGAAAGTAATGTTAAAAATATTATTTTACAGACAGGAAGCAGGCAAAAGGCAGCTGTTAGTTTATACGAGAGTATGGGCTATAAGTTAAGTAAAAACTATGGACCATATATAAATGATAGTAATAGCATTTGTATAAAGAAAATTGTTGGATAGAAAAATTGGTTATGAGATGTTAATATAGCTATAAAAGTGTTTTCATTGAAAGAAAATAGATAAAAGGGGGAGATTCTTACGGAAAGTGAAGAGAAACTGTCATTTTACGATGAAGAATTAAATGAAATTGGTATAGCTTCTCGTTCAGAAATACATGCAAATGGACTTCTACATAAGGTTGTTCATTGTTGGATAGTAGATGAGTCTAGCAATGAAAAATGGATATATCTTCAACAGAGATCATATAAGAAAAAAGATTTTCCAGGATTATATGATATATCAGCAGCAGGACATGTTGATATTGGAGAGGAAATAGAAAATGCATTAAAACGTGAAGTTAAGGAAGAAATAGGAATAGAAATTAATTCTAGGAACTTAAGATTTGTTGGAAGTATAAGAGAAAAACTTAATCTAAATAGCTTCTTAAATAATGAAATATGTGAAGTATATTTATATAATATAAAAGATCCTAAATTTAATATTGGATCTGAAGTGGAAAAGATGGTAAAGCTATCAGTTAGTGAATTTAAGAAGCTGGTATTAGGTCGCTATGACTATATTATGGCTTTTTCAATTGATGAAAAGTTAAAATTTAATATAAGAGCTCATGAATTTTGTGTACACAAGAAAGAATATCTAAAATCAATAATAGATTTTATTGGAAAATGATTATTGATTAAATTATCTTTTTGGAATATAATCAAAGAAAATAAATAATTCATACTGAAGGGAGTTAAAGTAATGAGCGTTAAAGAAAAAGTTTTAGAAGTTATGAGAGAGGCTGGAAAGCCAGTTAGCGCAGGTGAGGTTGAAAAGTTATCTGGTTTAGATCGTAAAGAAATTGATAATGCATTCAAGGAATTAAAGAAAGAAAGCGCTATTATATCACCAGTTCGCTGCAAATGGGAGCCAGCAAACTAATATACATGATAATTAAATTGAAGAGTACTCTTGGGATAATGATGATATCACAAAAAGAGGCTCTTTATTTTTTTGCGAATATATATTGCAAAAATAATTCTTTATCATAATTCTGAAAATATTGAAAGAATTTTAGCAGTAATTGCGAATTGTGAAATCTACATTATGAATTATGAATTGCAACATATATACGATTTTATGTTAAAGAAGCTAGCTGTTAGTTCATTAATAATTTTTTTAGTAATTACACTTGAAAATATATTTAAAAGAATAAGTGATTGTCGAAATATTATTTAAAAAGTAATAGAAGTTTAATAAAAATAGTTATCTGAAATTTATATTTACATTATATAATTTAAATATATAACTTATAGATAATATAAGTTATCATTAAACATTGGGTTACTGAAATTCCGAATGTAATTTTATTATTTTAGCATAACATTTTATAGCTTATTAAGAGAAGTTTTTTTGGCTATGATTGTTCATTTATAATCATATATTTTTTATGTGGGATGAAAGGGAGAATTATTATGAACACGAGAAAAAGAAAAAGAGGATTTAAAAGAGTTATACTAAATATTATAGCATTTGGTATTATAGCCTTTGCTATTTTTGGAGTTTATAGCGGCTATATGGCAAAATATAATAATATAAACCTTAAGGATTTAAACACAAAAATGTATATACAGGATGCAGATAATGCGAGCAAAGGTAAACTTCAAGTAAATTGGAAGTTCATGGCGGCTATTGATGGTGTTAGATATAAAAATGATTTTTCTAAAGCAACAGATAGTAGCATAAATCAATTAGCTAATATGTTCATAGATAAAAATAGTAGTACAAGCATTAAAATTAAAAATAGTCAATATAAGCTCGTTGACTTGGATACAGTGTTAGATAAGCTATCTTTTGATAAAGAACAAAAAGAAAAAGTATATGAGTATTTAGATGATTTAAAATATATTGGATCTCAAAAGAATAATTTAAAAGATGAATCTAAGCAAGGATTTATTAATGATTTATATCCAGAGGCAATTGAGATATATGATAAGTATGGTATTCTTCCTTCTATAACTATTTCGCAGGCAATATTAGAAAGTGGCTGGGGAAAATCAGATTTAAGTACCAAAGCCAATAATCTATTTGGAATAAAAGCAGATTCAGGATGGACAGGGAAAAAAATTAAAATGAGTACTTCAGAGTATTATAAACAAAAAATCGAGGATTACTTTCGGGTATATAGTAGTAAAGAAGATTCCATGAAAGATTATGGGGAATTTCTCAGCAATAATAAAAGATATAAACAAAGTGGAGTTTTCCAGGCGGCTGATTATCTAGATCAGGCTAATGCTATAGAAAAGGCTGGATATAGTACAGTTGAAAATGACAAGGGAGAAGAAATTTATTCGAAACTTCTGATAGGAGTTATTCAAGAACAAAATCTTCAGCTTTTAGATTTCGAATGTGAAATGAATTATTTTAAAGATAAAAAATAAATTATACACATTTTTTATGAATTTATGTTATATTAAAACAAAAAATAATAGCGTATATAATTGGGGGAAATGAAATGAACATTAATTCTAAAGAATTAAGAGATATTATTAATAGTATAAGAAAAGCAGATGCTTATGTAATCGCTGAAGCAGATAGAAGAATGACATCACTTGCAAAGCCGCTTAAGAGTTTAGGAAAGCTAGAAGAAATTGCTATAAAACTTGCGGGCATTACAGGAAAAGTGAAAAATAACATAACAAAAAAAATGGTTATAATAATGTCCTCAGATAATGGGGTGGTTGAAGAAGGAGTTGCTTCTGCGCCTCAATCGGTAACGTTAGCACAAACAATTAACTTCACAAAAGGATTAACGGGAGTAGCAGTTCTTGCAAAAGAAAATGATACTGAGCTTATGGTGATAGATGTTGGCATTAACTGTGATTTTAGCTATCCTGGTGTAATTAATAAAAAGATAAGAAAAGGAACTAATAATATTGCAAAGGGGCCTGCAATGACACGTGAAGAAGCAGAGAAAGCAATTTTAATTGGAATAGAGTCTGTTAAAAATGCGAAAGAACTAGGCTATGAAATTCTTGGTGTTGGAGAGATGGGGATTGGCAATACTTCTACTAGTAGTGCCGTGTTGTCAGCATTAACAGACGTAAGAGTGGAAATAGTTGTAGGAAGAGGTGCTGGAATCACAGACGAAGCATTTGAGAAAAAGAAGGAAGTTATTAAGAAAGCAATAAAGGTGAACAATCCAGCAAAAGATGATCCAATAGACGTAGTTTCGAAAGTTGGAGGTTTTGACTTAGCAGCTATGGCAGGAGTTTTTTTAGGCTCTGCTTATTATAAAGTTCCAGTTGTTATTGATGGCTTTATATCAGCAGTTGCTGCACTTATAGCATTTAAATTAAATTCAAAAGCTAGAGATTATATGTTTACTTCACATGATTCAAAAGAATTAGGATTTAAAGTTGCAATGAAAGAGCTAAGCTTAAGTCCAATATTAGACTTAGATATGGGACTTGGAGAAGGAAGTGGATGCCCATTAGCATTTTCAATAATGAAATCTGCATGTGCGGTTATGAATAACATGGCAACTTTTGAAGAAGCAGAAATTAACGACAGTTATTTAGATGAACTTAAGGCTATGAATAAATGATAAATATTTAAATGATTGTAGGGGATTAAATTAACTATTTATAATTTAATAAGGCACATGAAAGTAAATAATAAGTAAAAAACTACTAAGGAATGTTTTTTTGTAGAAAAGTTCCGTATTGCAGTATAGATGCTCTTTTCATAAGCGTATAGCTGTTTTTTATAAGTGGTATATTTCTAGTCGTGCAAGGAAGTAAAAGATCATCATAGTGGGGTTAATATGGAATTTAAAGAATATGTTATAATAACTGTATACTCTATGAAAACATGAGTATGTAAAGCGGTTAAAACTTATGATATTATGTTTTAATAATTTGATAATAATATATTTGTTTTGACAAATGCTTATAGAGTAATGATTAAGCAGCATTTTTGAATATAAAATTACTTATTTTTATGAATAAGAAAGGAGAGTGTTTATGGAATTAGGACTTATTCATATTTATTGTGGAGATGGAAAGGGCAAGACAACAGCGGCTATGGGCCTCGGAATGAGAGCTGTTGGACGTCAAAAGAAAGTTTTGTTAACACAATTTTTAAAGGATAATGAAACGGGTGAATTAAATTCTATTGATAAGCTAGGAAATGACTTTGAAGTTTTTAAAGGTGCTCCAGTAAAGAAATTTTTTAAATTTATGAGTGAAGAAGAGCAGATAGAGACTAAAAGAGAGCATGAGGAAAGATTTTCTAAAGTTACTAAGAAGGCGATAGAAGAAAATTTTGATTTATTAATATTAGATGAAGTGATTGCATCTACTAATTTAGATTTAATTTCTTTAAGTAAGGTAATAGATTTTTTGGAAAACAAACCCAAAGGATTAGAAGTTGTTCTAACTGGAAGGAATCCTAATGAAAAGTTAGTTGGACTTGCAGATTATGTTTCAGAAATTAAAGCTGTAAAACATCCATATGAGAAAGGAATAGGCTCAAGGATAGGTATAGAGAAGTAATTTATTTTTATTAGTATTTTGGGCTTAAATTAGAGTATATGAATTATTTAATAATTGGAGGTTCTAAGAGTGGTAAATCAGAAGTTGGAGAAAGAATAGCTCTATCCTTAAATAGAAATGAAGTTATATATATTGCCACTATGAATCCATATGATAGAGAAGATGAAGAGAGAATAGAGAAACATAAAAAAAGTAGAGAAGGATTGAATTTTAAGACACTAGAAGTTCCTCGAGATTTGGATAGTGTGATTAATATGATCAATTGCAAGGATACTGTACTTATAGATAGTATAACTTCCCTTTTGACTAATGAGATGTTTGTTGAAAATCATATTATAAAAAATCCTTCTCATAAGATATTAAGTGATATAAAGCAAGTTATGAATAATGCAAAGAATGTTGTTATTGTGAGTGATTACATATTTAATGATGCAATACAATATGATGAAATAACTGAAAATTTCAAGAAAGAACTAGCTATTATAAATAGAGGTTTAACAAAGTATTGTGGGAATGTTATAGAATGTAGCTTCGGATTAATTAAGTATATTAAACATGAGGAGAAAGTAACTTTATGAAGAAATTATACAAAGGATTTATTATGGCATTAAGCATGTTTACGATACTTCCAACTCCATATGTTGAATGGGACGATGATGGAGTAAAAAATATGATGAAATTTTACCCACTGATTGGATTAATAATTGGAATCTTGTGGAGTATAATATATTATTTAGCGAGTATATTAAATATCTCAATAATTTTAAAGAGTTCGATAATTACCATAGTACCATTTATAATAACAGGAATGCTTCATTTAGATGGTTTTATGGATGTTTGTGATGCAATTCTTTCAAGGAGAAGTAAGGAAGAGAAACTCAGAATACTTAAAGATTCAGCTACAGGAGCGTTTGCAGTAATATCCCTAGTGATCTTGTTCTTTTTACAATTTGGAGGGGTATATTCTATTTTAGAAAAGAATAATTCTCTTTATACATTAATTTTGATTCCAATAATAAGCAGAAGTGTTGTAGCGTATTATCTTTTAAGCAGAGCAACTATAAAAGAAAGTACTTTAGGGACTTACTTTAAAAAAGGGACTAATGTTTATGATAAGCTTATTATGATAATAACATTGATAATAACATTGATAATATCAGTAATTTTATTAAATATTTATGGAATAATATTAGTTTTATTAATAAGTTTAGGAATTAAATTGTCAGTAGAAAAATGCAGAAAAGAATTTGGTGGAATATCTGGAGATGTTGCTGGATTTGCTTTGGTCATAGGTGAGGTAGTTGGAATATTAATACTAGGAATAATTCCGTAAGGGGAAGGGGCATTTATGAAATTAATTTTTGGTGGAGCCTATAATGGAAAATTAGATTATGTAAAAGAAAAATATAAAGTAAGTCATGAACAAATATTTTTCTGTAGAGATGAAAATATAGAATATAATAAGGAAATCATATGTGGATTACATATTTTTGTTAAAGCGTGTATTTCTAATAAGCTTAACCCAATAGAAGCTTTAAAAGATAAAATGGATTTGTTAGAAAATAAAATAATAATATGTGATGAAATAAATTCCGGAATTGTTCCAATCGAAAAAATTGATAGAATATGGAGAGAAGAAAATGGGCGATTACTTCAGTTCCTAGCAAAGCATTCTTCTCATGTATGTAGAATATTTTTCGGAATTGAAGAGGAATTGAAAAATAATACAATTTAAAGAAAGAGGTAAAGTAGTTATAGATTTAATTAAAAATCTATAACGATTAAGATATGAAAGAAATTAAGTTATATTTGGTCAGGCATGGAAAAACTTATTGCAATGAAAGACGATTATATTGCGGTAAAAGTGATGTTGAATTAAGTGAAAGCGGGAAAGAGCAATTAAGGGAAATTTCTAGAAGGGTTAAGTATACAAAGTGCGATTTTTACTTTACGAGTGGGGCAAAGAGAGCAAATCAAACATTAGAAATTATTTGTCCGAAGAATAAGTATGAAATTCTAAGTAAGTTTTTTGAGTATGATTTTGGTGATTTTGAATTAAGATCATATGAAGAACTAAAACTGTTAAAAGAGTATATAACTTGGATAGAAGACAAAGAAGAAAATGTAAAATGTCCAAGCGGAGAGAGCAGAGCAGAATTTAGAAAAAGAGTTAATGATGGATTTATGGAGCTTATAAATTATCTCATTAAAGAAAATATAGATACTGCTTTGGGAGTTATTCATGGAGGAAGTATAGGTATACTATTAGAAATGTTTTATGATAGTAAGAAAAAATTCTATGAGTGGCAGCCTAGCAATGGAGAAGGGTACGAACTTACAATAAAAATAAGAAAAGATGAACAATTTGAAATAGAAAATGTATCTCAAATACAGTAAGAAAATATGATTAGAATTATTTTTGAGATGCGAAAGAAAATAACGAGGAGAACTATATGATTGAACTTAGTATAGGATTTGTTTTGGATTTATTAATTGGGGATCCTAATAATCCGTTTCATCCAGTTAGAGGAATTGGATATGTGGCTAAAAAACTTGAAGCAATGTTTAGAAGAATCCTTAGAAAGCATTTAAAAGCAGCAGGTCTCATTGTATGGATTCTTACTGTGTCAATAATATTTGCAATTGCATTCGCAATTGTTAACTTATCGAGAGAATTCAATATTTACTTTGGAATTATTTTAGAGGGGATTTTGATATATTTTTGTATATCATCGAAAGCATTAGTTGTTGAAGGATATAAAGTAGTTAAGTTTTTATTAATAAATGATTTAGATGGTGCAAGAAAGCAGTTATCATTTATAGTTGGGAGAGACACTGCAAGTTTGAGTAAAGAAGGAATAATAAAAGCAGTTGTTGAAACTATAGCAGAAAATATGGCTGATGGGGTCATAGCTCCGTTATTTTATGCTATGATTTTTGGAGCGCCTCTTGCATTTGCATATAAAGCAGTGAATACATTAGATTCGATGTTTGGATATAAGAACGATGAATACATAGAGTTTGGATATTTCCCGGCGAAATTGGATGATGTTTTTAATTTTATTCCAGCTAGGATAACGGGCATGTTGATAATATTAGCTTCTGCATTTTTAGGATATGATTATAAAAATAGCTTTAAGATATATAGAAGAGATAGATATAATCATACAAGTCCTAATAGTGCACATCCAGAAGCAGCTATAGCTGGTGCATTAGGGGTACAGCTTGGAGGGGCAAATTATTATTTTGGAAAACTTGTAAGTAAGCCTACAATAGGAGATAAAATTAAAGAAATTGATATTAATGATGTTAAGAAGACTGCTAAGGTTCTTTATTTATCATTTTTTATAGGATTTGTGTTCACTTTAATATTTAGAAAGCTAATGATAACAATGTTTTAAATGTCAGAAATTTGAGTGGTTAACGAATATTATAATATAGAGATGTGAGAGTTAATATTAAATTGAAATTAATGTATATATTGAAATAATAAATTTATATTTAAGCGTATAGCAAGCTAAAAATAAATTAAGATTGAAGTGGAGAAATTTAATTGAAACATATATGCACTATGCATAGGGAGGAAAGTCATGGCAAGCTTTGGACATGGTGGAAATGCTAAAGAAATAAGTAGAGAAAACAAAATAAATTACAAAGACATAATTGATTTTTCAGCTAATATTAATCCATTGGGAATGCCAAGGGGGGTAAAAGATGCGATTATTGAAGGTATAGATGAAATTGAGAAATATCCTGATATAACTTATTTTGAGCTCAAGGATTCAATAGAAAAGTTTGAAAATGTTAGCAAAGAAAATTTGATTTTAGGTAATGGAGCAGCGGAAGTTTTATTTAATGCAGTAAGAGGAGTTAATCCAAAGAATTCATTAATTTTGGCTCCAACTTTTTCAGAGTATGAAGAGGCAGCAAGGGCAATAAATAGTAATATTATTTATTATAATTTAAAAGAGGAAAATGATTTTAATATAAAAGAAGATATTCTACAGGATATAAATGAAAACTTAGATTTAATATTTATATGTAATCCAAATAATCCAACAGGTGTTATAACTGAAATAGAGTTATTAAAAAGAATTTTGGACGAAGCAGAGATAAATAATGTTAGGGTAATAATAGACGAATCATTTTTGGATTTTGGAAAAGAAAGCTTTTCTATGATTCCATATATAGATGAATATAAAAATTTAATTATAATAAAATCTTTGACCAAATTTTTTGCGCTTCCAGGTATAAGAATCGGTTATGCTATTTGCAGTGATTTAACATTAAAAGAGAAGATAGAATCTATATCTCCAGCTTGGAATATAAATATCTTGGCAGAAATAGCAACAAAAGCAGCACTTAATGAAAAGAATTATATAAAGAAATCTATAGAATTTATAGACCATGAAAAAAAATACCTTTATAATGAAATAAGAGAAATAGATGGAATTAAAGTCTTTGAACCAAGTGTGAATTTTATTTTATTAAAGACCCTGATAAAAATAGATTTGAAAAAAGAACTATTAAAGAATAATATATTAATTAGAAGTTGTAGCAATTATGTTGGATTAGATAATAGATATTATAGAGTTGCTGTACGAAGTCATGAAGAGAATTACAGACTGATAAAAATAATGAAAAATATATTTAAAATGCACAGAACTGAACAATAATTTAAGTTATGTATAGGATAATTTTATTGTTGGAATCAGATGAAATATTAAGCTTTGATAATGAGAGGAGCAGGATATGAATAGAAAATTTATTGCTTCAATAATGAGCGTGTTTGTAGGGATGAGTGTAGGAATCTCTAATAAAGTTAATGCAGAAATTAACAATGGCTGGATCAATAACAATAATGGCTGGAGTTATTATGAAAATGGCAGTGTAAAGACTGGATGGGTAAATGATAAGGGGAATTTTTATTACCTTAAAGACGATGGGAATATGGCTGTAGGATGGATTAATGTTAATAACAAGTGGTATTATATGAGTGAATCTGGAGCTATGAAAACAGGCTGGGTTCAGTATAAAGGAGCTTGGTATTATTTAAGCCAAAATGGAGAAATGGTTTCCAATGATACTGTGGATGGATACTATTTAGGAGTAGATGGATCTTGGGTTGAAAAAAACTCAACTAATGATGTGACGGAAGTTAATGATGAATCTAAAAATAATATTACTATGAAAACAGAAAAAACTGAATATGGTCTAAATACTAAAGAAATTACTGTGTATATCACAAACAATGGAAAACAATCAGCTTATTATGGAGTAGAATATGCAGTTGAAAAATTTGTAGATAATAAATGGAGTAAAGTCCCTTTTAAAGAAGAACAAATGTTTATAGAAATCGCTTATAATTTAGAGCCGGGAAAAACAAGTAGTCAAGTTATTTCTCTAGAAAATTTTGAAAATTTAACTGCTGGGAAATATAGAATAGTAAAGTTTAGCGGAAAATGTGCTGCTGAATTTGAATTAAAGTAAAAACAAATAAGAGGGGTAGTATGGATAAAGAAAAAGTTGTAGTTTCATTCAGCGGGGGAAAAGATTGTACTTTAGCCTTGTATAGGATGATTAAAAGTGGTTATAAAATAATAGGATTATTAGTTACGTTTGAAAGCAAAAAAGATTCGTATTTTCATAAAATACCAAGGAATGTTTTTCAGGATATTTCTAAAGAATTGGAAATTCCACTTATTGAAATAGATTGTAGCAATAAGAATAATTATGAAGAAGAATTTGAGATGGCATTAAAAGTTTCAAAAGATAAAGGTGCTGAAATTTGTGTATTTGGAGATATAGATATAGAAGCACATAGAGGTTGGTGTTTAGATAGGTGCAAGGCAGCAGAAATTAAAGGAGTATTCCCTTTATGGCAAGAAAATAGGGAAAAGCTTACTAATGAATTTATAGATTGTGGTTTTAAGGCTATAATTAAAAAGGTAAATCTAAAGGCGCTAGGAATAGAGTTCTTAGGAAAAGAATTAACAAAAGATATTGTTAATGAAATAAAAAACTTAGGATGTGATCCTTGTGGAGAAAATGGAGAATATCATACATTAGTTTTTGATGGTCCTATATTTAAGAGTTCAATCAAATTTAATAAGAGTGGTACAGAGATTACAGAGAATTATGGATATTTAACAGTAAACGGATTATTAGATTAAAGATATAAATTAGAAAAATAATTCAAAATTTGAATTCAAATGTTGGAAATCAGAGATTAAAAATAAATGTTAAGTATTGGAACTCGAATTTGAGGGGAGTAAAGAAATGGATAAAAAAAGTATAATGTTTTTAGGTACAGCGTCTTCTGTTGGTAAAAGTACTTTAGTAACAGCCCTATGTAGATATTTAAAAAATCAAGGGTTAAATGTAGCTCCTTTTAAGGCCTTAAATATTTCATTAAATTCTTATGTAACAAAAGATGGATTAGAAATGGGACGAGCTCAAGTAGTTCAAGCAGAGGCTTGCAAATTAGAGCCAGATGCATTGATGAATCCGGTTTTGCTAAAACCAAGTGGTGAATATACACAAGTAATAGCAGATGGAAAAGTTTTTTGTAATATTGAGCCTTATAAATACAAGGAACTTAATGAAACTTTAAAGGTCAGAGTTAAGAAAGCTTATGATAAGCTAAGCAAAAAGCACGATGTAATTGTACTGGAGGGATCTGGGAGTTGTGCCGAAATAAATTTGAAAGATAGCGATATATCTAATATGGCTATGGCAGAAATTGCTGATGCACCTGTAATTTTAGTATCCGATATTGATAGAGGTGGAGTTTTTGCATCTATAGTTGGTACAATTCAATTATTACCCGAATCAGAGCGTGAAAGAATAAAAGGGGTAATAATTAATAAGTTTAGAGGTAATATAGAACTATTTAAACCTGCAATAAAACAGTTGGAGGATATTATAAATATTCCAGTCCTTGGAGTTATGCCATATGAAAAATTTGATATTGATGATGAAGATAGTGTAACTGAAAGAATTAGGAACAAAGAAGAAGTTGGAACTTTAGATATTGCTATTATCAGGCTTTCTCATATGTCAAACTTTACTGATTTTAGTATTTTAGATAGAATTCCAGATGTGACTATACGATATGTGGATAAACCTAGTGAATTAAAAAATCCAAATTTAATTATAATACCTGGAACAAAGAATACAATTGAAGATTTAAGAAGTATGAAAGAAAATAAATTATTTGATAAAATAAAAGAATTAAAAGAGAGTGGTACACCCATTTTAGGAATTTGTGGAGGGTATCAAATGCTTGGAACGTTGATACTCGATAAATTAGGCGTTGAGGGTAATATATCTCAAGAGGATGGTTTCGGATTTTTGGATATAAAGACACGATTTAATGAGACGAAAGTTACAAAGCAGACTAAGGGAAATATTTTATGTGATCTAAAATCAATTAAGTCTATAGAAGGTAGCACTATAAGTGGCTATGAAATTCATAATGGAATAAGCAAGATTGGTAAGAAAGCAATACCTTTTATTAAGGATTTAGACGGTGATATTGTAGGTGTATGCGACAAAGAAAGAATTGTTGCAGGAACTTATCTTCATGGTATGTTTGATTCAGAAGAATTTATAAGTTCATTTGTTAAATCTCTTAAAGAGAACAACGATATTGTTGTTACAGAAGATATAATTATAGAAAAAGTAAATGAATATAAAGATAATGAATATGATAGATTATCTAAACTTTTTGAAGAAAATATAGATATATATCAGTTGAGAAAAATAATGGAACTTTAGGAAGAAGGGGATAGAGATGTTAACGGCTACTGAAGAGAGATTATTAGAATATATAGAAGAACGCGCAAGAGCAAATGTTAGAGGTAAAACTTTCTATAAGATGACGGATATATTAGAGCAAGCGTTTTGGATATCTGAAGAAAAGGCATATGAGGTTTTAAAGAATATAATAGCTAGAAAAAATATAGGAAATTCCAAAGATGCTATTATAGATGAATATATTGATATGCTTAAAAAAGGATATGGATCAATACAAGAACAGGTAGATTTATTTGGTGGGGATAAGTATACGAGTGTTATGTATGCAGCTGAAAGAAGGTTAAAGCAGTATGAAGGTGGTACGTTTTTTGATCTTCTTAGAGAAGTTTATAAAATCCCAGACGAAGAAATTATGGAGGTAACAGAAAAGTATTTAAAGTTTTTAAATTCTCCAATATTTTCATATAGGTTAGAAAAGGAGACCTTTCATAAGTTTCTACAATCAGACCTAGAGGAATTAGATAAGCAGTTCAATAGGTTTGTAAATTTATAGTATTAAGTTAAAAATAATTATTAAGCAGAGCAGGTTGTAGTTAAGAGGTAATAATTGCGATTTTAAGCATTAGAAATAAATTTAGATAAATAGAGCATATATGTATTCTAAAGAATAAAGAAAATAATAGATGCAATTTTTATACCCAGTTTTTATAGTATTCATGTAATAATATACTATATGAACTGGGTATAAATTTATCATTTTAATACTCTAAGTATTGCTAATAATATAAGTAGAGCTCCTGATAACCAAGATAATTCAAGGTGTACTTTTTGAGCAAATTTTCGTCCAATAACTACCCCAAGAGATACTAGAGAAACTCCTATGATAAAGCATAATACTAAAACTTCCGTATAGTTAATGTTACATAGGCTAGACCCAATTCCTACTGCAAGACTATCTAATGATAATGCTAAACCTAGATAAAATGATTCTTTAATATTTAGGCATTTTGAGTTATCAAAGTCAGCTTTTATTTCATCTGCATAAACTTGTAGGACAAATTGAAAATCAAAGATCTTAAATGTTAAGGGACTATCGGATTTTGAGCATTTTGAAATATATGATTTAAAAATATATTCAAATAATCTATATATTCCAAGTAACATCAAAAGTACAAATCCTAAAATTGCGGGAAGGTTACTTGGGAGTATGCTTTTAACTATTGAGCCAATAAGTAAAGAACAAGCAAGTGTAATGGTGCATACTAAATTTATTACTACTGCGCATATGGGTGGAATACGAATTTTCGAAGTACCATAAGCAATACTTGCAACAAAAGAATCTATGCATAACGAAGATACTAATAATAAAGACTCAAGCATAACTATTACCTCATAAGTTTTAGATACAATTCATGATATGAAAGAAAACTACTATTAGTTACAAATTTTGAGGTTTTATATTATTTTGGAATAGATTTATTAATAATAATTGAAATTCCTATAGAATCCCTGTAAACTATAAGAAATAGTAACAGTGAATATATAATATATTGTTGTAATAACATATTCATATATATAGCCTTTGGTAATTTAAATATTTATAATGTAGCAATCTAATCGCAACATATTATATCTAAAAAAAATACCAATAAATATGCTGTAAATTATATTATATAAATGGAGGAATAAAATGTATAAATTACTTGCACTAGATATGGATGGAACTTTACTTACAACGGATAAGAAGGTTTCAAAAAATACTGAGGCAGCTATAAAAGCTGCAGAAAAAAAGGGTGTTAAGATAGTATTAGCATCAGGAAGGCCATTAGATGGATTAAATAGGTATTTAGAAGAGCTTGATTTAATAAAAGGTGAGGACTATGTACTTAGCTTTAATGGCGGATTAGTTCAAAATACTAGAGGAAAAATTGTCTCAAAGGTATGCTTAAAGGGAAATGATTTAAAATATATATATGAAATAAGCAAGAAACTTAATGTAAATATACATGCTTTTTCTGCAAAGGATGGATTAATAACGCCTAAAACTAGTCAATATACGGAGTATGAAGCTACAATGAATGGAATTGATATTACTATTAAGGACTTCAATGAAGTTGATGACAATGAAGATATTATAAAAGTCATGATGATAGATCCACAAGAAATATTAGATCCAGCCATAAAGGAATTACCTAGTGAAATTTATGAGAAATATAGTGTGTTTAAAAGTGCACCTTACTTTTTGGAATTTACTCATAAGGAAGTAGATAAAGGACTTGGATTAAAAAAACTTGGCGAATATCTTGGGATAAAACAAGAAGAAATAATTGCATGTGGAGATGCTGGTAATGATTTATCAATGGTAAAGTATGCTGGTCTTGGTGTAGCTATGGGAAATGCTACTGAAGAAATTAAACAAGCTGCAAATTTTATTACTGATTCAAACGATGAAGATGGAATAGTAAAAGTAATAGAAAAATTTATTTTAAGTGAATCTAAGTAGGAATTTATAGGAAATTGTTTTATTTCTATTGCCTAAACTACATTTTGATAGGCGATATAAAACAATTTCTTTTTATTCTTTGGTAACTGCCTATCAAGGCAAAGCCTTCAAAGAGTATAATGAAAGTAGTTTTATTTTCGCAGGAAATTTATAATACGTTGAAATATATGGACATTGTGTGGCTTGTGAGTATAATTAATATAATAGCCTACGCAAGTGATGGCTGAAAAGAATAAAAACAATAAAAAAATAAATAGATTTAATTAATGAAATTTGATGTTTAAGGTAATATAATATATTTATGCACCTATACGGTAGGATTAATTTACTTAATAATTAAAAAATTAAATTAATTGTTTGGTTATTGTTAGGTGTTATATAAAGAAAGGCTATGTACATATGGTCTATATTTAGGGGTATGGTATAAATAATAATGATTTATTTAGGGGGAATATAAGCTTTGAGATTAGTCCCAATTGAAAACGTAAAGCCAAACACAGTACTTGGAAAATCGCTGTATGACATTAATGGTAGAATTCTACTTAGAGCTGGAGTAGTTTTAAGAGAAAATACAATTGCAAAAATAAAGGAAATAAATATTTTATCAATATATATAGTTGATAAATATAGTAATGAAGAAATTGAAGATATTATTAAGCCAGAACTTAGACAAAAAGCAATTATAACAATAAAAGAAGCTTTTTCTAACATAGGAAGACTTAATAATAATTCAGTAAGGAATAAAGAAAGTGATTATACTTGGCAAGAGCAGAGTTATTTTTATAATATCGGAAAGATGGCAGTAGATTTAATTGATGATATCTTAAATCGAAGGGATGTAATGCTTGCATTAGTAGATATACGAAGTATGAATAATTATATGTATTCTCATTCTGTAAATGTTGCAGTAATATCACTTACTATAGGAATTGCTCTTCAACTATCAAAAAAGAAATTGGAAGCTCTATGTATAGGCGCATTGATACATGATATTGGAAAATCACTAGTACCTAGAGAGATATTTGATAAACAGGGAAGTTTAAGTGAAGAAGAAAAAGAAATATTAAAACAACATCCAAGACTTGGATATAAGTATTTATCAACTACTTATAATATTAATAGTCTAAGTAAATTAATAGTTCTTCAACATCATGAAAGACCAGATGGAAATGGATATCCAGATGGATTAACTAAGGATAATATTATTGAACTAAGTAATATTGTAAGTATTGCCAATGTATATGATAATTTATCAACAGACTTGCCGAATAAAAGAGCAATGTTTCCAAGTGATGTACTGGAATATTTAATGTCGAATGCAGGAACAATGTTTGATTATAATATAGTTAATATATTTTGTAGAATAGTAATTCCATATCCAAAAGGAACTATTGTAGAATTAAGCACAGAAGAAGTTGCTGTGGTTGAAGAAACAATACCAGGATTCCCGCTCAGGCCAACTGTAAGAGTAATAGAAAGTCCTAGGGTAAGTAGAATTAGTATGAAAATTGATCTTATAAAAGAAATTTCAATAGTTATTACTGGGGTGAAATATGAAATTGATTAGTATAAGCATATAAAGGCAATCTTAATCTAAAGATTGCCTTTATAACTATTCAAAAATGTCAATAAACTTAAAATTGATAACATCAAATAAACCTTTATCTGTAATCTTTAAATCTGGTATTACTGGTAATGATAAAAACGATAATGTTAAAAATGGATTGAAATCAATTTGTGGTGCTATGATTTTGATAGCTGAATGGAGATTTTTTAAATCAAACTCAATTTCACCATATGTTCTATTTGTCATAAGCCCACCAATTTCAAGTTTAATATGAGCAAGAATATTTTTATCTTTAACCACAATTATGCCGCCGCCCATTCGCTCCAATTCCTTAGCAGCAAATAGCATATCTTTATCATTTGTTCCAGCAATTATTAAATTATGGGAATCATGAGCAATGGTGGTTCCAATTGCACCTTCCGAAATTCCTAAACCTTTTAAGATTCCAAGTCCTAAATTGCCAGAAGCCTTATGCCTTTCAATAACTGCGATTTTTAATAAGTCATATTCAGTTGATGAAGTGAAAAATTTATAATCACTACCTTTTATTGAATTAATATCTGAAATATTGAGCTTTAAATGAATGCTTTCTAATTTGTTTGGAATTATTTCTATTGCATTCAATATCTTTACATCTTTATTTGGTATATTAATTTTAAAACTATCTTCACTTAGTGGTGGAAGATTTATAGAATTATAAAAAGCATTGTTATTTGCGTTTTTTACTAAATTTGTATCGAAATTAACAAGTTTATTATTGTTTACAACTAATTTACCTTCTTTATAAACTTGAGATATTTTAAATCTTTCTAAGTCATCTAATAATATAAAATCTGCAATGTATCCAGGGGCAATTGCTCCTTTGTTATTTAGTTTATATAAGAGAGATGGATTTAGTGTTGCCATTTGAATAGCTGTTTCTGGATTTAAATTAGAGTTGTTTATAGTATAAATAATTGAGCTATTAATTGATCCATTGGCAGCAATATCGTCAATATGCTTATCATCAGTGCAGAAGCAAAATCTATTACTATTAGATTCATTGACTGCAGGTAATAATTCTTTTAAGTTTTTAGCAACGGTACCTTCTCTAATTAGAATATACATACCACGTCGGATCTTATCAAGAGCTTCTTCAGCATTATTACATTCGTGATCAGTTAAAATATTGGCGGTCCTATAGGTGTTTGTCATCATAGATGTGAAGCCAGCTCCATGACCATCAATAACTTTATTATTAGTAATTGAATCGCATATCTTATCAATTATCTTATCATCACATTCTGAGACAGAAGGATAATCCATAACTTCAGCTAAACCTAAAACTTTATCATTTTTATAAAAATCTTTTAAGTCCTTAGAGAGCAAAGTTGCACCAGAGCTTTCAAAGCTAGTACCAGGAACACATGATGGAAGCATAAAATATATATCAAATGGGATGTTTTGTGAAGAATTAAGCATGAAATTTATACCATCAGCTCCCATAACATTTGAGATTTCATGAGGATCTGCAATAACAGATGTGATTCCGTTTAATAATGCCAGCTTGCTGTATTCAGTAGGTGTGACCAAACTGGATTCTATATGGCAATGGGAATCAATAAGTCCAGGACAAATATATTTGTTAGTTCCATCTACAATTTCATACCCATCATAGTCACCAATACCAACAATATATCCATCTTTAATACCAATAGTATCTACGAATCTATTCTTATTAAAAACATCAATTATGGTAACATTTTTAATTACGAGATCACATTTTACACTTCTATTAGAAGCTTTAATATGATTTATTAATGTATCTTTATTCAAATAAAAGTCCTCCTTATTACGAATTTTTATTAGTTATATTCACTGTATCTAAAAAATATATTGCCTTATTATAATTGAAATTTGTGAATATTGTCAAAAGTAAAAATGTTTACAAATAAAAAAAAATATATTCTTACTTTTGAGAACGTTTAGACATAAAGGCTTTATACATAATATGGAGATAAGGAAGTTAGGTGCATATTATAAGCTTAGATTATAATATGCACCTAACTTTTAGTTATATGATTAATTATTTAACTAAATAAATTCTATACATGTTGGAGTGGGGATGTTTTTAGATTTTATAAAAGTTAACTCTCCTGTTATTGAATTAATAGAAAATATAGATATATTATCGGAATTTTCATTAGCACAAAGTAGAAATTTACCAGATGGATCCAATTGAAAATCTCTAGGAGAATCACCATTACAAGAAATAGTGTCGATATACTTTAGCTTTCCATTATCTGAATTCATATGGAATAAACTTAAAGAATTATTTCCTCTATCCGAAGTATAGAGAAATTTATTATTCTTGTGTATACGAATTGCGGAACCAGATTTTGTCCCTTTGTAGTCCTTTGGTAATGAACTTAAAGTTTGAATATTTTCAAAAACAATATTTGAGTTTGCTTTATAATCAAAAACAAATATTTCAGAAGTTAATTCACTTAAAACGTAGTAATAGTGTTTTCCATTAGCATAAGTAATATGTCTTGGCCCTGTGCCGGCAGGGAATGCATAGCTTAAATTTTCATTTTGATATAGTTTTCCATCTTTTATTGAAGAAACTATCATTTTATCAATCCCTAAATCAATAGATAAAATATATTTGTCATCATCAGTAAACATTGAGCAATGAATATGAGGTTTTTCTTGTCTCAATTGATTTACACTAGAGCCACTATGACTTCCAAGCATAGGAGAATTTAAAATTAAGCCATCTAAAGTTTTGTAGACAAACATCTTGTTTTCATGATAGTTTGAAGAAATTAAAATCTCATGACTGTTATTTAGACTTACATGACAAGGTGGTTTTTCTTCTGAAAGATTAGAGTTTATTAAGTGTAGTTTATTATCTTCTTTCCAATATTTAAATGAAGATACCCCAGCTTTTTCCTTGATTTTACATGTTGAATAAAGAATGTGCCGTTCTCTATCTAGAGTTAGATATGTAGGATTCTCTATATTGTAAGCTAAATTGATATTTTCAATATTGCCTGAAATTGTATCAAAATTAATTCTATAGATTCCTTTACTTTCATTTTTGGTATAAGTTCCAATAAATCCAACTGAAATATTTTCTTTTAGTACCATTATATATGCCCCCTTTTATTGTATATCTATTAGTATAGCATAAATGGAAGTAAAAGATATTTATGAAATTTTGCAGAAATCTATTGATTTTAATCATTTAATTATAGTAGTAGAAGAAATAAAAAAAATTAATAATTGTGTATAATTATTAATGTCAAAATACAATTAAATAATAGTAAATTTTTGTAAATGATTAATTGTAAACATCTATAAACTGTAAATGAAGTAATTCTATGATTTATTAACAGTGATTACCACAAAATTAGTTTTATGCAAGTAAATAGCAAAAAAATTCTTTATCATAATTTTAAAAATATTTTAAGAATTTTAGCCGCATTTTGAATTGTGAAATGTGCATTGTGAATTGAAACCTATATAAATTGGTTTAAAGAATTTATGCCATATATTTATAGTTTAACTTGTGAAAGTCATAGCAAAATAAATGTATTTTTAAGCTTACATAATTTTATTATTATATTTATTTTTATAATGTTGATAAGAAGTGGAATTTTGATATAATAATATTTATATACAAAAATAATTAAATAATAATCTAAAATAAGCAATAATCACATTGGGGGGAAACAAATATGCCAATAAAAATTCCTATAGAATTGCCTGCATTTCAGGTTTTATCTGATGAAAACATATTCGTAATGAATAATGAGAGGGCTAATACTCAAGATATCAGACCGCTAAAAATAGCAATTCTTAATTTAATGCCAAAAAAAATAGTAACAGAAAATCAATTATTAAGATATTTATCTAACACGCCACTACAAGTAGAGGTAAGTCTAATACAGACTAAGAGTTATACTTCACACAATACACCACCGGAGCATCTAAATAAATTTTATAGCTATTTTGATGATATAAAGCAAGAAAAATTTGATGGACTTATAATAACTGGGGCTCCAGTTGAACAAATGGCTTTTGAAGAAGTTACATACTGGAAAGAGCTTACTGAAATAATGGAATGGAGCAAGACTCATGTATTTTCAACATTCTATATTTGTTGGGGAGCACAGGCAGGTTTATATTATCACTATGATATACCTAAATATGATTTAGATGAAAAAATGTTTGGTGTGTTCTCACATTGGGTTAATGATGAGAAAGCTGATTTGACAAGAGGATTAGATGATGTGTTTTATGCACCACACTCTAGACACACAGAAGTCAAACGTGAAGATATAGAGAAAGTTTCAAATCTTGAAATTTTATCCGAATCTGAGGAAGCTGGAGTATTCATAGTTGCAACAAAAGATAGGAGAAATGTGTTTGTAACTGGACATATGGAATATGATAGAAATACATTGATGGATGAATATATAAGAGATAAAGAAAAAGGCGATGAAATAGCTTTACCTAAAAATTATTTTAGAAATGATGACATAAATCAAAAACCGTTGTACACATGGAGAGGTCCTGCTAGCATAGTTTTTGGAAACTGGCTAAATTATTGTGTATACCAAAATACACCTTTTGATCTTAATACTCTTTAGAAATTTTATGAATAAATCATAAGTGCTTTTAAAGCACTTATGATTTGGTTTTTAAATTTTGTGAATCTTATATAAGGAGATATTGATGAAGGAAAAGAATTTTCATTTAATATTATTAATAAGTATATTTGCAATTTTAGTTGCGTCGGGAATAAATCCTCATGATAGATTTACATGGGTATTAGAGGTTATTCCGGCAGTGATAGGCGTTATGGTCTTAATAACTACTTATAATAAATTCGTATTTACTAACTTAACGTATATTCTTATTTGGTTTCATGCAGTTATATTAATAGTGGGTGGTCATTATACATATGCAGAAATGCCTTTATTTAATTGGCTAAGAGATACTTTTGACTTGAGTAGAAATTACTATGATAGGCTTGGGCATTTTGCACAAGGATTTATACCAGCAATAATTATTAGAGAAATTTTCATAAGAAACAAAATTGTTAAAAATATAGCATGGACTAATTTTATTACAATATCAATTTGTCTTGCTATTAGTGCTTCTTATGAAATAATAGAATTTATTGTAGCATTAATTACTGGCGAAAGTGCAACTGCTTTTTTAGGAACTCAAGGAGATATTTGGGATACTCAGTGGGATATGATCTTTGCGTTTTTAGGCTCAATGGTTTCAGTATTAACGGTAGGAAAATATCATGAGAATTTATTAAAGACAAATCAGTAATACTTTGTCCAATAAAATTTGAATATTAGTATACTATTTTAATAATTTAAATATAGTATAGCTATGAAAATTTGCATAAGAAGTATGAGTGGAACTCCAATTGTAAACTTCTTATGCTTTGTTTTGTGCCTAAAACTAGACATTCCAATAAGCATTCCAATAGATCCTCCCAAAATAGAGATACCAATGAGTGTTTTTTCAGGTATTCTCCATTCTTTATGAATAGCTCTTTGTTTATCTATAAACATAATAAGAAATCCTAGAAGGTTAATAATCAATAAATATGTAAATACGACTTTTAACATAAATTTCACTCCAATATATCATTAAATATAAATTAATATTAATGATAACATAATTCATACTGAAGCACAAAATATAGAGATATGAAGTAAAAGAAGTTAGATTTACGAAATTTTATTAGCATTGCTTATTTTTGAATCTATGACATTAGCCGCCTAAAGTTACATCTTGCTCATTATACCAAGATAAAGCGTCATAAAAGTCTTCTTTTTTAAAATTAGGCCAGTAATTATCTAAAATATAAAAATCTGAGTAAACTGATTGAACTGGCAGCAAGCCACTTAATCTTCTTCGCCCACCCCATCTAATTATAAGATCTATTCTAGAAATATCCTTTGATTGTAAATGAGGTTGAATATGTTTTTTTGATATATCTGCATTTTTTAGTAGATTTAAATCCCATTCCCAACCGTAATTTATTAAAAAGTTTGCCTTTATTCCACCTGAACCAAACTTTTTTCTTTTAGTGAAGGGCAATAATTCTTTTGGAAAGCAACTAGACTCAGTATTACCTAAGACTAATATTTCGCAATCTTCTTTTGTTAAAAGCATAACAGAATCAATGCAAGCTTTAGTAAATGCTATTTTTTGATCGCTAGGACGTTTGGTATTATCAATTGTGAATCCATAAAAGGTTACTTCCTGAATATTTTCTTTTTGGCATAATTTAAAGACCTCAAGTCCTGGATTTATTCCGTGATCATATCCCTTATCTTTGCTTAATGAGTTAGATAAAGCCCAACGTCTATTTCCATCAGGAATGATGCCTATGTGTTTTGGGATTCGCATAATTTTTTCACCTCTCAAATTTGATATTGCTTTTAAGAGTATAACCCAATTAATCCAAAAAAATACACACCTATAAAAAAAGCGCGAAGCGCAACTAAGATCTTAGATAAAAAAAGCGCGAAGCGCAATTAAGAACTTAGTATAAAAAAAGCGCGCACATATGAAAAGAGTGCGGAGCACAATTTGGAACTAATTAAGCGCAATTAAGAAAGTAGGTGAAAAAGTACTCATTTATAAAAAAAGGGAAAAGCATATTTAGAAACATAGGTTTTATATAAACTTAAAAAATAAAAACCCTAAGCACAAGTTTAGGGGATCCTATGCTTAGGGCGAGTCATTAATATATAAACGACTTCTATTAATTAATAAGGGGTAAATAATTAACTACTTTACGATATCAGTATAATCCTGAAATGTGTCAAAAATATGTCAGAAATAAAAAATACATTTAATTAATATAATAATATTTATAAAGAGCTGCATCGCTATGAAGAATAAGTTATTAAGTTATATGAGCTGATTATAAATATTTAATAATTAATTATAAATTAAATGTTTTTTGAGCGAAAATAGTATATACTAAAATATTAGCAGAACAAGATGTTTATCTGAGGTTAGAAATTTTTTTGATTAATGTTGCTTTTATACATTCTAAGGAATATACCTTGACTAGAATTTTATTAAATGGAGAGCAAGAAAAATATTTTTCATTATCTATATTATTCAGAGTTAATCTATAATTCTTATAAGAATTGCTTGGAAAAAACAATCTCTATCTGATAAACTTAAGTGAGAGTCCAAATGTATCATTTGGCAACTCGAACTTACTCAGCGAACGAATGTGAGTCGAGTTTCAGCTAATAGGTACAAAAGTGAGGATCCAAATTTTACATTTGGCTACTGAACTTTCTCCTTGCGAGAATGTATCATTTGGCAACTCGAACTTACTCAGCGAACGAATGTGAGTCGAGTTTCAGCTAATAAGTCCAAAAGTGAAGATCCAAATTTTATATTTGGTTACTGCATTTTCTCCTTGTGAGAATGTAGTATTTGGAAATGAATAGAAAATGCAAATAAAAAAGTATGTGAGGTGTCAATACGTGATAGGCTTAATAGGCATAAGAAAAAATACTCCATTGGAAATTAGAGAAAAATTTATAGTTAAGTCTAAAAAATATAACGAGTATTTTAAGGAATTATTAAAGGAGCTGAATGAAGTAGTTATTTTAGCTACATGTAATAGAACAGAAATTTATTTTAATGCTTCTTTAAATGAAGAAGAATTATTAAAAAAGATTTTTGATATTTTTAATTGGGATTATGAATATAAAAAATATGTTTTTATAACTAGTAGTAAGGATGCTTATAGGCATTTGTTTGAAGTTTGCTCCGGATTTCATTCGAAAATATTAGGAGAGGATCAAATTCTAGGGCAAGTTAAGGATGCTTATGAAGAAGCTTTAGAATTTAAAGCTGTTTCATTGGAATTGCATAGATTATTTCAGGAAGCTATTACTTGTGGAAAGCGATTCAGAAAAGAAGCTAAGTTATTTGAAATACCAGTATCATCTTCTTCGATAGTGGTTAGCGAATCTATTAAGCGTGAATGTACTAAATTTATGGTTTTAGGTTATGGGGAAGTTGGACAGCTTGTAATGAAATATTTGCTTTCACATAAAATCCAAACTGTCTACTTGGTTGTTAGAAATCCTAAAATAAAAGATGAAATACAGGATGAACGAGTAAAAGTAATTACTTTTGAAGAAAAGAATAAATATATTAATAGTATAGAATGTATAATAAGTTGTACTTCAGCACCACATCCAGTTGTAAAAACAGAAGATATTAGTGAAAGCGGAAATAGGTTAGTAATATATGATTTATCAGTTCCGAGAGATGTGGAAAAAGAGGTGGCGTTATTATCTAGGACTGAAGTTTATAATATTGATACAATAAGCCGTATAGATGATGCAAATAAAAAATTAAGAAAAGACAAGATGGAAGAAAATAGACATATAATGAATAAATACCTGAAGGAATATGATGAATGGTTAAAATTAAGAAGTATTTCTCATGTAATCAAAAACTTAAAAACTGTTGGAAATGATGTTTACGAGAAAAGAGTTCAAACTTTTTCACATAAAAGCAAAGATAAAAATAATATTGCTTTAGCACATAAATTAATTAAAAGTACATCTGATTTTTACATAAATAGGGCAATTGAAGTTATTAAAGAAGAGACTCTAAAGGGATGTGGTGAAGAATGGATAGGGATAATAGAGAAAATATTTATGACCAAGGAATAGAGTATTCTTATATTTCATTAATTTCTAAAAAACTAAGAGTTGGAATAGTTGGCGGAGGTAAAGCAGGAACAATAAAAGCAAGACATTTTGTAAAAAATAAATGCTGTGTTGAGGTAATCTCTAAAACTTTTGATGGAGAATTAATAGAACTTTCCAAAGAATTTTCAGAAATACTTAAACTTAAAAATGAAGATTTAAGCTATGAATTTTTAAGAGATAAGCACCTTATAATTATTGCATTAGATGATGAAAACTTAAAAAACATAGTGAAGAAATACTGTGAAGAGAATTATAAGATATATATAGATTCATCTGATTTTATAAGTGGAATGGGAGTTGTTCCGATTCAAAGAAGTACAGAAAATGTAGTATTTGCTTTAAACACTAATTATGGAAATCCCAAAGGGGCAGTTTTACTTTCTAACAAAGTAGAAAAGACTATAAAAGAATATGATGAATTTATTAGATATATAGGATTAATACGAAACAAAGCAAAGTCATTTCCAGAGTTTAAAATGCAAATAACTTCGTTTATTGGGAATGATGAATTTAAAAAATCTTTTGATAATGGTGAAGCAGAAAAAGCATTAAGAAGCAGGTTTTCAAAGGAAATTGTAGATTATTTAATTAAATTTTAAATGAGTTTGTAGATGAATGAATTTTGGAGGTAGAATTAAATTAATGGATAAATTGACTATAGCAACAAGAAAAAGTAAATTAGCACAAACGCAAACAGAAATAATAATGAGAAGTTTAAAGGATAAATTTAATATAGATAGTGAAAAAATGCTTATTGTTACTGAAGGCGATAGAAAATTAGATGTTTCTTTGGCAAAGATAGGCGGAAAGGGATTATTTGTAAAAGATATAGAAATTGCACTTTTAGAAAAAAGAGCTGATGGGGCAGTTCATAGTATGAAGGATGTACCTTATGAATTGAGTCATGAATTTGAAATAGCGGCTATAACAGAAAGAGAAGATATAAGGGATGTATTAATTTCTAAAGATAATATATCATTTAAAGAGCTTAGAAAAGGTGCAATAATAGGAACTAGCAGTATAAGAAGAGCTTGTCAGTTAAAACTTATGAGAAATGACTTGGAGATAGTCCCAATTAGAGGAAATGTTCAAACTAGATTAGAGAAAATGAAAAGTCAGAATTTAGATGGAATCATACTAGCTTCGGCAGGATTAAAAAGATTAAATGAAGAAGATATGATCACTGAATATTTTGATCCTAAAGTATTTATACCAGCAGTGGCTCAAGGAGCTTTGGGAATAGAATGTTTAAAAAATAGCAGTGCTAAGGAATATTTTGAAAAGCTAGAGAATTCAAATGCTAAGCTAACAGTTGAGGCTGAACGAAGCTTTATGAGAATGCTAAATGGTGATTGTCATAGCCTTATTGGAGCTTATTCTGAAATTCAGGGTAATGATTTATATATGATTGGTATATATGACATAGGCGGAAGAATAGTTAAAAAAGATATTTTAGGAGATAAAAATAATCATATTGAATTAGGAAGAAAATTGGCAAATAAGATATTAGAGATATAGGAGAGATGGAATATGAGTAAAGTATATATAATAGGTACAGGTCCTGGAGATGAAGAGTTATTAACATTAAAGGCTGTCAAAGTATTAAAAAGATGTACTGCTGTTCTTTATGATAGATTGGTTTCAAATAATGTTTTGAATTATCTAGAACCAAATTGTGAAATTTATTATTGTGGAAAGGAACCAGGAGCTCATTCAAAAACCCAAGAAGAGATTAATGAACTTTTAGTTAAGCTTGCAAAAGAGGGGCATACAGTTGGAAGAATTAAAGGTGGAGACCCCTATGTTTTTGGAAGAGGCGGAGAAGAGGTATTGGCTTTAGTTAATGAAAATATAGACTTTGAGGTAATACCAGGGGTAACATCTCCTATTGCAGTTTTAAATTATGCGGGAATCCCAATAACTCACAGAAAGATAGCACAAAGTTTTCATGTTATAACAGGAAAATCTGCGCAAGATTTAAATGTGAATTTTAAGGCATTAGCTAAAGAAGAAGGCACATTAGTATTTATGATGGGATTAAGCAATTTAGATAATATAGTTGAGGAGCTTATTAATAATGGAAAAGAGCCAAGTTTTCCATGTGCAGTAGTGATGAGAGGAACTTCAGCTAAGCAAAAAAAGGTGGTAGGAACTCTTGAGAATATTTCACAAAAAGTAAGAGATGCTAAATTACAATCTCCATGTATAATTGTAGTTGGTGAAGTTGTAAATCTAAATAAAGATTTGAACTGGTATGAAAATAAACCTTTGTTTGGAAAGAATATATGTATTACGAGATCAAGGAGACAATCTGAAAAATTAAAAAATAAATTAGTTGACTTAGGAGCGGAAGTCACAAGTTTTAATTCTATTAAGATAAAAAGCAGTGCAGAAAACTTAAATGATTATATCGATAAGATAGAAAATTATGATCATATAGTATTTACTTCAGTTAATAGTGTAGAAATATTTTTTGATTATCTTATTGAAAAAGATTATGATATAAGAAGAATTAAGGCTAAAATATCTGCAATAGGAGCTGCTACTGCAAATTCTTTAAAACAAAGAGGAATTATCTGTTTTGCAAAGGCCAGAGAATTTGTTGGTGAAGGTTTAGTGAGCATATTAAAACCTCATTTGAAAGATGACCAAACTCTACTTTTGCCGTGTTCTGCAAAGAGTAGGAAATATATCTATGAAGAATTAACAAATTGCGGTGCAAGTGTAGATAAAGTGTATATATATGATACGGTTTGTGGATCAGTAGTTAATAAGAGATCTTTTGATGAAGTTGACATAGTATTCTTCACAAGTCCGTCAACAGTTGAAAACATGATTGATATGTTAGGTATCGAGGAAATTAAGAAAAAGCAGGTTATAGCTATAGGACCAAAGACTAATGAACCTTTAGAAAAGTATGGAATAAAAGCATACGTATGTAAAGAACACTCAGAGGAAGGATTTCTAAAAGAGATAGAAAATTTACTGCAATAGAGGAAATAGATTTTTAAAATAATTAATATATAAATTTAGATATTAAATAAAATGAGGGACATCTTTGAAGATGGCTAAAATAATGGAGGAGTTTGTTATGATTAAAAGAGGTAGAAGACTTAGAGTTAATGCTGCCATTAGAGATATGGTTAGAGAAACAAGTTTAAATTCAAAGGATTTTATTTATCCTATTTTTGTTGTTGAGGGAGATAATATAAAAAATGAAATTTCATCATTGCCAGGTGTTTATCATTATTCAGTTGATAGGCTGTATGAAGTAGTTGAAGAAGTTAGAGAAGCTAATATTTCTGGAGTATTACTTTTTGGAATTCCAAACCATAAAGATGAGTGTGGTTCTGAAAGTTATAATGATAATGGAATTGTTCAACAGGCAATAAGAGAAATAAAGAAGCTTGATAAAGAATTGCTTATTATTACTGATGTCTGCATGTGTGAATATACTTCACATGGACATTGTGGAATAATTCATGATGAATATGTAGACAATGATGAAACATTAGAATATTTAAGTAAAATAGCAGTATCACATGCGAAGGCAGGTGCAGATATTATAGCTCCTTCAGATATGATGGATGGAAGAATTGGATCATTAAGAAGTGCATTAGATGAGAATAACTTTAAGAATGTTAGTATAATGAGTTATTCTGCTAAATATTGCTCGGCTTTTTATGGACCGTTCAGAGATGCTGCAAATTCAGCACCACAATTTGGAGATAGAAAAACATATCAAATGGATCCAGGAAATAGAATGGAAGCCATTCGTGAAACGCAAATGGATGTAGAAGAAGGAGCAGATTTCATTATGGTTAAGCCGGCACTTTCTTACCTAGACATAATAAGAGATTGTAAAGAAAATTTCAATCTTCCTCTTGTGGCTTATAATGTAAGTGGTGAGTATGCTATGATTAAAGCAGCTGGAAAGCTTGGCGTTATTGATGAAGAAAGAGTAATGATGGAAACTTTAACATCGATTAAGAGAGCTGGAGCAGATATAATTATTACTTATCATGCATTAGAGGCAGCAAAAGTTCTAAGAAGATAAAAGAACATAAATAGATAGTAATTAAAAAAATTTATATATTGCAAAAATAATTATTCACCATAATTCTAAAAATATTACAAGAATTTTAGTCGTAATTGTGAATTGTGCATTGCAACATATATATTTAAATATATAAATTTTTTACAATTTAAATATAATAATATGTAAATATGAAACAATAAAAATATGAACATATATAAATATTTATAGATTTTATGCGGGCTAAGGAGGAGTTAAATTGAAAAACGTTGATATATTTAAAGAATCAGAGGAATACATGCCTGGTGGAGTTAACAGTCCGGTTAGAGCCTTTAAGGGAGTTAATTTAAATCCGCCTATTATAAAAAGCGGTAAAGGCGTAATAATCAAAGATGAGGAAGATAATGAATATATAGATTTCGTATTAGCCTGGGGACCATTAATTCTAGGACATTGCGACGATGATGTTGTAGAAGCTATTAAGCAAATTAGTTCAATGGCATTGGCTTTTGGAGCACCAACAAAATTAGAATTAGATTTAGCAAAATTTATATGCACCAATCTAGATAATGTTGAGATGATTAGAATGGTCAATTCGGGAACAGAAGCTACTATGAGTGCAGTTAAACTTGCAAGGGGATATACAAAAAGAAAAAGAATTGTTAAATTTGCAGGCTGCTACCATGGACATTTTGATGGGTTTCTAATTGAAGCCGGATCAGGAGTGATGACAGGAGGAATACCAGGTTCACTTGGTGTACCAAATGAAAGCATAGAGAATACGTTAATTGGTATATATAATGATAAGGAACAAATTACACAATTATTCAAAAAATATGGTAGTGAGATTGCGGGGGTTATTATTGAGCCGGTGGCTGGAAATATGGGAGTGATAAAGGCAGAAAATGACTTTATGGAAACCTTAAGAGAACTTTGCAATCAGTATGGTTCACTATTGATATTTGATGAAGTAATGAGTGGATTTAGAGTGGCATTTAAAGGAGCACAATCACTATTTAACGTTAAGCCAGATTTGGTTACTTATGCTAAGATTATGGGTGGCGGACTTCCATGTGGTGCATATGGTGGAAGAAAAGAAATAATGAAGAATCTATCCCCTTTAGGCGGAGTTTATCAAGCTGGAACTATGTCAGGAAATCCAATTGTTATGGCAGCAGGTATAGCAACTTTAAATAAGTTAAAAAATAATCAGAATTATTATGATCACATCGAAAATATAGGAGCTAGACTTGAAGAAGGTATAATAAATATATCAAAAAAATATGATCTTCCGGTTGTAATGAATAGAGTTGGAGGAATGATGACTTTATTCTTTAATGATTTAAAAGAAGTTAGAACTTATGATGATGTTAAGAAATGTGATGTGAATAGATTTAATAGATATTTTGAACATATGTTAAAATCAGGATTTAATTTACCTCCGTCACAATTTGAAGCATTATTTTTAAGTGTACAACATAAAGAAAGTCATATAGATGCTTTCTTAAAAGCATTTGAAGAGTTTGCATCAAATGAAAATAAAATGAGTTTATAATAAAATGCATTAATAAACTTATAAAAGGAATGACTTACATATGAATAAAATTAATTATCAAAAGGAATTAGATTACTTAATTGAAAATTTGGTAAAAAATCAAGAGGTTCCAACTTTACTACTTCATAGTTGCTGTGCACCTTGCAGCAGCTATGTGTTGGAATATTTGTCACAATATTTTAAGATAACTATCTTCTTTTATAATCCTAATATATACCCAATGGAGGAGTATACTAGAAGAGTTGCGGAACAAAAGGGTCTTATATCAGAAATGAAAGTCAAAAATGAAATAAGATTTATTGAAGGAAAATATGATACGGAAAGTTTTTATAAGTTAACTAAAGGTTTGGAAGAGGAAAAAGAAGGTGGAGTTAGATGTTTTAATTGTTATGAATTAAGACTTAATGAAGCTGCCATAATGGCCAAGGAAAAAGGTTATGACTATTTTACAACAACATTATCTATAAGCCCTCATAAAAATTCTGCTAAATTAAACGAAATTGGTAAAAGTTTATCTGAAGAACATGATGTAAAATATTTATATTCTGACTTTAAGAAGAAAGAAGGGTATAAACGTTCTATAGAGCTTTCTAAACAATATAAATTATATAGGCAAGATTATTGTGGATGCGTATTTTCTAAAAATGAAAGAATGAACGATGATAATGAAAAAAATAAGTAAGCAATTATTAAATAAAATATAATAAAAAAAGTACAACAGATAAATACTTAATATTATATAATAATACAAAGGAGAGGATTAATGTGTCTGATAAAATTATAGATTTTAATGAATTAAAAAATAAGGTCAAAGATAAAGACATAGATAAATTCGAAGAGTATATTTATTCTATGTATTATAAACTGGCTGAGGGCAAAATGAATATGTCTGATTTCTCCAAAAATATATTAGCTTACATGGAAGAAAATAATATATCACAAGATAAATTAATAAATATACAAAAAAAGTTTCTAGAAAGATATGGAGTAGATCCTTCTTTAATTCAGGGGCAATTTAAAATACCCGGATTTGATACGGGTGGAAGCAACTTAGACTATCAGACTATTAAAAAGACAATGGGGTTTCAGGAAAAATACAAAAGCAGAATATCTAATAAAACAATGTCAGAATATTTCATAAAAAACGAGAAAAATGATTTGAAAGTACTTCTAGAGAATTTAGAGGTTATATTAGTTAGTGAGAAAAGTATAGATTTAAATGATAATGAGTTAAATGAATTTTTATGCTCATATAAAAAAGTAATAGAGGATAAGAAAATAAATATAGTAATATGTGAAAATGTAAAAAATTACGAATATTAATTTTCTAGGTGAAGTGTCAGATAAAGTAGATGAAATTATATAACAAGTCCCAATTATCATAGAATGTTCTTATGTGCAGAAAAGTTCTGTATTGCAGTATATCTGCTCTTTTCATAAGTGCATAGCGATGTATATTTTAGGACATTAAAAAGTTAAGGGTGAGCCATAAAGAAATTAGGGCATACCCTTTATTTTTTTATTCTTTAGGAATTTATATTCCGATAAAATCTGTGGATAATTTAAAAAAAGTTGATTGACTAGTTTTTGTATTTTAAAAAGAATAAAAAAGAAATCTTATTCGCCTTCATAAAATGTTCTTATATGTAGCATAGCTACCATTTCTGATGTGCAGATTTTTCTCACATGCGTTCGAAAAGGCAGATGCGTGAAAAAAATCTCCGGCTCCACAGTCGCCTGTGATTTTTTTATACCTATGTGTAAAGAGTTGGAAAGTACTAATGATGATAGCCTGTAATTTGGCTGATAGTATCAATAATTAGTCTAGGAGAAGAATGTCCGACGTGAAGTATAATCTGAAGGAAACCGAAGGTAAAGTCTTGCATCAGATATACGAATTACAGTTGAGGATTAGATTTGTTGCATCACATTACCTACGATTTCTATAAATATTTACTCTATAAAGGTGAATTGAATATTACAAATTTAAGTAATCCCTCGGAAATATCTATAACATCATCTTTAGAGATATCCGATAAATCATGAGCGCTGCTATTTAATGTAATCAGCTTAGCTTTTGAGTGTTCCTGAACACATTTATCGTAAAGCTCCTTTGAACTTTCATAAGGAACCATATTATCTGAATTGCTATGAATTATCAAAGTATTTGGAGTTGCTTTGTTGACGTAAGTTATGGGATTATATTTTTTTATTACATCTTCTTTATTTGAAATAGAAGCAAAAATTTTTGATAAATCATAATTTAAATTTTGAGTATTTAATAGACTTAAATCAGTTGGTCCTGCAAAATCAATTAAGTATTTTACTTTTGAAGAATAATTGCTTAATTCGTTATCATCTATAAATTCATCATCACCACTGTAACTTGCCATGAGAGAAAGATGCGCGCCGGATGAAACACCAATAATGCCTATTTCACTTGTATTAAGATTATAGGAATACTGATTCTTATTTATCCATCTTATTGTATCCTTGACATCGGAAATTTGTTTGTTGAAATTTTCCTTTTCTTTCATAAGCTCATAGGAAGTACTTATAATTGTATAACCTTGTTCTCTAAAAGTATCGAGTACTGGACTCAATGCATCAGGAATATTTTTATCTCCATAAGCCCAGCTTCCACCATGAACATATACAAGTACTGGTGAAGATTTATATACTTGATTTATTGGACCGTAAATATCTAGTTTTAATGGGACACCATTAGTATTTTTATAAATAACATCTTTGTAATTCATTGAACTTGATGACTTTTGAGTATTGAATTCCTGTATTGTCCATACATGATTTTTTAAAGAAATATACTTATCAGCAATTCTATACGATAACATAATTCTTTTGTAAAAAAACAAACTAAAAACAAAAAGTACAATAAATAAAATTAAGAAAAACCTTTTAAAAAACTTCTTCATTAAATACCACATGCCTAATAATCAATAAAATTTATTCGGGTATTTATAATAATTTAGGCATATCTCCTTTCTGAAAAGATTTTATAATATTAAAATACTAATATAGGCAATCTAAAAAATGTGTATAGAAAACAAGCGTTTAAGTACACCTAAAGACTATATTAGAATTTCTATATCAATATAAATTTATACTATAAATTTATATTACAAAAGATTCAAATAATTCGCAAATTAAGAAATTTGCAATTTATTGGGAAAAAATAGATGCATTTTTAATAAAAATAAAAGTATAAATAATATTTTATATTAGTATGAATATGAATAATATATAAGAAGAAACGAATAGATATTAACCTTTTTGAAAGGAGTATATATGAGCAATCCTTTTGGTATACTTGTTTATTTAGATGAAATTTTAGTTAGAAATTTATCCTCTTTAGTGTTAACTGGATTCATAGAAACAATAACTAGAACTCAAGCTTTTGATAGAACATTATCAGCAGGGTTTCATGAGGGAGATAGAATAGAAAATTCTAATCAAGGAAGTGTTACAAGAATTGAGAGAAAAGGATTTAAGGATAAAAATGAATTAGATGCTAATAATAATTTTGAGCATCATCATATTGATAAAGAAATAGATGCAAGGCAATGTGTAAGAGAGGAAAGACAAGTTAAAACTACTTATACTACATTCGTATTAAATGGAAGTTTAATTAACTACTTTAATGAAAATAAACAGTTGCAGCATAAAAATGAAAAAGATATAGAAAATAATAATATATATCCAGGAGATCTAATTGAGATTGAAGGAACAATTACAAATAAAAGCATTATGTCTTATATTGAAACTCTAATTAATTTGATAACAATATTTGGAGCAGAATACTTGGATGATCTAACTAAAGAATGTAATGTGAAAATAAATTTTTCAATGTGCTTAAAAATGCTGACTTATATGAAAAGTATTTTAGAAAATAATAACACTACAGATTTAATTATGAAATGTGGAAATGGAACAATAATACTAAACGTCAATAAAGATAATTTCATGAATAATAAATTTAATATATTTGATAATATAAATTGTCCGTGTAGGGTCATAGGAAAAGTAATAAAAACGTGCACTGAAGAACAAGATTCTATAAGTTTACTTAGAAAAACTGGCCAAGAACAGTTTTATGAAAAGTTTTTTGAGCAATTTACTCCTCTTATAGAGTGTTTAGAGAAAAATAATATTTTTGTACCAGAGTGCCCAGATTTAAGAATTAATGATTGCGCAATCCAAATAATGCCATTAAACATTTACATGTAAAAAAATATTATGATTTTCATGTGTTTTATGGAAAAACACTTGTTTATCTATAGAATACATGATAATATATATTACAGGTGGAATATGTTTATATATACTTAAATTTGTTAATTAATAAAGATATATTTTCATATTTAATACAATTTTGAGGTGATATTAGATGAAGTTTAGAAGTACTAGGGGTCTGGATAAGAATATAGAATCTGCTAGAGCAATAATTAATGGAATTTCAAAAGATGGCGGATTGTATGTTCCAGATGAATTTCCTAAAGTCTATGATGAATTGAAGGAAGATACGCATATTAAATATGAAGATCTAGCATTTAAAGTTATCAATGAGTTTTTCACAGATATTGATGATGCGGAATTAACTGGGGCAATTAATGACGCATATAATGATAGATTTAGTGTGGAAGTAAAGAACAATTTTTTAGAATTATATCATGGACCAACTTGTGCATTTAAGGATGCAGCGTTATTATTTTTACCACAAATCATGAAAAGAGCTAAAAAGATTTGTGATGTTAAAGAGGATATAACAATTCTTACAGCAACTTCAGGAGATACAGGAAAAGCTGCACTTGAAGGTTTTAAAAATATTGATGGTTTTAAAGTTGTAGTTTATTATCCTAAGAATGGTGTTAGTGCAATTCAGGAAAGACAAATGTCAAGTCAAGAAGGAAACAATGTTAAGGTCATTGGAATAAAGGGGAATTTCGATGATGCTCAGACAGGCGTAAAAGAAATCTTCGGAGATAATGAATTCAGAGAAGGGCTATCTCAAAAAGGATTTATCTTATCATCGGCAAACTCCATTAATATTGGAAGATTAGTACCTCAAATAGTGTATTATTTTTATGGATATTTTAATTTAGTGAACCAAGGAGTAATACAAAAAGACGATCCTATAAATGTTGTAGTTCCTACAGGAAATTTTGGAAACATATTAGCAGGATATTATGCTAAGCAAATGGGATTACAAATAGATAAATTTATATGTGCATCAAATGAAAATAAAGTTCTTACAGATTTCTTTGAAACTGGGGTATATGACAAGAAAAGAGAGCTTATTTTAACAGAATCACCGTCTATGGATATACTTGTTTCATCTAATCTTGAAAGATTATTATTTGAAGCAAGCGGTAGAGATACTGAAGTTGTTAGTAAATTAATGGAAGATCTAACTACTAAAGGTGTTTATGAAGTAAACGAAAAAATTAAAAGCTTCATAAAAGAATTTTATGGAAACTTTGCGACTACAGAAGAAGTGTATGATGCTATAAAGGAAGTTTATAAGAAAGATAATTACTTGATGGATACTCATACAGCAGTGGCATATGTGGTTAAAAAGAAGTATATAGAAGAAACTAAAGATGACAAACCAACTTTAATACTTTCAACAGCAAGTCCGTTTAAATTCCCAAGAAGTATTTGTAATGCACTTGATATTGATGTAGAGGGATTAGATGATTTTAAAGTATTAAATAAATTATCTGATTCAACAAATAATAAAATACCAAATAGTTTAAGTACTTTGGAAAATGCAAAAGTAATACATGATGAAGTTTGGGATAAGAGTGAAATGAGAAATGCTCTATTATCTTATTTGGATTCATAGGTGATAAATATATGATTACAGTTAGAGTACCAGCTACATCAGCAAATATGGGACCTGGATTTGACACGCTTGGAATAGCATTAAATTTATACAATGATTTTGGGTTCAGGGAAATAGAAGATGGTTTGAAGTTTAATGGAATGCCAGAAGAGTTTTGTAATGAAGATAATATTATTTACAAAGCAATGAAATATTGTTTTGATAAAGCGGGCTATAAAATAAAAGGATTAGAAATAAGTGAAATTAAACAAGATGTTCCAGTATCTAGAGGTCTTGGAAGTAGCTCTACATGTATAGTTGGGGGACTAGTAGGAGCTAACGAAATCTTGGGGAAGAAGTTTTCAGAAGAAGAGTTGTTGGAGATGGCTGTAGAAATTGAAGGGCATCCAGACAATGTTGCACCAGCCTTACTTGGGGGCATGGTTGTTGCAATAGTTGATGAAAGCAAGACCTATTATGATAAGATAGATGTAAAAAATGGAATTAAGTTTATTTCGATAATTCCTAATTTTAGATTATCAACTGAGGAAGCAAGAAAAGTGCTTCCGAAGGAAATAAGTTTAAAGGATGGAGTATATAATGTATCAAGAGCAGCTCTTATGGTTGCATGTTTTTCTAGCGGAAAATATGAATTATTAAGGTATGCATGTAAAGATGCCTTTCACCAAAATTACAGGAGTAAATTAATTCCTGGTTTTGAAGAGGTGTATAATAAGAGTTATGAATTAGGAGCTCTAGCTTGCTATCTAAGTGGAGCAGGTCCTACAATCATGGCGATTATCGATGAAAAGGATGAGCGCTTTAGCAATAAGCTTAAAGAATTCTTGCAAATAAAAGGATTGGAATGGAATATATTAGGGTTATCTTTAGATAATGCGGGGGCAACCATTATAGAAGGTACAAAATGATGAGTGGAGATTACTTAGTTATAGATAAAAGGGTTTTGCCTGATGTTTATGAAAAAGTTCTTTTTGCAAAAAAATTATTAAAAGATGGAAAAGTAAAAGAAATAACTGAAGCAGTAAAAATAGCAGGAATAAGTAGAAGTGTTTATTATAAATATAGAGATTTCGTATTTGATTTTGCAGAAACTTCAGAGGGTAGAAAAGTTACCTATAATATTATATTTAAGAATGAAAAAGGGCTTTTATCGAATATAAGTAATTATATTACAGAAAAAGGCGGAGACATTTTAACAATAAATCAAGGCATACCGTTAAATGGTTATGCTAATTTGAGTATAACCATAGATTTGTCTACAGTAGATGGAGATATAAAAACATTGACAGAGGGTTTGCTTAACATAAGAAATGTTGAAAAAGTTGAATTTATAGGAATGGAATAGGAAGGGAAACCTTCCTATTTTAATTATATAAATTTAAAAGATATCAATAAAATATAAAATCTGTTCAAAAATATGCTAGAATAAATTAAAGTCAGTAGAGACAAGTTCTAATTACACAAAATTAAAATGGAGTGATTTCATGATTAGAAATAAATATGAAAGTGATTATATGATTAAAAAGCTTGGATTAAATAGAATGTCAGAAAAGATATTTACGTATAATTCAACTTTAGATGAACTTAAAAGTTATTTAGAAGAGAATACCTATAAATATTATAATATAAGAGATAAATCTGTATCAGGCGGTAAGTTTTTATATATGCTTACCAAAGATCAGGTGTTGCTAAAAAGCAAAAAATACAAAAGATATGCAGTATATGAGAGTTTAGCTATTGCGGATGATAGATTAATATTACAAGGTGACATAGAGATAGACAGAGATTTTATTATGAGAGCATCGTTAAGTGATATAAAAGGAATATCAAATAGAATTGCAATGGAAAAGCCAGTATACAATATTTATAATTACGATTTAAAAGAAAAAAGAGATCCGCCAATAAGTGGATTATCTAAAGTTATAGATTATATATCACAAAATTCTTTAATTGACATGGTGGTTGAGTTCTCTCTGTTTGAAATACCGGTTGGAATAAACCAAGAAAATATAATAATTTGGGAATTAAGAAACTACTAAAAAGTGATGACTAAAATTATATAGAAGTAAACATTATATATTTTTTAATGAAAAGACAAACTTCGTTTTCCTATAACTCATATGTTGAAATTTTTGCCAATATAAATAAAAGGCACTCGTTATGAGTGCCTATCAATAATTAGAGAAAGCAAAGTGGAAAGTTTGAACTCTAACTTATTTGATTTTATTATAGCATAAAGAGGGGAATATATGAATGCCTGAAATAAAAAAACAATTCAGTATAAACTCTATAATTATTTATTTCAAGATGAATTAAAAAAAATACAAAAATATTGAAGAGTTTAGAAAATTCCAGTATGTTTAAACTACAAAAAATACAATTATTTTTTTAACTTACAAGTAATGACATAAATTTACATAGAAAGATGTTATAATTTTATTGTAAAAGGGTTTTAAAATAAAAATGGGGTGAGATAATGAGAGTATTATGTAATAATTGTGGTTTAAAGTGTCATATTAAGGAATGGAAGGAAAGGCTTGATGATTTGTTAGCTAAAAAGCAAAATAACTTATTGGATGATGAAGTAATTTGCTTAAGTCAATCTATTGATGATTTAATATCTGACTGTATATTTTGCAACACAAGCAATTTATATAGTTCCAATCGAAGAAATACTGGTGAAAGAGATTCTATTTTATACTACTATGGAGAGCAGCATTTAATTGTTAATTTATATAATTACATAGAAGAAGGAATAAGAAGTAAAGAAAATATCTACATTTCTGTTGAGAAAAATCTTTATAAGAGATTAGAAAATTATCTTATAATCAATAGAATTCCTACAGAAAAATTTAAATTTATGTGTTTAAAAGATATTAAATCAATGATTGAGAATAATGACAAATCTATTAAATTAAGAGAAGAAAAATCTAGGTGGATAGTTCAACCATCTTTACAAAAGCACTTTTTATATGCAGAAAGTACTTTAAACAAACATACTAAAGATTTAGATTTGGACATTCTCTATGTATATGATGCTTATGAGCATATTCATAGAAATGCTAAGAGTGAGTTAAGCTCTAAACTATTAGGAAAATGTCAATATTCACTAAAAAGAGAAAGTCATGAATTATGGGTTTAAAAATAATGTGGAATTAAGAGTCTTATAGTTAAGGCTCTTTTTTGTGTTACAGGATCACTGATAAAGGCAAAGTCTTCAAAAATATAAAATAAAAATAGCCTTATTGTTGTATGGAATTATAAAGATGTTAGGTTATAAAATTGGATTATTTAAAGGAATTAAGTAATGTGGAAATTTCAAAATGATACAACTAAGCGTGGCGTATACCTCCTTGTTCATGATCAGTAGAAAAATGCTTAAATTTCAGACAAGCTCCTATAAAGGAGGAGCTTGTATATACATTTGTAATTATAAAGAGTATTTATCTGCCATTTATATTGATTGGTGAAAATGATATGCTGCCATCACCAATTATTATAATTTTATAATCATATTTCATAGGACGCATTACATATTTCATTGAATGTCCTTCGAACCTTATAGATTGTTGAATTCTTTTATTACTATCGAAAATAATCATAAAAACTTCGTTAGGAGAAAGGTTCTGAACATTATACATAACATTTTGCATGATACTTAAATCTGATATAGTGTAGAATCCTTCTGAAAAGTTTTGAGGGAGAGATGCAGCAGTGGCAGTCGTTTTATTAATATTAAATGTGATTAGTAAAATAATAGAAAGTATAAAAGTAAATTTTTTCATTATTTAGCCACCTTTCATAATTTAAATTCGAATATTGAACCGCTCAAATTTTATTATTAGAATTTAGATAAAATATATAACAGAAATATGTTAGAAGATTAATATGAATACTAGGAATTAATGAATATAAAGTAAATGTATCTGGTAAGATTGATTAGTAATTACGTTGCCATAATGAATATAGTTGTAGTCGATATTATTAGAGGATGAGAAGTATAGATTACTTAAAGTTGAGTTTCCAATTTTTTGCGTAATATCAATAAGCTAAAAACATATAAATAAAAAAAAGGAGAATTAGTTCCAAATAGATAGACCCCATTAGAAATGTATAGGGGATAGCTTGGGGATGTATTTTGTAAGATAATAAAGTGATTTCTATTAATAAAAATTTAAAGAATGTTGAAATATTCTTAAAAATTTTAGAATATTAACTATATATAGTCATTAGGCGTGATATAGTTAATATTCAGTAAAAATATAAGTTGAAAATGAATGCTATTATAACAGTAAATTATGATATAATTTACCAGTGATAATAGAAAGTTTAAGTATAAGACTATTAAGTTAGTTTTATTGACATGAGGTGTATGCGGTGGAAAATACAGAAATTGACTCGAAGATTAATATGTTTGAAAGAAAAATAGGAAGAAGCTCTAATTTGGAGTTACTAAGAATTTTGGCGATAATAATGATTATTGCACATCATTATTCTGTTCATGGTGGATGGGATATTCCTAACGAACTAAGTTACAACAGGATAATTGTCCAATTTTTAAGTTTAGGTGGGAAATTAGGTGTTAATTGCTTTGTTTTAATTACAGGATACTTTATGATTAATTCAAAATTTAATATAAAAAAGTTTGCTAAAATTGTAGGACAAGTTTTCTTTTATTCTGTAGTTATAATGCTGATTTTTAAATTATTCGGAATATCTCATATAGGAATTAGAGAAACTGCTAAATCATTTTTTCCTATAATATTTTCTAAGTATTGGTTTGCTACTACATATGTGGAATTATATATACTATCACCATATTTAAATAAGCTTATCAATTATTGTACGCAAAAAGAGAATAAGATATTGATTACCATACTGATTGTAGTGTTATCAGTCATACCTACTTTTTCAAATTCATTACTTGAAATTGATAATTTATCTTGGTTTGTATTTTTGTATTTAGTTGCATGTTATATAAGGAAATATCAACATAAGTTTTTTGATAAGACGAAATTACTTTTAGTGATATTTACTAGCAGCTATATATTAATAATGTTCTCAGTAGTTATACTAGATGTGTTATCTCTAAGAATAAATGATTTTCCTATTGATCCTACATTCTTAAGAGAGATGAATTCCCTACCAATGTTTATTTGCTCGATTTCATTATTTCTTTATTTTAAAAAATTAGATATTGGATCTAAAAAGATAATTAATAGTATATCTTTAACTACATTTGGAATATATTTGATTCATGATAATAATCTTGTTCGGAGTTACTTATGGGAACATATTGCTAAAAATAATTCCTTTTACAATTCAAGATGGTTGTCGCTTCATGCTATAATTACTATTTCTCTTGTATTTTTCATATGCATGGTTATTGAAGGGATGAGAATTAATTTTATCGAAAAACCAGCTATGAAGTTTTGGGATAGGGAAATAGAGAGCAAATTCCTAAATAAAAGTAGAAATTATATAGATAGATCTTTCTCCCAACATATATCAAATTAAGAATGAGAATTTTATTGTCTAGATTTCATTATTGTTATGAACTAAAACTTATATTAAATTATTAAGAGATGCAGACTTAGAAGTTACAAATATTTCTGAGTTTGTTTTTTTTATTCCTTAGTTATCTATATGAAGCCAAATTGGTGGACATTGAGTTGATTCGTTGCGGGTATAAATCACGAGAAGACTGATTCATTTAAAGAAGTCTTAAGATTAGTAGGAGATTTATGCTTCACAGTATTATGGAGCTGTCTTAAGTAGTTTTATGAGCAGCTTAATGCATAATAAGATGAATCATAAATTAGTATAAACTTAGAATGAGTGCGTATACTAAAGTCAAGAATAATATGCAAAATAGAAATTTAGATATAAGTACATAAGATATTACAAAAGAAGATTTTAGATATATATACCTTATATAATATAGATTAATGATGATAATATTTAGCCACGTTAGTTTATATGTTATTTAGAAATAATATTTACATATCATTATGTGGCTTACTGATGCAAATTTTTAATATGAGTTAAATCTAAAGAAGTGTAAGGAGAGATAATTATGACTAATAAACGTAAAGTCACTAAAAAGCAAATGGCATCATTAGGATTAAGAAAGACTGAAAATGGAGATTATGATTACATAAATCCAAATGATCCAAATTCAAAATATAAACCCGTAAGAAAAGAGCCAAATAAATAGGGCTCTTTTTTTATTTTTCAGGAATTTATATTTTAATAAAGTCTGCGGATAACTTAAAAAAAGTTGATTGACTAGTTTTGGTATTAAAAAAATAAAAAAGAAATCTTATTCGCCTGCCAAATTTTTATCACATACGTTCGAAAAGGCAGATGCGTGAAAAAATCTACACATATGAAAAGAGTGCGAAGCACAATACGGAACTTAAACACAGTCGCCTGCGATTTTGTTCTAATTAAATTTATTTAAATTCTATCAGCAGTATTGTCAGATTTCATAATAACAATACGAATTATATTATGAAAAGCAAAAAACAACTGACAGAAGTTTTACAGTACTTATTAAAACCAGGGTTTTAAAATTATTAAGAAGAGTAAAGAAAAAAATAGTTGATTTGTGTACAAAAAAATAACTATTGGGAGGGATTTTATAATTTGGAGAATAAACTAGTTGAAAAATTGGATGATTTAAATATTAGTGATACTAATTTGTTGCTATCTAAAGATATAAAGTTATCATTAGATGATATCACTATAAAAAGAATTGAAAAATTAGTTAGCAAAAAAACTGGTTATTATAAATCAAATAATACTTTTAAAGAAAAAATGAATTATATTTTAGGGGGAATTTACATGAAAAGAAAAATAGCTTTAGTACTATCTGTTGTAGCGCTTTCAAGTTTAGGGGGAGGTGTATATGCTCATGCAAAGACCACTCCTGTAGCATATGTTAGTGTAGATATTAATCCAAGTATTGAACTATCAGTAAATACATTTGATCAAGTTATTTCTGCAGAGGCATATAATGAAGATGGTGAAAAAGTGTTGGAAGATACTAACCTAGTAAATAGCGATGTTGATGATGCAGTTAAGAATATTATTACAAATGCAGTTTCAGATGGATATATAAAGGAAGACGGTACATCGGCAGTTGAAATTACTACAGCTACGGATAAAGATAATGTAGCAACGAAGTTAGATGAATCTTTAAAACAAATTGCTGACAAATCATTAGAGGAAAATAATATAGAAGCAACAGTTGAAACTCAGAATGTTGCTCTTGCAAGAAGAGATGAAGCAAGAACGTTAGGAATAACTCCAGGTAAACTAAACCTGATACAAAAACTACAGGAATTAGATCCAACTATAAGCGTAGAAGATTATAAATCAAGTTCTGTAAAAGATATACAAAAGAAGACTAAAGAATTAAAGAAGATCAATAATAATGAAGAGACTACAGTTAAAGATGATGCAAATACTGGTGGAAACATAGAGAGTGATGCTAATCAAGATGCAGTTACAGAAGATAAAATAAGCAATTCTTCTTCTAAATCAAATGGAAATGGAAGTGTCAAGAAAGAAGAAAATAGTGATTCATCTAGTAAAAAAGAAGAAAATGCTACAGCAGTTGAAAAATCAAAAGATAATTCAGCTAAAACTCAAAAACAAAGTGATAACGGTAATTCAAACTCGCAGAATGGTAATAAGGATAAAAATAAAAATAATTAAATAGTTTAAAATGAGTAGCTAATATAGAAAATAATAATAGCTACTCATTTTTTTGCGATAATCAATTTGAATTTAGAGTTTCATTAAATCCAGTGGAGGAACAGAATGTATAAATTTAATTGGAATATATCGTGAAATAGTATAAAAAATTATTATTGAAGAATCACTAGTAATAGCATTAATAGGATTTATCTATAGATTTAATATATATTACATAGAACAGGAGAGAAAAGAAAATATAAGTATTTGATATTGATAATGTAAAAATTATTATATTTTTTGAAATTTATTGTCAGATTTTATTTATGTATTACGAATTGTATAATATATAACGAAATTTTAGGGGAAGAAGGTGCATTTTGATTTCGGATATTGAATTACTAAAACTTTTGGATGAGAAGCCGGAAATAGGCCTTAAAAAGCTGATGGATAACTATATGGCACTTATTTACACAATAATATTTAATAAACTTTCTGGAATGTATTCAAAAGAAGATATAGAAGAATGTGTAAGTGATGTGTTTTTTGAAGTATTTCATTATAAAAATAGAATTGATTTAGATAAGGGATCAATCAAAGCCTTTTTAGCAATTATAGCAAAAAGAAAAGCTATAGATATGTATAGAAAAAATAAAAATAATAATCATCTTCCAATAGATGATGTAGCCCAAGAATTACATAGTGTTGTAGATGATGCAGCACATTCGATTTTATTAAAAGAAAGCAATTCTGAGCTTATAAGTGCTATAAAATCATTAGGAGAACCTGATAGTGAAATAATTATAAGAAAATATTACTTGCATCAAAGCTCGAAAGACATTTCCAGTGATCTGTGTTTAAAAGTTAATACAATTGATAAAAAAGTTTCTAGGTGTATGGAAAAATTAAAAAAATTATTGGGAGGGGGGAGATAAATTGGATGATAAATTATTTAAATTATTAGATGACTTAAACATTAAGGATACTGATTTATTATTGAATGAAAATATTAACCTATCTATGGACTTGTCTTCTAGACAACGTATTGAAGAATCTGTAAAGAAAAAAGCGGGATACTTAAGCAAGAAAAATACATTTAACAATAAGATGAAAAATATTTTAGGGGGAACTTATATGAAGAGAAAAATTGCTTTAGCTGCATCGATAGCAGTAGCATTTAGTTTAGGAGGAGGAGTATATGCTTATGCTAAAACTCCGGTAGCATATGTCAGTTTAGATATTAATCCGAGTGTTGAGCTAGGAGTAAACGCTTTTGATACAGTAGTATCTGCAGAAGCATATAATGAAGATGGTGAAAAAGTTCTAGAAGGAACTAATCTGGTAAACACTAAAGTTGACAATGCAGTCAGCACAGTAATAACAAATGCCATATCAGATGGTTACATAAAGGAAGATAGTGCAAATGTAACTACAGCTGCAGCAGTTGAAATTACAGTATCTACAGATAAGGATGGTTTAGCAGATAAGTTAAATGAATCTTTAAAAGAAACTGCAGATGAAACATTAAAAAATAATGATTTGGAAGCAGAAGTTGAAACTAATAAAGTAGCACTTGCAAGAAGAGATGAAGCAAGGCAACTCGGAATAACTCCAGGAAAATTAAATCTTATACAAAAGCTTCAAGCACTAGATCCAAGTATTAAGGTAGATGATTATAAATCGATTTCAGTTAAGGAAATTCAAAAGAAAACTAAAGAATTGAGAAAAATGACTAGAAATGATAATGATGCTGTTGATGTAAATAATTCTGTAGATACTAATACGAATGTTACAGGTAGTAATACAAATACTAACACTGAAACAGATACAAACACAAGCACTAGTAATCAGGATGCTAATGTAGCGTCTGGATCAACAGAAGAAGATATTACATTTACACAATCATCAATAGGAGATCAAAAAACTAAAGAAGCTAAGACAGAAAAAGGCAATAATTCATGGAATGAGAAAAGTAATAATGGTAATTTGAAAAAAGAAGAAAATAGTAATGCAGACATTAATCAAGAAGAAGACCAAGACAGGAAATATGAAAAGGCTTCAAATGGATCCGAAAAAAAGGGTTCTGGAACTCAGGGAAATAGCAACTCATCAAAGTCAGAGAAAAGTAATAATGGCAATTCAGATTCCAAAGGTAAGGGAAATGACAAAAATAAATAGACAGTAATCTAAACTGATATATTTTCTATAGAGACAGGATAATTTTAACAAGTAAATTATCCTGTCTCTATAAATATTTTAAGAGCTCTAGAATACTAGAAAAATATTTTTCATAAATTTAGTAATCTAAGTTCTAAATCTATAGAAGTATGCCATATATTTATTTAGTATTAACGGATACAATTGCAAGATAAATTTAAACTTATTTTGTGATTGTATTTGCTATTTCGACGTATCAAAAAATAGAGGAGAATTTAATTTTGAGTAGTAGGGTAATAAAAAATATATTTCCTTTAAAAAATCGCATTAGTACGATGATGTTTAATAAATTATATGTAAAAAAGCATGCTTAGGATAGTTATAAGGATGTATCTGTTGTTGTGCGTTGTAAAGAATATTGGGTATATTAGGTTAAAGAGTAATTAGTGAAGGGGAGAAGTTTATATGGGGAAAAAATATGTAATGTTTATTGATGAAAGGGGAATTACAAGTTTAGATAAAAGCGGAAATTTCTCAATGGTAGGGTTGATTTTTGAATATGATTATTGCATCGATTGGAAAAACAGTGAATGTGAATTGAAAAGAAAATTAAATGAGTATAAGAAAGAATGTCTTCTGGATAGTGATGCAAATATACCAATGGATAATATAATATTAAAAGAGGAAGTGTACAAGAATATTGATAAAATTATAATAAGTGAGTTTGTAAATAAATTACCAACATTGATTAGCAGATTAAGATTCAAAATAATTTCAAGCTCAATTAAGCAAAATTTAAATGAATCAGATGATTCGTATTCAATAGTGACAAAAAGACTTTTAAAGAAGTTCTATTCATTTATTACTAAGAATGATGGAGAATCAGGTGGGATAGTTATTGAAGCAAAAGTAGGAAATAGAAATTGTAGTATAATGCAAAATTTCTTTGATATATATAACAATAGAAATATTAATTTAAGTATGCAAGATAATGTTCAGAGTAAAATTAATACATTTATTGTATCTGATAAGAATAATAAAATTTATGGCTCTGGAATAGAGATATTAAATATAATAACTAATGTATTTTTTAGAGTTCTAAATGGAAATAGAGAAATTAATGAGGAATTAATATCATATATAGAGTATGGCAACAGGGATAAGATATTTAGTGAGCTTAAACATAATGTATACAACGATTTAGAAATAGGAATCTCACGTTCTCAATTACAAGCTATTTCTCATAATTATATTGAAGGTTTTAATAAAGAATTAAAATTACTAAAAGAGCAATTAAAGCTTAAGGATACTAGAATAAAAGAAAAGGAAAAAGAAATTAGTGAGCTTACTAGCGAGATTAAATTGTTATCTAAACAGTTGGAGAGAGTGTTAGTGAACAGAAAAATGATAATATAGTATCATGGCTTTCGTATATATAGATATTGAAGTTAGTGCTTTTTGTAAAGCGATTGTAAGTTTAAAGGATTATTTATTCGCAATTATTTATTTATATGATAAGGCAGTATATGAGAATTTATAATAAAAATTTATTATATTAAATTAGGAAATTTAAAATGCCTGAAAGAATCTTAAATGAGCTTTTGGGTATTTTGTTTTGTAAGAAACATAAAGCAAGACATTAGAGTTTTATAGATTTCTTTCATAAGTATTTTAAATTTCTATAAATAAGGGAAGCATATAAAAAAATAAGCTTTTTAATAAAGAGGAATTTATGAATAAATTATCTTATGAAAATGAAGTGGAAGATTATTCTAAAAAATTTAAGGATTTTAAGATGAAATCTATGCAAGACAATATAAATCTAGGTATAACGCTTTATGTACCTAAGGGCGAAATAAAGGGAATATTTCAAATTAGTCATGGTATGATGGAGCATAGAAAACGCTATATACATTTCATGGATTATTTAGGCAGCAATGGTTATATTTCTATAGTCCATGATCACATAGGTCATGGTGAAAGTGTTATTACTAAAAATGATTATGGATATTTTTATAACAACGGAACCACGAATCTCGTAGATGATTTACATCAGATAACACTATATATGAAGCAAAGGTACAAGAAATATCCTTACTTTTTATTTGGATTTAGTATGGGATCATTAATTGCAAGAGCATACTTAAAAAAATATGATTATGAGTTAGATGGTCTTATACTTTGTGGTTCACCAGTAAAGAATAAAGTCATCCCGTATATTAAAAAATTGTGTAAAATTATAGAAAAGATAAAGGGAGATCATTATAGGTCAATTTTTATACATAAAATACTTCGAGGAATAGGAGATAATGTTATAACGACGTCAGAAATAGAAAGAGATAAGTTTACGAATGATGAAGGTTGTGGATTTATTTTCACAATAAATGGTTTTGAAAATCTATGTAACTTAATAAAAATTGACTATAGCAAAAAAGACTGGGCAAAAAGAAACTTAAATCTCCCGATTCTATCCATTGCAGGAGAAGATGATATAGTTATTATAAGTGAAAAAAGATTTAATGAATTAACAAGGTTTATGAAAAAAATAGGATACGAGAAAGTCTTTACTAAAATATATTCAGACAAATATCATGATCTTTTACACGAAGTAAATAAATTGCAGGTATATAAGGATATTTTAAATTGGATGGATAGAGTTAATAGTGAAAAGAAAACTTGATTTTATAAGGCACACTATTTCAATAGGTAAAATTATTGAAATGATAAATCTACATTCATTATTATGCTAAGCCAATGGCGCAATTAAGATAAAAATTTAGAAACTCAATTATAATATATATAATTGCAAAGTACTATTATTTGGGTTTATAATGCTGTTAAAGGATGTGTTAAATATGAAAAAAATAGTTTTTGGCGGAGGCTGCTTCTGGGGTGTAGAGAAATTCTTTTCTATGATACCAGGAGTATTAGAAACAGAAGTAGGATATGCAAATGGAAAAACAGAAAATCCAACATATGAAGAAGTTTGCAAAAATGATACAGACTTTGTTGAGGTATGCTACATAACATACGATGAAAAAAAAGTTTCGCTTGATAAATTATTAGATAAGTTTTGGAGTATCATCGATCCTACGACATTAAATAAACAAGCTGGAGATGTTGGTACTCAATATAGAAGTGGAATTTATTATATTGATGAATCTGATGCTGATACAATTAATAGAAGTAAAGCAAGTATTCAAGAAAAATGCGATGTTCAAGTTGTAACTGAGGTAAAACCGTTAAAGAAATACTACACAGCAGAAGAATATCACCAAGATTATTTAGAAAAAAATCCTACTGGTTATTGCCATATTAAATTTAATTAATATCAATGAGTTAGCATATTTATACTGGTAACTTATTAAAAACTATCTTAAGAATAGAAAACTATTTTAAGATAGTTTTTTTGTTTTTGGGGAAAACTCACTTGGAGATTTTTTAAACAGGTTTTTAAATGAACGTAGAAAACATGTATAATCATTAAATCCACATTGTAAATAAACTTTCGTAATTTGCTCACCACTAATTATAAGGTCCTTTGCCATTAGTAATCTCTTTTGATTTACATAGTTATGAAGAGTATATCCAGTCTCTTTTTTAAACTTATGCATAAGATAATATTTACTAATATAAAACTTTTGAGATAAAGTTTCTGTAGAAAGATTTTCAGATAAATTATTATTTATATATTTCAAGATTTTTTCAATTTGCTTATCATATTTGAGAGATCCTTCATCATTTATATACATGTTGTTAAGATGAACTCTATTTAAGTATACAAGCAATTGAATAAATAATGAATTGCTCAAAAGTTTACTACCAAAATCTTTTGAATTAAATGAAGTCATTAGTGAATCTATTATAAACTTAATGTTATCTTGCAATTTACTATTAAGTCTAATAAGATTGAAACTTTTTTCATTCGCTAGTCTAAAACAAGTAGATAAATCACAATTTTCATAGTTATGGTTTTCTATAAAATCAGAATTCGCCCAAATAATAATTCTTTCATAAATTTCAGAAGAATCAATAATAGGTTTATGAACATCATGATTATTTACAAGTAGAATATCCCATGGTTTTAAGTTGTATGCTTTTCCTTCAATTAAATAAGTTACTTTTCCAGATAAAAAAATTATTATTTTATTAAAGTCGTGATAATGGAACTCAAATTCTTGATTTTTTTTATCTTTTAAATGAAATAATTGAAAATCATTGTTTAAGTAGCCTGATTTATTACTATTTTTATTCATAGTTGAAAACTCCCTTGAAATAACTTTAATTACAAATGTATTAATTAAAAATATAAGATATAAATATATATTCAATTAACTCTAAGATGTGTATATATAAATTTTAGTTTTATATATGTAGCAATAATGAACTTACATTTAAAATTCCAGTAAGCTAAGTGCACAATTATAATAATAATGTAAAAATTCAATTGCAACATATATATTAAAATCATAAAGCACTTTTTGCAGTATATCAAGCAATATATGCACTATTTAATGCGAAAATGTTGTATATAATGAAGATATAAGAAGTTAAGTAATTCTTGGAGGAATAAAAATGAAGTTATACAATTTATTAAAAGATTTAGATTACGAAATAATTAGCGGCAGTGTTGATATAGATGCTAGGAGTGTTAGTTATGATTCTAGAAAAGTGAAAGGAGATTCAGTGTTTATCTGCATAAAGGGGGCTAATGCAGATGGTCACGACTATATAGATGAAGCAGTAAAAAGTGGCGCTTTAGCAATAGTGATACAGGAAGAAATTAAAATAGATAATGAAAATATAACAGTAATAAAAGTAAGAAATACTAAGTTAGCTTTAGCAAGTATAGCTAACGTGTTTTATAATGAACCTTCTAAAGAAATTAATTTGGTTGGAGTAACAGGTACCAACGGAAAGACTACAGTTATACATTATATAAAAGACATATTAGAGTCATATAAAAAAAGAACAGCTATAATAGGAACTTTGGGATATGAATTTAATAAAGAAAAAGCAAGCATACAAAAGGTTAATCCTACAACACCTGAATCATTAGAATTACAAGGATTATTTAGAGAATTTATTAGTAAAGGTGCTGAAAATATTATAATGGAAGTTACTTCGTCTGCATTAGCAAAACAGAGAGTTGAGCATTGTGATTTTAAAGTTGGAGTATTTACAAATCTATCTCAAGATCATCTTGAAGAACATGGAACAATGGAGAATTATAAGAATGAAAAGATAAAATTGTTTAAAAAATGTGAGCTAGGAGTTATAAATCTAGATGATGGAATAGCAGAAGAAATTATACAAAAGGCTAGTTGTAAGATTTTAACTTATGGAATAAATAAAGAGGCTGATATTAGAGCAACTGAGATTAGATACAGAAATGATTGTATAATATTCAAAATCAAATTTAGGGACATAAAATGGCGCTGGTGGTGTATTACAGATGTAAAAGTAAATATTCCTGGAAAAATAACTGTATATAATGTTTTGGCTGCTATAGGAGCTTGTATAGGTCTTGGCATGGATATGGGTGACATTATAAGCTGTTTATCTAATCTAAAACATGTTCCGGGAAGACTAGAAATGATAAAAAATAATTTAAATAAAAATATAATAGTTGATTACGCACACACTCCGGATGCGCTAGAAAGACTATTGATGATGGCAAGAGAGACGACTAAAGGCAAACTTATTACTGTATTTGGTTGTGGTGGAGATAGAGATAAGAGTAAGAGAAAAGTAATGGGAATGGCAGCAGGAATTTTATCAGATTATTGCATAATAACATCAGATAATCCAAGAACAGAAGATCCGATAAAAATAATTGAAGACATTGAAGAAGGAATGGAAGTCATAAATTCAACTTATGAGAAAATCGTTGATAGAAAGAAAGCTATTGAAAAAGGATTAAAACTTTTAAAAGACGATGATTTATTAATAATAGCAGGAAAAGGACATGAAGATTATCAGATAATAGGTAAGGATAAAATATATTTTGATGATAGGGAAGTTGTTAGGAAAGCTCTTGGATAGTGCTAATATTTATAATTTAAGCATCAAAATTTAGGGGGCGAGAAAATTGAGATTTTTAAAGAACTATAAATCGTCATTGATTCTAGTGTTATCGATATTATTAGGCGGGGCGATAGGTATTATAATGGGAGATAAAGCTAAAATATTTGCTCCACTAGGAAATTTATTTTTGAATTTAATATTTACAATGTTAGTTCCTATAGTATTCTTTAGTATTGCTTCTGCGATAGCTAATATGGATAAATCAAAAAGGCTCGGAAGAATATTTATAATAACATTGATTACATTTGGAATTACTGCAATTATTTCAGGCATAATAGGAGTAATTAGTTTCAAAATGTTTAATCCAGCAGTTGGGTTGGACCCATCAATGTTTAATAATCTAATGACCACTAATAGTATAGATACACCTAAAAGTGGAGGAGTTTTAGAAAAGATTGTTTCGAGTATAAGTGTAGGGGATTTTTCTGAACTTTTATCCAGAAATAATTTGTTAGCACTAATATTATTTTCTATATTAATAGGTTTTGGAACTATGATTTCTAAGGAACAAGGCAAGGCTTTTGCGTCATTTTTAAACAGTGGAGCTACAGTGACAATGAAAGTTGTAAATATAATTATGTATTATGCACCAATTGGACTTGGAGCTTATTTTGCAAATGTAATTGGACAATTAGGAGGACAAATATTAAGTGGGTATGCAAAAATATTTATACTATACTTGGTTGTCTCCATAATATACTTCTTTGTATTCTTCAGTATATATGCTTATATAGCAAGTAGAAAAGAAGGCGTGAAATTGTTTTGGAAAAATGCAGCAGAACCTTCAATAACTGCATTAGCAACATGCTCTAGTGCTGCCTGCATACCAGTAAATATAAAAGCAGCTAAAAATATGGGGGTATCAGATACCTTGGCTAATATAATAATGCCTCTTGGAGTTAACATTCATAAGGATGGTTCAGTGATTGGAGGAATATATAAAATAATGTTCTTGTTTGCTATATTTGGCAGAGACATGAATACTATTAGTTCCTTATTTCCTATATTAGGAGCAGGGCTTCTCATTGGTGCAGTAGTTGGGGCGGTGCCAGGAGGTGGGGCGATTGGTGAAATGCTCATTTTAAGTATATTTGGATTTCCACAGGAAGCATTAGCTATAATGCTTGTAATAGCTACAATAATTGATGCGCCAGCGACATTATTAAATTCATCAGGAAATACTGTCTGTACAATGATAATATCAAAATTTATAGACAAGAAATAGAACTGGAAAATTTGCTAAGAATTAAATTAGAAGCTGGATAGCATATTCTTTACAAGTATTTTGCATACAAAAATTTGGGCTATAATAAACAATTTACATTTATATACCTTGAAAAGGACTATTTCATAGAAATTTAATCTAAACTATTAGTTATTATAAACCATATAATTTTAATAAAAAACTTCAATCTTATTTTGGTTGAAGTTTTTTGAAATAATTTTTAATTAAGGCATATGAAAGAAAATAACAAGGTCAAAATGCTATGATTATTTTTCATCAGGCAAGAAAGTAGAGTGGGCTCATAGCAAGCTAGTAGGCAATCTGCTGATGCAGTATGATGGAAAATAGATGTGGCAGATGGATTTGTTATTTTTTGATTATGCCTAATGTAGTATAATCTATATAGTATCGAAATTAATGGAATTTATAGAGGAGTATGCAGAATGAAAAAAAGTTTTAACATAGATATATTTTTGGAAAAATATCCTCAGGCTAAAGAAATAATTTCTAAAAATAATATTAATATTGAAAATCTTAAGGAAATCTACGAAGACTACATAAATTATAAAACTTCTTATGAAAGCCAGGCTGCATTTATAGCAAACATTTTACGATCGCAGAGAATGGTGCATTCTGTTAAATCAAGGATTAAAGATCCTGAGAGATTAATAGAAAAAGTTATAAGAAAGACAGAAGATAGAAAAAATAAATACGGAGATGATTTTGAATTTACAGTAAATAATTATAGAAATGAAATAAATGATTTAATAGGAATTAGAGTTATACATATATTTAAAGACCAATGGCAGGGGATACATGATTTTATAATAAAAACTTGGAATGTAACTGAGATTACTGCAAATGTAAGAGAAGGAGATAATATAGATGTTTTTGATGATCCTATTATAGAAGTAAGGTCAAAAGCCTCTGGATATCGATCAGTTCATTATTTAGTTGAATTTTATCCAATCAATGAAAAGGTAATAGCGGAGATACAGGTTAGAACAATTTTTGAGGAAGGATATGGGGAAATAGATCATAGGTTAAGATATTCCCATAATGAAATTCCGGAAATACTTAAGTCCAACTTAATGCTCTTTAATAGAATTGTAGGAAGTGCTGACGAAATGGCATCATTAATAAACAATTTAAGTAAAGAGTGGGGAGATAAAGAAGTTTATTATAAAACAATAATAAAAGATCAGGAAGCAGAAATTAATAGATTAAAAAGTAAAATGACATGGATTGACGTAGAAAAAGATTCTTAATACTAATTTTAAGAAGTTAAATATGAGGATACAAAATATTATAACTAAAAATGGAGGAGTTTGAAGTGAAGACAATTGGATTTATAGGTGTAGGTGTAATGGGAAAATCTATGGTTAGAAACCTAATGAAGAAAGGATATGAGGTATCTATTTATACAAGGACAAAAGAAAAAGTTCTTGATGTTATAAATGAAGGTGCTAAATGGTGCGACGATGTTAAAAGTTGTGCAAATAATAGAGATGTCATAATAACAATTGTAGGATATCCTAAAGATGTAGAAGAAGTTTATTTTGGGGAAAATGGCATTTTAGAGAATGCTAAAAAAGAGTCTTGTATAATTGACATGACTACTACAAGTCCGAAGCTTTCTATAAAAATTTATAATGAGGCTAAAAAGAGAGAAATATATGCTTTGGATGCGCCAGTATCAGGAGGAGATGTAGGTGCAAAGAATGCTACATTATCTATAATGGTTGGTGGAGATTTAGAAGTTTTTGAAAAACACAAAGATGTTTTATCTGCACTTGGAACCAATATAATTTATGAAGGAAAAGCTGGGAATGGACAGCATACTAAAATGGCAAATCAGATAGCTTTAGCTGGTGCGATAGCTGGAGTGTGCGAAGCAATTACGTATGCAAAAGGAGCAGGATTAGATGTTCAGACCATGCTTGATAGTATAAGTGAAGGTGCAGCGGGAAGTTGGCAAATGAAAAATATGGCTCCTCGTATGTTAAAAGGAGATTTTGACCCTGGTTTTTATATAAAACATTTTATTAAGGATATGAATTTAGCAATAGAAGAGTCTACGGATAATTTCATAAATTTAGGCGTATTAAATGAAGTGCTAAAAATGTATAAAACATTAGATAACGATAATTTGGGTGATCTAGGAACTCAAGGTCTTATTAAATATTACGAAAAGTATAGCAAAAATTAATACTAAGAAATTATCCCTTATTAATTTTCTCTCTCTATCAGAAGCAGTAAGTAAGAAATTCTTATTTACTGCTTCATTTTATATATTTAAAAAAATACTATGCAGGGATTATTTTTTTGTTATAATAAAACATGTATATTACATAGTAAGTTTATAAGATAATAAGGGAAGAATATATTTTATAATTGATCTTTAGACGTCTATAAACTTGAAAGGAAGAAGACTTATATGGAAGTTTATTTTGATAATAGTTCAACAACAAAGCCGCTTGATGAGGTAATAGATGAAGTGAGTTTTGGTATGAAGGAATTTTACGGAAATCCGTCTTCCTTACATAATTTGGGGTTGAAAAGTGAAAGAAAACTTAAAGAATGCAGAGGTATATTAGCTAAAACTATAAACGCAAGTGAAAATGAAATACATTTTACTTCGGGTGGAAGTGAAGGAAATAATTTAGTTCTAAAGGGGCTTTTGAAAAGCGGAACTCATCTTATTACAACTCCTTTTGAACATGCTTCTATTTTGAATACTATAAAGAAATTAGAAGAAAATAATATTAAAGTAACATTTTTAGAGATAAATGAAGATGGTAAGATTAACTTGGAACAGCTAAAAAAAGCTATAAATAAGGAAACGGTATTGGTTTCAATAATGCATGTAAATAATGAAGTTGGAGTAATCCAAGATCTAAAAGAAATAGGAGACATAATAAGAGCAAGTAGCAATAGAACTAAATTTCATGTTGATGCAGTTCAAAGCTATGGTAAATTACCTATAGACGTAAAGAAAATGAATATAGATTTTCTAACAGTGAGTGCTCATAAATTTCATGGACCTAAAGGTGTAGGATTTATATATATAAAAAATACTAGTTCTTTATCACCGTTGATAGAAGGTGGATCTCAAGAGTTTGGAATAAGAGCGGGTACACAAAATATACCTGGAATTATGGGAATGGCTTTAGCTTCTAAGATTTCAAATGATAATATGAAAGAAAATTACGGAAAGGTATTTCAGATAAAGAAAAAATTAGTTGATAAATTAAGTAATATCGATAATATAAAGATAAATAGTCTATTAAATAATGATTTTTCACCTTATATATTGAATGTTTCTTTTAGAGGTGTAAGAGGCGAAGTATTGCTTCATTATTTAGAGGAATCAGGAATATATGTGTCTACAGGATCAGCGTGTTCTTCTAAGGAAAGAGAGAGAATTGGTGGTAGTTATGTGTTAAAATCTTTAGGATTAACTAAGGATGAAATATCAGGAGGAATTAGATTTTCTTTTTCGGATGATAATGATGAATCAGAGATAGATTATGTAGTAGACATTTTAGAAAAAGGACTTAAATTTTTAAGGAGGATAAAAAAATAATGAGAGAACTTATTTTAGTAAAGTACGCACCAGAAATATTTTTAAAGGGGTTAAACAGAGGTAAATTTGAAAGAAAATTAAGAGATAATATAGCTAAAAAACTTGATGGGATAAAAGCTGAATTTATACACGATAGTGGAAGATATTTTATAAAAACTGATGAAATAGAAGAAAGTATTAATAGGATCAGTAAAGTTTTTGGGATACTTGAAGTATGTTTAGTTAGAGAAGTTGACATAGATTTTAATAGTATACAAGAGGTTGCGTTAGAAAAGGTTAGACAATCAGAAGGAAATACTTTTAAGATTATTACAAATAGAGCTAATAAAAAATTTGAATTGAATTCTATGGAAGTTTCAAGGAAAGTAGGAGCATATGTTCTTACTAATTTAGATGGAGAAATAAATGTTGATGTTAAAAATCCAGATATTTTAATAAATATTGAAATAAGAAATAATTATGCTTATGTTTGGGCAAATACTGATATAACAAAGGGCGCAGCAGGTCTTCCGTATGGAATGAATGGTAGTACAATGTTAATGTTATCTGGTGGTATTGATTCCCCAGTGGCAGGATACATGATGGCTAAAAGAGGTGTTGAAGTAAGTTGTGTTTATTATCACAGCCACCCATATACATCAGAAAGAGCAAAGGATAAAGTTAAAGATTTAGCGAAAATATTAGCTCAATATACAGAAAAAATTAATTTGTACATAGTTCCTTTTACAGATATTCAAATGGAAATTATAAATAAATGTAGAGAAGATGAACTTACAATAATAATGAGAAGATTTATGATGAGGATAGCATGTAAACTTGCAGATAAGTATGGAATAAATTCAGTAAGTACGGGAGAAAGTATAGGCCAAGTTGCAAGTCAGACTATGGATGGTCTTATTGTAAGTGATAATTGTGCTGATAGACCAGCATTTAGGCCGTTAATTGCAATGGATAAAACAGATATAATGGAAATAGCAAGAAAAATAGGAACATATGAGACTTCAATTTTGCCTTATGAAGACTGTTGTACAATATTTGTTCCAAAGCATCCGAAGACAAATCCAAAACTTGATGCAATAATGAAAGAAGAAGAAAAATTAAATGTGGATGAATTAGTACAAAAATCAATTGAAAATATTGAAGTTGTACCATTTTAGAAAAATACCTCAGGTTTATTTTACCTGAGGTATTTTTTGTATAATTTAAATATTTGAATGACATTCTAAGTTTCACTTGTTATTTGTTCTTTGCTGTTATGATCAAAAATATATTTATCAAAGCTAAATAAGCCTACTGAAATAATTAATATTACTACGGCGAACCAAATTGATTTGCCACCAACGTGTAAAGTTAAGATTCCGCCTAAATAAGCTCCAACAATAAAGAAAAAGATTATAACTAAGTAGCGAATACTTTTGAGAGCAAGTTTTTTATCTTTTTCTATAAATGATTTATAAGCAGCTTGAGATGCGGAACGCAAATTACCTGTGCACATAGCTGTACTATATGGAGAGTCAATTAGTTTTCCAAAAGATGCGATTTGAACTGATGACACAAATGAAATTGGAACTGTTACAAATATGTTAGGGACTGTAGTTGGTATAAATCCTATAATAAAAAGCACAATAATTTCAATAATTAAAATTATACGTTCCGCATTTGTAGCAAAAGTCATTGATGGAACTTTAATATCTTTTATCCTTTCGGTAAATATCACCCCAAGCACGAATGCTAAAATAGGCAGTAAAGCTGTAATTGCTTGGCCAGGATTTCTCTTCGTAAGAGCTATTCCAAGTAAAACAAGGTTACCAGTCTGAGCATTAGCAAAAACTTCACCTCTGCAGACAAAGGTGTAAGCATCTAAGAAACCTCCAACAATTGCAAGGAGAATACCAAGGCGTACTGATTCAGAAGTTTTGGTATGGATGTGCATTTTTTTTATTGCGTTTATGTGTATATCTTTAGTAATCAATGTAAAAAGTCTCCTTTCAATATATTTCCAGTATTAAAAATACTTTTACAAATAAACTATTATATTATAACACTAATTTCTATATAGTTAAAATTAAGGATATAAGAATATTTAACATATAACTTATAAATAATTATATAAAGGTTTTTGAAATGATTGACATGGTAGAAAAAATAAGTTATCATAAATTAAATGATAATTTAGCACGCTAAACTGATAAAACGATAAAATGATATAGAGATTAAGCAATAAGAATAGGTGGGGTGGAAAATGAATAAGAAGAACATACTTCCAGAAGGAACAAGGGATTTAGTATTAGATGAATGTGCAGTAAAACGTATTTTAGAAAAAGACATTGATAAACTTTTTGAAAAATGGGGATATAAAGAAGTTATAACACCGACGCTGGAGTTTTATGAAACTTTCAACTATAATTCACAAACTCTAAGAGAAGAAGATATGTACAAGTTCTTCGATAATAGGGGGCGTATATTAATTTTGAGGCCAGATATGACAATTCCAATAGCAAGAGTTGTAGAAACTAAGCTCAAAGATGTAGAATTACCGATAAAGCTTAGGTATACCTCGAATGTTTTTAGAGTGCATGCGAGTCTTGGGGGAAAGAGGAATGAATATACAGATTGCGGTGTTGAATTTATAGGACTTGAAGATGAAAAATCTGATTTAGAAATATTAGTATTGGCATTAGAAGCTTTGAAGAAATTAGGATTAAATGATTTTAAGCTTGAAATAGGAAATATCGGTTTTTTTAATGGGGCATTTAAAAATTTAGAAATAGAGCAGGAATATAAAGAGGCTATTGCGCAGTTTATAGAGGATAAAAACATGAAAAGTTTGGAGGATTATTTAGAGGATTTAGATATAAAGGAAGAGTATAAGGCATTTTTTAATAAGTTGCCTTGGATGTTTGGGGATAAACAGATTTTGGAAGAGGCTAAAAAGTTAGCATTTAATGAAGAGTTAAGAAAAAATCTTGATTATCTGGAGGCATTATACCAGGAACTAGATTTGTTGGGCTATGGTAAAAATGTGACATTTGATTTAGGAATGGTTCCGAGACTGAATTATTACACAGGAATTATTTTTAGAGGTTATGGTGAAGGTGTTGGCAATACGTTACTGAGAGGTGGGCGATATGATAATTTAATTGAGCTTTCAGAAAAATGTGTTCCAGCAGTAGGATTTTCGATAGATATTGATGCTGTGATTCCAACTGTAAAGTTCAATAAAATAGCAAGTGAAAAGGAAAATATATATAAGATATACTATAATAAAAATACTAGAATTGAAGCTATTAAAAAAAGTGAAGAGCTTAGGAATCAAGGGTATATCGTTGATTTATTACCAAATGAAGATATGAAAGAAATAAAAGTAGTTAAGGGTGGGGAATATTAAAAATGAGCATAAGCATAGCATTAACAAAGGGAAGATTAGAAGAAGAAACCATAAAGATCTTAGATAAGGCGAAATTTGATCCTTCAGAATTAAAAAGCAAAGGTAGAAAACTTGTGTTTAAAGATAAAACGCAGGATATAAATTATTTTTTGGTAAAGGCAGCAGATTCAATAACTTATGTTGAACATGGTGTAGCTGATCTTGGAGTAGTTGGAAAAGATACTATTTTGGAAAGTGATAACAATTGCTATGAAGTTTTGGATTTAGGATTTGGAAAGTGTGGATTCATAGTAGCATCATTACCAGAAAGTGATATTTTCAAAAAAGTTGGTCATATAAAAATAGGAAGTAAATATCCAAAAGTTGCAAAGGATTATTTTAAAAAGAAAGGGATGGATGTAGAAGTTATAAAAATAGAGGGATCAGTAGAACTTGCACCAATATTAGGCCTATGTGATGGAATTGTGGATATCATGGAAACCGGAACAACTTTAAAGGAAAATGGTTTAGTTGTTATAGATAGGATTTGTGAAATAAGTGCTAGATTGATAGTGAATAAAGCTAGTTTTAAAATGAAGCAGAATGAAATATGGGATTTTATAGATAGGATTAAGAAAGTGATTAATAATTGACAAAATTCGTGAGATGTTGATAAAATTGATTATGATATCTTGAGTAATTAATAAAAAATAATAAATAAAATTTAAAGAGTATTTTTTGTTGTTATTACTTTTTTATCAAGTCAAAGGGGGGCTATTAATTATATGTTAAATTTAATGGAGATTACCGAGAGTAATAAAGAAAGCTTAATTAGTGAACTTAAAGGTAGAGTTACAGAAACGGAACAAGAGATAATCTCAAGTGTAAATAGTATTCTATCAAGAGTGAAAAAAGATGGGGATAAAGCTTTATTTGAACTTACGAAGTCATTTGATAAGGTTGAACTTAAAACTTTAGAAGTATCAACTTTTGAAATTGATGAATGTTTTAATAAAGTGGAGAAAGAGTTCATTGAAGCATTAGAAGAAGCTAAAGCAAATATAAAAGAGTATCACGAAAAACAAAAATCAAATGGATTTTTAATGACAAAAGATAAAGGAGTATACCTAGGGCAGAGAGTATTGCCTTTAGAAAGAGTTGGAGTTTATGTTCCAGGTGGAACTGCTGCTTATCCATCATCAGTGCTTATGAATGTAATACCTGCAAAAGTAGCAGGAGTAGATGAAATTGTTATGGTAACTCCACCAGATAAAAATGGAGGGATTAATCCATATATTGGAGTGGCTGCAAGAATAGCAGGAATTAATAAAATATATAAAGTTGGAGGAGCACAAGCTGTTGCAGCTTTAGCTTATGGAACAGAGAGCATTAAAAAGGTTGATAAAATTGTTGGACCAGGAAATATATTTGTTGCTACTGCAAAGAAATTAGTATTTGGAGAAGTTGATATAGATATGATTGCAGGGCCCAGTGAAATATTAGTTATTGCTGATGAGAAATCTAATCCGTGTTTTGTAGCAGCAGATTTAATGTCACAGGCAGAGCATGATAAATTAGCATCATCAATATTAATCACAACATCAAAAGAATTACACAAGAGAGTTGAGATGGAGTTGGAACGACAAGTAAAGACTCTTGAAAGAGAAGAAATAATAAGAACTTCCCTTGAAAATTTTGGAAGTACAATAATTTGTAGAACAATAGAAGAATGTATTGACATTTCTAATTCTATAGCTCCAGAGCATTTAGAACTAATGGTAGATGATCCAATGAAATATTTAGGTATGGTTAGAAATGCGGGGTCTGTATTTTTAGGAAGATACTGTCCAGAGCCTATAGGAGATTATTTTGGGGGGACAAATCATGTATTACCTACAAGTGGTACAGCAAGGTTCTTTTCACCGTTATCAGTTGATAGTTTTATAAAAAAATCTTCTTTCATTTATTATTCAGAAGAAGCACTTATGGAAAATGGAGAAAAAATTATAACATTAGCAAGCAAGGAAGGACTTACAGCTCATGCTAATTCTGTGAAAGTGAGATTAGAGAATGGGAACTTATAATGAGTATATAAATTCGTATGATGAGTATACAATAAATCTAGATAGCAATGAAATTTATCTAGAGATGGACCCAAAGATACTAATGAAAATGAAATCTTGCTTAACTAATGTACTTTTCCATAGGTATCCTACAAATGAGATGACTACCATTAAAGAATTATATGCAAATTATGCAAATATAGAGAGCAAAAATATAATTGTAGGAAATGGGTCTGATGAGATGCTTGAACTTGTTGTAAGTAAGGCTATTAAAAATGGAAAGAAGGCATTAACTCTAGGACCAGATTTTACAATGTATGATTTTTTTGTTTCAAGATTTGGTGGAGAATTAAAGAAATATGATATAGGCAAAACTATGAATTTTAATGTTCAGGAATTTATAAATATAGGAAAACAAGAAGCCGTAGATCTAATTATCTTTTCAAATCCCAATAATCCTACTGGAATTGGAATAGAGTTAGAAGATATAGTTAATATTTTAGAAGTTTTTAAAAATACTGTTGTTCTTGTAGATGAGGCTTATTATGAATTCTACGGAAAATCAATGATTCCATATATAAATAAATATAAAAACTTGGTTGTTACAAGAACCTTGTCAAAGGCTTGGGGGCTTGCATCGTTGAGAGTAGGATTTTTGATAACTCATGAGAGTAATATTTCTGAATTATTAAATTATAAAATTCCATATACAATAAGTTCGTTTTCGCAAAATCTGGCCTCAATGGCTTTGAGATACCCAGAAAATGTTGTTAAAAATGCAAAACAAATAGTTAAACAAAGAGAAGAATTATATGAGAATTTAAAAGAGGTTGAAAAAAATGCCGCAATGAAAATACAATTCTATCCGTCAAAGGGAAACTACATCTTTGGACGAACACCTCATAAGGAAGCTCTTATTAAGGGACTTGAGAGTATTGGGATAATAATTAGAAATTTTAATGATGACAGTTTCAGAATTACAGTTGGTTCACCAATGCAAAATAGGAAAGTAGTTGAAGGAATAAAAAAGATTTTTATATATGTATAACTAATTGGCATGTTTAGGAAAATGATAAGTTGGTATGTTGATTTATTTAAAGGGATAATCTTCGGCTCAATAAAAAATAATCATATCATCTGCATATTATTTTCTTAGATATGCTTGACTATAGAAAGATTATGTTTTATATAGATATTATTAATGTATAGAATTCTTTTGGAAAACTATATTTAAAATACAATTATTCGTTTTAAGGAGAATTAGTATGTCAGATAGAAGCTCAAGAAGAGAAAGAATAACTAAAGAAACTAGTATTAGAGTAGAAATTGACTTAGATGGAAACGGGAATAGTGAAATAAATACAGGGATTGGATTTCTAGACCACATGTTAAATTTGTTTTCATTTAATAGTAAGGTTGACTTGAATGTATTTGCTAAAGGAGATTCTTATGTATGTGATCATCATACGATAGAAGATATCGGAATAACATTAGGAGAAACATTTAAAGAATCACTAGGAGATAAGCATGGCATAAACAGATATGGAACTTTTTATATACCAATGGATGAAACGCTTGCTTTAGCGTCAATTGATGTGAGCAATAGACCCTTTTTGGTTTTTGATTGTGATTTTAAGAGAGAAAAAGTTGGTGAAATGTCAACTGAAATGGTGGTTGAGTTTTTCAGAGCCTTTGCATTTAATGCTGGAATAACACTTCATTTAAAAGTTTTATATGGTGAAAATGATCATCATAAAATAGAAGCTTTATTTAAAGCTTTTGGAAGAGCAATTAAAGAAGCTATATCTAGAAGTAGTGATAATGATATACCATCTACTAAAGGAAGCTTATAAAAAATTATAAAAGAGAAAAATGAATAATGATGATTATTAGTAAAATATCTGTAAAGTTTGGGGAATAGAGATGCTAACTTATCATTTGTTATTCATTTTGATCTTTATTATAGGAGGGGGTTATATAATGATAGTTATAATAGACTATGGAATGGGAAACTTAAAAAGCGTTAAGAATGCCCTGGATTATCTTGGGATTGAGAATAAGATCTCATGTAGTGAAGATGAAATCAGAGATGCGGATGCATTAATATTACCAGGCGTTGGAGCATTCCCAGATGCTATGGAGACTATTGAAAAATTATCTTTAGATAAAATAATATCAGAAGAAGTAAGAAGGAATAAACCGCTTCTTGGAATATGTCTCGGTATGCAATTATTATTTGAAAATGGATTTGAAGGAATTGAAAGAAAAGGGCTCGGCTTATTAAAAGGTAGTATTATTAAAATGAAAGATGATAAAGTTAATAATATAAAGATCCCACATATTGGTTGGAATGATTTGGTTTTTAGTAGAAGCGATGAACTTTTCAGAGGTATAGATGAAGGGGGATTTGTTTATTATGTGCATTCTTATTTTGCACAAGGTTATAATGATGAAGATTTGGTAGCATACAGCGAATATGGGGAAAATAAGATACCAGGTGTAGTTAGGTGCAAAAATGTAATAGGAGCTCAATTTCATCCGGAAAAAAGTGGATCTGTAGGTTTGGCTATTTTAAAAAATTTTGGGGAGTTGATTAAATGATAATTTTACCAGCAATTGATATAATTGATGGCAAGCCAGTAAGATTGTATCAGGGAGATTATAATAAAAAAGAAATTGTTGCAGATGATGTATTTGAAACAGCAAAATCTTTTCAAGATATGGGAGCAGAATATATACATTTAGTAGATTTAGATGGGGCTAAAAGTGGAAGTAATCAAAATCATGAGCTAGTAATTAAAATTGCTAATGAGCTTAATATTCCTGTGGAACTAGGTGGAGGAATAAGGTCTTTTGAAACTATTAAATATCTTTTAGATAATGGAGTAGCAAGAGTAATTCTTGGAACTATAGCAATGGAAGATGAAGAGTTACTAAAAAAGGCAATAGCAATATATGATAGCAAAATAGCAGTTGGAATAGACTGTAAAGATGGCAAAGTATATGGAAGGGGATGGCTTGCGGCCAGTGACCTTGATTATATAGAATTTGCTAAAAAGATGGAGAATATTGGTGTTAAGAATATAATAGTAACCGATATTAGTAAAGATGGAACATTAGAAGGACCTAATGTAGAAATGCTTAAAAAACTTAAGAGAACAGTAAGTATTGATATTACAGCTTCTGGTGGAATTAAGGATATTGAAAATATTAAAGAATTAAAAAACATAGACTTATATGGGGCAATAACAGGTAAAGCTATATATGCTAAAACATTGTCTTTAGAAAAAGCAATAGAAATTTCTAAAGAGGGGAGATAACTGGATGCATACTAAGAGAATTATTCCATGCCTTGATGTAAAAGAAGGAAGAGTTGTTAAAGGAATTAATTTTGAGGGATTGGTCGATGTAGGTGATCCTGTTGCACTTGCAGAATATTATAATAAGCAAGGAGCGGATGAATTAGTATTTTTAGATATAACAGCAACTCATGAAAAACGTGGCATAATGGAAAAAGTTGTTCAAAGTGTAGCTGAAAAAATTTTCATCCCATTTACAGTAGGTGGAGGACTTCAGACTTTAGATGATATAAAGTCAATACTTAGAGCAGGAGCAGATAAGGTGAGTTTAAACTCAGCAGCTGTTAGAAATAAAATGCTTATAAAAGAAGGAGCTTTCTATTTTGGAAGTCAGTGTATAGTATTGGCAGCTGATGCAAAGAAAAGATCTGATAATACAGGATGGAATGTTGTAATAAACGGAGGAAGAATTGATACAGGATTAGATCTGCTAAAGTGGATTGAGGAAGCAACAGCGCTTGGAACTGGAGAAATTCTTTTAACATCTATGGATGCAGATGGAACTAAAAAAGGCTTTGATTTGGAATTGACAAAAGCTGTAAGTGATATAACTAATGTTCCGGTAATAGCTTCAGGTGGATGCGGTTGTTTAGAAGATTTTTATGATGTATTTAAAAGTAATATAGCGGATGCAGCACTTGCCGCTTCTCTTTTTCACTATGGGGAGTTAACTGTTGATGAGGTTAAAAGATATTTACATGATAAAAATATTTCAGTACGTATATAAGTTTAAGATTATATAAAAAGCAAATAGCTAGTATATATCTGAAGGGAGAAAAATTGTATGGAGATTTGCAAGAGAGTGGAGCAAGTTGATTTTGAAAAGATGAATGGATTGATTCCAACTATAGTTCAAGATTATAAGACTAAAGAGGTTTTAATGTTAGCCTATATGTCAAAAGAAAGTTTAAATAAGACATTAGAGGATAATACAACTTGGTTTTACAGTAGAAGTAGGGATGAACTTTGGAATAAAGGAGCAACTTCGGGACATTTTCAGTATGTGAAAGAAATAAAAATAGATTGTGATAATGATACCATTTTGATATTAGCTGAGCAAGTTGGAGCGGCATGCCATACAGGAAATAGAACTTGTTTTTATAGGGATTTGTAATTTATATATGAGAAGCATTGGAGGATTAAAAATGGATGAAAATATAAAGGCTTTATATGAGACTATACTAAAAAGGAAAACAGAAGGTGAAGAGGGATCCTATACGAAGTATCTTTTTGAAAAGGGAACAAACAAGATACTAAAAAAAGTTGGAGAAGAATGCACGGAAGTTATAATTAGTTGTAAAGAAAATAATAAAGAAGAACAGATAAATGAGATTTGTGATCTTACTTATCACTTACTTGTTCTAATGGCTCAAATGGATATTTCAATTGAAGAAGTAGGAGCAGAATTGGAAAAGAGGAGAACTAAAATTAATAATTTTAAAGGTGAAAGAAAACCGATAACAAATGTTTAAATAAATTCTATTTGTAATTAAGCGGTATTATAAGTATAAAAGTAGGATTGTTTGTCTGAGCAATCCTTTTTTTGATGTTAAGATGCGGAAATCTGAATAACATAAGTTTTAGAATTACAAAATTTTAACGGTTGATTGTCAATTATAAGTTGAGTATTATAATATTAGGTAAACACAAAGTAAATTTTTTATTAATTATAGGCAAGAATACTTATAATATTAAACATAAAAAAGAAAACCTGTATATATAGTACAGGTTTTCGCATGTCCACTCGAGAAAGGAAATAAATGAACATGTTATTGTGGGTTTATAAAATTTTATGGCGATAAACCATAAAGTGTATGGGCTATTTGTTACAATATTGATAATTTAATTATACAATAATCACAAAAAAAAACAATAATTTTTTATATTATGACAATTAAAATATAAGAGAAATAAGTAAAGTTTATGTTGCTAAATAAAGGCTTTAGTATATAGAAAAAATTATAAGAAATTTATAGGTGTATAATATAGATATTATGTAGAAACTAACTTGAATTTAATGTAGATTAAGAATGAAAATATTAAATTATTATATTAATATATAAATTTAATATTGCAATATATAATTACAAAATAAAATAATATGTGTAGGAGAATGAAATGATTAAAATATATAAAGAAGAATTGTTGAAAAATACCATAGATTATGAAGAGTATTCAGAAAATGTTTGTAAATTAACACTAGAAGAACTTAAAAAAGAAGGGTTATTGGAATGTGGAGGTTGCTGCTTAAAGGGAGAAAATAAAAAAGGTAATTGCTCAAGCTGCAATAGTAAGAACAGTTGTAAAAAATAATATTATTTTTTGATTTAGGATTATATGATTATAAAAATATAAAATATGTTGTAGATTTAAACAAAAGAATAATATATAATGAATTTGTTTATATTATAATACATTAGAAAGATTTGGAGGGGGCCATCTTTGGGAAAGCCAAGTATTTTTAGTAAAGAATATGAAAAAAGGATGAAGCGAAGAAGAAGAAATGCGATAATAATATTTTTGGCAATAATATTAATAACATCTGCGCTATCAATTAAAATAGCGTATAATCCAATAGATTATAAAAATATTAAACAAAATATACAGGCATGGATTGATAGTGATACTAATAATTCTTCAGAACAAACTAAAGCAGAAAAACAAGAAACATCTGACGAAAAAAAAGATGAGGAAGTAGTTCAAGAAGAACCTCAAAAACCGGTGGAAGAATATATAAATATAACTCTAGCGAGTGGAAATGTTGCAAAAGCAATTTATGTAGATGATGCTAATACAGGAAAAGTTTTTAAAACTTTAGATACTAGCGATAATGGTGTTAGTTACAGCATAAGTCCATCTGGTAAGGAAATAATTGTGGAAGATACAAATTCAGTAATTACTCTATATAATTTAGATGGAACAAACAAGGTGATATCAAAAGATCAATATGTATCTACAAGTGGAAGTGTTTTTACTAAAGAAGCTACAATTCAATCAAATCCAAAATACTTATGGAATCAGAATCCAAAATTTATTAGTGAAGATAAAATAATATTTGTAACTAATAGGCCATATTTTGGAGCTGGAAATCTTAAAAAGTATCTATGGATGACTGATATTTCAACTAATGAAGATAAGGTTATGTGGGATTTAGCTGGAGCTAATATAGAAATTGGTGAAAAGGAAGAAAAAGGCGTTAAAATTACTGTTGATGGTAGAGTATATTTTATCGATGTAAATGGTAATTATATTCAATAGAGATAATATTAATAAATTATTTGATAAGATTTAAGTGTTTATGGTATAATGACTTAGTTAAATTAGATGCACACTATTTAGGAGGAAAGAATAAAATGAAAGCTAAAGTGGAAAAAATAGAAACAAATGTGATAAAATTAGAAATAAGGGTTGAAGCTGAAAAATTCGATGCAGCGTTAACTAAAGCTTATAATAAGAATAAGGGCAGATATAATATACCTGGATTTAGAAAAGGAAAAGTTCCTATGGCAATGGTTAAAAAGTTCTATGGAGTTGAAGTATTCTATGATGACGCTGTTAATTTTGCTATAGATGAATCATATCCAGAAGCATTAAATGCAGAAAATATTAAACCTGTAGATTACCCACAAGTTGATATAGTAGAATTAGGAGAAGGTAAAGAATTAGTTTATACTGCTACAGTTACTACTTATCCAGAAGTAGAACTTGGAGAGTATAAAGGATTAGATATAAAGAAGCCTATATATGAAGTAGAAGATACTGAAATAGATAAGCAAATTAAAGAAATGCAAGAAAAAAATGCTAGAATAGAAGTTAAAACAGAGGGAAATATAGCTAAAGGGGATATAGCTGTTATTGATTTCAAAGGATACATAGATGGAGTTGCTTTTGAAGGTGGAGAAGGCTCTGATTATTCTTTAGAAATAGGTTCTGGTACTTTCATTGATAATTTTGAAGAACAATTAATCGGTTTAGCAGTTGGGGACAAAAAAGAAGTAAATGTTACTTTCCCAGAAGCTTACGGAAAAGAAGAATTAAACGGAAAACCAGCAATGTTTGAAGTTGAAATTAAGTCAATTAAAGTTAAAGAATTGCCAGAATTAGATGATGAATTTGCTAAAGATGTATCAGCAGTTGACACATTTGCAGAATTAAAAGAAAATCTTAAAAAGACATTAGAAAAAAATAACGATGAAAAGGCAGAAAGAGAATTCGAAGAAGCTGTTATAACTGCAGTAATTGAAAACTCAAAAATGGATATTCCAGAAGTTATGGTAAATAAAGAAATTGATGCCATGATGCAAGATCTTGAAGGAAGATTAAAATATCAAGGTTTAAGCTTAGAACAATATATGGAATTCACAGGAAATACAACTGAAAAAATGAGAGACTTTATGAAAGAAAATGCAGAAAGAAAAGTTAAAGCTGATTTAGTTCTTGAAGCTATTGCAAAAACAGAAGAAATTAAAGCAACTGAAGAAGAGTTAAATGCAAGAGCTTTAGAATTAGGAAAGATTTATGGACCAAAAGACCCAGAAAAAATGGCTAAAATCTTAGTTAAGTCTCAAAGAAACATGATTGAAAAAGACATAATATTAGAAAATACTTTAAAATTCTTAAAAGAAAATTGCAAATAATTTATTTTAATATATAATATAAAATAAGAATGCTAATTATAAATTGCCAGAAAAAAATTTTTTTCTGGCAATTTATTCAAATAATAATTAACAAAGTAATAAAAAAAATATATAATTAGAATTAGAAAAAGTATAATAGTAAAAGGAGGATTTATATGGCTTTAGTACCTATGGTTGTAGAACAAACAAGTAGAGGAGAACGTTCCTATGATATATTTTCAAGATTATTAAAAGAAAGAATAATCATGTTAAGTGGAGAAGTGAATGATGATAGTGCTAATTTAATAGTAGCACAATTATTATTTTTAGAAAGTGAAGATCCAGATAAAGATATATATATATATATAAATAGTCCAGGAGGATCAATAACAGCTGGAAATGCTATATATGATACTATGCAATATATTAAGTGCGACGTATCAACAATATGTATAGGTATGGCAGCTTCAATGGGAGCATTTTTACTTTCTTCTGGAACAAAAGGAAAGAGATTTGCACTTCCAAACGCTGAAGTTATGATACATCAACCACTAGGCGGTTTTCAAGGTCAAGCAACAGATTTTGAAATACATGCTAAAAGAATATTAAAGATGAAAGAAACTTTAAATAGAATTTTAAGTGAAAATACTGGTAAGCCTTTAGAAACAATTAAAGCAGATGTAGAAAGAGATAACTTCATGTCTGCAGAAGAAGCTAAAGCTTATGGGTTAGTTGATGAAGTAATAACTACGCATAAAATAGGAAAAGATAAATAAGATTGAATTTTAAATTTATACGTTTTTAAGTGAGGTGAATGTATGGCTAAATATGATGAAAAGAAGCAGTTAAAGTGTTCTTTCTGCGGCAAAACTCAAGAACAAGTAAAAAGATTAATTGCAGGTCCAGGAGTATATATTTGTGATGAATGTATTGATTTATGTTCTGAAATTATAGCAGATGAATTCCAAGAAACTGTTGATTTTGACCCTAAAAGTGTACCAAAGCCAAATGAGATTAAAGAATACTTAGATTCTTATGTCATTGGGCAAGAAAGAGCAAAAAAATCTTTAGCAGTAGCAGTTTATAATCATTATAAAAGAATTAATACTAATAAAGAAGATATTGATGTTGAATTATCAAAAAGTAACATTTTACTACTAGGACCAACTGGTTCAGGAAAAACACTACTTGCTCAAACATTAGCAAGATTTTTAAATGTACCTTTTGCAATTGCTGATGCTACAACATTAACAGAAGCTGGATATGTTGGAGAAGATGTAGAAAATATTCTTCTTAAACTAATACAGAATGCAGATTATGATGTAGAAAAAGCTGAAAGAGGCATTATTTATATAGATGAAATAGATAAAATTGCTAGAAAATCAGAAAATCCATCTATTACTCGTGATGTATCAGGTGAAGGTGTTCAACAAGCATTGTTAAAGATACTAGAAGGAACTGTTGCATCTGTTCCTCCACAAGGTGGAAGAAAGCATCCTCATCAAGAGTTTATCCAAATAAATACTTCTAATATATTATTTATCTGTGGTGGAGCTTTTGATGGTGTTGATAAGATAATAGAAAATAGAACAAGAAAGAGTTCTATGGGATTTGGAGCACAAATTCAAGCTAAACATGAAAAGGATGTTGGAAGCTTACTAAAAGAAATTATGCCAGCAGACTTATTGAAGTTTGGGTTAATTCCTGAATTTGTTGGAAGACTTCCAATACTAGTTACTTTAGAGTCTTTAGATAAAGAAGCTTTAATTCAAATTTTAACTAAACCTAAAAATGCTCTTGTAAAGCAATATAAGAAATTATTCGAGCTAGATGATGTTAAGTTAGAGTTTGACGAAAAGTCATTAATCGCAATAGCAGAAGAAGCGATTAGCAGACAGACAGGCGCCAGAGGTTTAAGAGCTATTATTGAAGATATAATGAATGAAATAATGTATGAGATACCTTCTGATAATAGAATAACTAATGTTATAATAACTGAAGAGGCTATTAAAGAGAAAAAGCAGCCTAGAATTGAAAGAGTAGAAGAAGGAAAGATTAGACCTACTTTAGTAAAAGCTAGAACTAAGAAAGATATTGAATCAGCTTAATATTAGCGAGAATAATAAGTCAGTATATATTTTTTTATATATACTGACTTATTTAGCGTTTTTTACAAGTTTTTAGTATTTTAAATATTGGATTGTTTTTATTTATATTTCAAAATCAAGAATATATTTGTAATAATAAGCAAATAATACTAATAATAAAAATTGAAGGAGGCAAAGTATATTTACTTTAGTAATAATAAGGAAATAAAATGTATATATTAGTAAAGGTAAGTATATTTAAAGATTATGACAAATATATTAATGATTTTGCAAATTATAGTTCTAATTCTCATGGTTTATGTTATGTGTAATGCAATAAGTAAACCACAAAAAAATAGGGAGATAATAATTGATAGGGAAAATACTAAGGAATTAAATAATCTAAATAGATTAAGACAAATAAGTTTATCTAAGCCACTTACTGAAAAAAGTAGACCATCTAGTTTTGATGAGGTAATAGGGCAAGAAAAAGGGATTAAAGCATTAAAGGCAGCTCTTTGCGGGCCGAATCCTCAACATGTTATAATTTACGGACCACCAGGGGTTGGAAAGACGGCAGCAGCTAGATTGGTGTTGGAGGAAGCTAGAAAATCCAAACTATCGCCATTTACAGAAAAGTCAAAATTTGTTGAGTTAGATGCAACCACATTGAGATTTGATGAGAGAGGAATAGCAGATCCACTAATAGGTTCAGTGCATGATCCGATTTATCAAGGCGCTGGTTCTTTAGGTATAGCTGGAATTCCACAACCAAAGGCAGGAGCTGTTACAAAAGCTCATGGGGGTGTATTATTTTTAGATGAGATTGGAGAGCTTCATCCAATTGAGTTAAATAAGTTATTGAAGGTATTAGAAGATAGAAAAGTGTTTTTAGATAGTTCATACTATAGTTCAGAAGATACTAATATGCCTAAGTACATAAAGGAAGTATTTGATAATGGGCTTCCTGCTGATTTTAGATTAATAGGAGCAACAACAAGAGCGCCACATGAAATCATACCAGCTATAAGATCAAGATGTGTTGAAATCTTTTTTAGGGCATTATTGCCTGAAGAAATAGAGAAAATAGCTGAAAATTGTGTTAATAAAGTTGGATTGCAAATTTCAAAAGATGGTGTTGAAGAAGTAAGTAAATATTGCACAAATGGTAGAGAAGTAATAAATTTGATTCAGTTGGCGTCTGGAATTGCTATTAATGAAGATAGAAGTGAGATTACATTAGATGATATTAAATGGGTATTAGAGAATGGACAGTATAACAAAATAATTTCAAATAAGATACCATCTCAATCTAGAGTTGGGGTTGTTAATGGATTAGCAGTATATGGAGCAAACATTGGAATGTTAATGCCTCTTGAAGTTAGTTGTAAGAAAGTTACAAGTAGAAGAGGGGAACTTAAAATAACTGGAATAGTTGAAGAGGAAGAGATAACTAATAACAATAAAAAAATAAAAATGAAAAGCACTGCTTTTGCATCTGTTCAAAATGTGCTTACAGTATTAGATAATTTATTCGATTTATCAACTGATAGATATGATATACATGTAAATATATCAGGAGGAATTCCAGTTGATGGCCCATCAGCTGGTATAAGTATTGCAACAGCGATCTATAGCGCTATAACTAAGCAGAAAATAAATAGGTTTGTTGCTATGACTGGAGAAATAAGCATATTAGGATCTGTAAAAGCGATAGGAGGAGTGAAGGCTAAAATATCTGCAGCCTTTAAAGCTGGTGCAAAAAAAGTTATAATTCCACAAGAAAATTATGATGAATCACTACATGAAATATGTGAAATAGAAATAATTCCTGTAACAAATTTTAAAGAGGTAATTAAGTTGGCTATAGAAGAAGATATAATTAATGAAAGCGAACGAGAAATATTATCAGCTGAAGGCAATAACATTTTGAATAACTTGTAAAGTTATATTTTTAATTAGTACAGTAAAATATGAATAAATCTTAATATTTTTACACTTTTTCTTTTAAAATTAATATATTATGTTATAATAGATAAACTAAAGAGTATTTATAGTAGTATATATGCTGTTTGATTAAACAAAATTATTATAAGTTTACAAAGCAAGTGACTAGGTATACTTGTTTTGTAAACTCTACAATATATAATGAGTTTTTTATTTTTAGAATCATTGAAAAAAATATTTATTATGTGTATACTAGATAAGTCAAAATAAATAATGTAATTAAGATATGGGGGGAAATAGTACTATGAAAAAGCTATATACGATTCCGCTAATTCCTTTAAGAGGATTGACTGTTTTTCCTAGTGTGGTTGTACATTTTGATGTGGGAAGAGAAAAATCCATAGCAGCTATTGAACAAGCTATGTTAGATGAACAAGAAGTTTTTCTTGTAGGGCAAAAAGATTCAATGATAGAAGAACCTAATCAAGATGAAATATATTCGATTGGAACCATATGTAAAATAAAGCAAATCTTAAAGATGTCTGATAATACTATTAGAGTTCTTGTGGAAGGCCAAGAAAGAGGTAAAATAGTTAAATATATAGAGGAAGAAGAAAATTATATAAAAGTTTCAGTAAAAAAATTAGATGATAAAGTGGTTAAGAATGAGGAATTAGACGCCTATATTAAATTCTTGGATAAAGAATTTATGAAACTACTTAAGTTAAGTGAAGATAATTTTGGAGAAGCAGTTAAATCAATAGATTCACTTGAAAAACCAAGTCAGTTTGTAGACATGGTAGCTTCTTATGCAATAACTGATGAAAAGCTTAAACAAGAAATTTTGGAAATAGTAGATATAATCAAGAGAGTAGAGAAAGTACTAGAAAGAATTAAAATAGAGATTTCTATAGCAAAAATCCAAAAAAAAATTGCTAATAAAGTAAAGAATACAGTTGCAAAAGAGCAGAAGGAATTTTATCTAAGAGAGCAATTGCGCGCAATTCAAGAAGAATTGGGTGAAGATGATGAGGACAAGAAAGAAATAGCTAAGTATGAAGAAAAAATCAAGAAAGCTAAACTTCCTAATGAAGTTAAAGAAAAGGTTAATTACGAGTTATCAAGACTTAAAAATATGAGTCCTACGTCATCAGAAGGCAATGTTGTAAAGGCATATTTAGACTGGGTATTGGATATCCCTTGGGGTAAGAATACAAAGGAAAATATTGATGTTACTAAAGCAAGAGAAGTTTTAGATAATGAGCACTATGGATTGGAAGACGTTAAAGATAGAATTATAGAGTATTTAGCAGTAAAACAATTCAGTAAGTCCCAAAAAGGACCTATTCTTTGTTTAGTTGGCCCTCCAGGTGTGGGAAAGACATCTATAGCAAAATCTATAGCTAATGCCATTAATAGAAAATATACAAGAATATCCGTAGGTGGAATGAAGGATGAAGCTGAAATAAGAGGTCATAGAAAGACATATGTTGGTGCAATTCCAGGTAGAATAGTCTATGCAATGAAAGAGGCAAAATCTATGAATCCATTAATGCTTTTTGATGAGATAGATAAAATTAGTTCGAGCTATAAAGGTGATCCATCTGATGCATTATTAGAAATATTAGATAGTGAGCAAAACAAAGATTTTAGAGATAGTTATTTAGAAGTACCGATGGATTTGTCTAAGGTTATGTTTATAGCAACAGCAAATTCTTTAGAAACCATACCAAGGCCGCTTTTAGATAGAATGGAAGTTATTGAAGTATCGGGATATACGTATGAAGAAAAATTCAATATAGCTAAAAATCATCTTATTCCTAAGATATTTAAAGAACTTGATATTCCGCAAGATAAAATTGATATAGAAGACGATTCTATTAGAATGGTTATCGAGGGATATACAAGAGAATCAGGAGTTCGTGGATTAGAAAGAAAATTAAGTTCTTTAATAAGAAAAGTATTAGCAGAAATGTTAAAAAGAGAACAAAAGGAATTCCTAATTAATAATGAAAGTGTTGAAAAATTATTAGGTAAGAAGACGTTTGATTTTGATCAAATTGATAAAGTGGACAAGGTTGGAGTAGTTACAGGAATGGCATGGACTGCATATGGAGGCGATACGCTTCCAATAGAAGCTATGGTTATGACTGGATCAGGAAAACTTGAACTTACAGGTAAGCTTGGAGATGTTATGCAAGAGTCGGCAAGGACAGCGTACAGTTATGTTAGAGCTAATGCAATTAAGTTTGGGATAAATGAAACTTTTTATAAAGAAAAGGATATCCATATTCATGCACCAGAAGGTGCAGTGCCTAAGGATGGTCCATCGGCAGGCGTGACTATGGTAACTGCACTTGTATCAGCACTATCCGGTAAGAAGGTTAAGCATAATGTAGCAATGACAGGTGAAGTTACATTAACAGGAAGAGTGCTTCCGATTGGTGGGCTAAAGGAAAAATCTTTAGCAGCATTTAGAGCAGGAGTAGATACTATAATAATTCCTAAAGAAAATGAGAAAGATATAGATAAGATACCAAATTCGATTAGAAATAGCTTGAATATTATTTCTGCTAAAGAAGTTAATGAGGTATTGAAAAATGCACTAATTGGAGAGGATACTAATGAGAATTAAGAAATCAGATTTTATTACGTCAGCAGTAAAGAAGAATCAATATCCCATAGATAATAGAGTGGAAGTTGCATTTGTTGGAAGATCTAATGTAGGAAAGAGTTCGCTGATAAATTCATTAACCAATAGAAAAAAACTTGCAAAGGTTAGTCAGACTCCAGGAAAAACTAGATTAGTTAACTTTTTTCTTATAAATGATGATTTTTATTTAGTTGATTTGCCTGGATATGGATATGCAAAAGTTTCGAAGGCGGAGAAGGATAGCTGGGGGAAAACTGTTGAAATGTATTTGACTGGTAGAGAACAGCTAAAAAGAGTTGTCTTGCTTGTAGATTCTAGGCATAAGCCAACGGGTGATGATATAATTATGCATGAATGGATAAAACATTTTGGTTATGACGTTATAGTAGTCGCTACAAAGAGCGATAAACTTACACGGAATGAATTAAAGAAAAATGAGAAGGTTATAAAAGAAACACTCAAATTAAATTCAGATGACAAATTATATTTTTTCTCATCATTAAATAAAGATGGGAAAGATGAACTAATAGATAATCTTTTCTTAGAATTTGCGACAGATTTAGATTAGTAAAATATTTTTTATAAATTTTTATATAATAGTAAACAAATAACCTCTTACAGATATAATATTTGTAAGAGGTTATTTCTATTTAAGTAATGATATTATTTATTAAAATAGCTGATAAAAAATTTAAATAATTATAAGTTATAAAAAATAGTGTCAAAAATTTTAGGTAGGAATAATATATAGTATAAAAAAGAAAAAAATATTTCCAAGGAGGAATAAAAATGGAGATGAATGATATCCTAAATGGTTTAAATTCATGTGATGATGATTGTTCAGATTCAAGTTCTAACAATTGTGGTTGCGGGCCAAACTTTGGTGGACCAGGAATCGGAGGTTTTCCAGGGGGTATAGGAGGCTGTGGACAAGGATTCAATAATGGTGGTTGCGGATTTAACAGCTGGATTTGGATTTTATTAATATTATTCTATTGTGGCTGTGGAAGAAATAATTTAGGAAGAGGTAATGTAGGAAGTGATTGCTGCTGTGAGAAAAAGTGCGATTGCTGCTGTGAAAAGAAAGATTGCTGTTGCAACAAAGGCGGAGCTAATAGTGGATTCTTAGGTAGTTGTGCACCATATTTGTTTATATTAGTACTATTATTCCTTTGCAATAATAACAATGGAATAGGCGGAGGATTTAACAATTGTGGATTTGGCGGAGGAGTAAGTCCTTTCGGTAATAATTTTGGTTGTGCTGCTAATTGTTAAGATTCTTAATTTTTAGGAAGGAGAGATAAATATGTCTAAAAGGAAGAATAAATGTTGCTGTGAAAAAAGACACAATGAATGTTGCTGCTATGAGCCAAGATCAAATGCTTCAGATGGTTTATTAGGAAGTGGTTGTACACCAATCATATTTCTATTAATAGCATGCGGGTCAGGTTTATTAAACTGTAACAAATCATATTTAATTATTTTACTATTTATATTATGTGGTGGATGCTTCTCTAATCTTTTAGGAGGCGGACGAGGAGAAAGTAATTGCTGCTGCTAGGATAGTGGATAGAGGGCTTTAATGGCCCTCTAAAAAAATGCGTAAAAACATAAACATTTTTAGAATGATATACATATATTAAAAAGAGACAATTTTAAGTGAGAGGATTTTAAAATGGCTAAGCATAAACATAGAGAACAAGATCAAACATCAAATGATACTAGTTCTAATATTAATGATAATGCTAGAAATGCACCTTTCGGAATTGATCCTATGCAGTTAATGGGATTACTAGGTGGAAATTTTGATATGAATAATATGGGGAATATGTTAGCTTCAATGAATACAAATGGATTTAATTTGGGAAATTTAAATTCAATAGCTCAAATGATGGGGTTAAATTTAGATAATAACTTATTTCAAGGAAATATGAGTGGAAGTCAAAGCAATGTAAATAATAAGAATATGTATTCAAATCCTAAAGAATATTCTAGCAATACGAATCCTAAAAATTCTGAAAATCTAAATGAAGATAAAGGTGTTAAAAAGAACAATGTTGCAACAAATAGAAATATTAAGGATAAGGATGCGAACTTAGAATTTTTAATGGCAATTAGAAGTTATGCTCATCCGGATAGAATAAAGTTTATTGATAGAATCATTGAAGCTTATAAGAATGGAGAACTCAAAGAAGCATAAAAAAATAAAAATTATTTTTTAAATTGTGTATACAAAAAGAAATCATGTCAATAATATTAATGTAATAGAGAAAGTATTCTCTTACAAACTTAATGGATTATTAAGTAAGACTTGATTTAGAGAGGTATTTCCATCTAAAATCTAGTTAAGCTTATCCAGAAGTTTAATGCCGTTTGGTTAACATTTAAAGAGTTTGATGTGTTAATGGCAGTTCAACTATCGGATAAATTTTTTACTTCATTAAGTAACCCCTCATCCCCCTTTAGGCCGCTAATGCGGCCTTTTATATTTATTTAGCTTTTTGTATACTATTTATTTTATAAGAAGAACCTTGCTTTTCAAAATCTATTAATAATATCAACTCACTTTTATTATTTGTACCTTTAAGATTGCTTTTTTCAAAAGATAGTCTCCACCTTATAGCTGAGGGCTCTAATGACTCAGTCCACTTATAATCATAAAAAAAGGCATTTTGAAAAGTATACGAATAATTATCTTTATCTAAACTCCAAAGTAAAGATAAATTCTCTTTGTCAATTGTAGAAGAGAAGATATCTGGAAGATCATCAACTACGTAAGGAAGCTCAACTAAATTAATAAAACTCGTTGCAGAATCTAATGAAGGAAGATTTGTATTATCCTTACTAGTATCTAAAATATCATTATTAATGAGCATAAAGCTATTTAATGAAGAAAGCCCTTCTGATGATGATATTGAATAACATTGAGGAGTCTTAGAATTTTTACAATCCAATATACCAAAAATATTATTATTACTTGAATAGAGCAAATTAAAGTTTTTTTTATTCCACTTAAATACATAAGACATAGACTTATCATTTTTAGAGCCAAGAAGTATAATTTCAGGAATATTATCTCTAGAAAGATTATGAAAATAAACTTTAGGCTCAAAATGAAGATTAGTCGTGAAAAGTGTTTTGTCACTAAGTTGATTGGAAAGATAATGATCATTATCAAAACAATTTATATTAAAATCAACCTTATTTTGTGAGCTTAATAATTGAAAAGTATCTTTTTTGCCATCACCTGTTAAGTCATATTGTGTATTTTGGGTAATGTTTATTGGAGATATAGTTTGTAAAGATTTAAACTTATTAGAAACAAAGTAAACCATACCTAAAATTAAAAATAATGCTGATATATATAGTGCTGAGTTTACTAAAATCCTTTTCTTTAATATTATGATTTTCATTATGTATCACCTCAATAAATTATATGTTGATATAGTGATGCATATTAATAATATAAAAGCGATAAAATAAAAAAAGACCATAACTTCACGCAAAATATTTTTTGCCTAAGTTATGATCAGGATGAAAAAAATAACAATTATTTGCAGTTGCTACAATAACCATAAAAATAAACCTTATTTGAAACAATCTGATAATCAGTATGCTCTTTTGCCAAAGCATTAAGATTATCTAGAGATAGATCTTTAAAATCATCTACTCTTCCGCAACTTAAGCATTGTAAGTGAGGATGAGGTAATGAATTACCATCATATCTAAAGTTTCCTTCACCAACATTTATTTCTTGAATTAATCCTACATCAACTAATGTTTTTAATGCTTTATATACAGTAGCTAAACTCATAGTTGGATATTGGATATGAATATCAGAATAAATAACGTCTGCTGAAGGATGAGAAGTAGTATTAATTAAATAGTTATATACTGCAAGTCGTTGAGGAGTTAATTTTAGCTTTTTTTCTTTGAAAACTGAAGCTATTTGATCCATTTTAAAAACCTCACTTCTATTAGTTTTATGTATCGATTATAGCATAGAAATAAAGAAAGAGTCAACTAATTAATTAATACTATTTTTAAACAATTATTATTATTTAGAGAAATATTGTTAATAAAAATTCAAAGAAAAAGATTGAGTTTGCTTAATTTGAACATTTAATTATAAATAAACACGCAATTTCAATTAATTTTCTGATAATTGAATGAAAATATCAAAAATTTGTTGTACATTAAAGAAAAGTCTGTTAAAATATAACTAAGCAGAGTATGTTAATTAATTAACATACTATAGTAATTATAATTACTATTTCTACAAAAAAATGATAATTTTTATTACAGACTTAATCAAAATCATTTAGCCTATGATAAAAATATAAATAGAAATTGATGAGGAGGCGTATTTTTGTGGGAAAATATAAAGTTGGGGACGAATTAATAATTGTAAATGATCCAAGCAAGGATAATGAGAAGTTAAAGGAATTAACAAAATTAACTGTTGATGGAGACTTCGCACAAATATCTTGGGGAATAAAAATATTAGAAGTAGAATATGACAAGCCATATGTGACATTAACTTATAAAAATGTTAAAGGCGAGAAAAATAAAGTTTTTTCTGAATGTAGAGACATAGAGAACTTTGATAAAGAAAAAGTTTTGGAAAAGGCATTACTTAGAGCATTCCAAAATGAACTTATAAATATATCAGTTGTTAAGAATATTTGTCAAATATAATTATAAAAATTAAGGAGCATTATAAAAAATGCTCCTTAATTTTACATAGAATTCCATTGTAAAATCTTTACTTTTAAGGGCGTTTGTAATATAATGAATTCATAAATTTATGAGATTTATAAATTATTAGGATGAGAAAAGGATGGCGGGTTTTATGAGTAGGTGTCCATTTTGGTCAACAACAAAAGAGAAAGTGGAGTGTTATAGTGAATGCCCTATAAAAAGTGAATCATTAAAAGGGCAAGATGATAAGCTTTGCATTTTTAATGAATGTAGTGAGTCAAGCAGTATCGATTTTAAGGAAATTATGAAAGAAGACTACGGTTTTCTAAATTTGTCTATATATGATGACGAAAAGAGAACAAATATTAACTATTAATGCTAAAGAAATATAGATTAGAATATATGAAAATATTCTAATCTATATTTTTATTGATAAAAGAAGTATATGTTTATTTGATCTATAAAAATATTATAATATTTATAGATAAGTTCGCGAATTAACTTAGTTTTGTAGAGTTTTACTCTTGTGCTTCATAAGAGTTTGTATATTTATGAAGAAGAGAATGTTTTAAAGACCATAAATTTTGGGATAAATCAACATAATAAGTATGAGGATTTTCAAATCTAAGTACTTCAGGCCACAGCTTATCAGTTTCAAGTTTTGAAAAATCTTTTATTTCTAAAACTGTAGGAGATTCATACACGCACTTTCCACTTTTGAATATTGGTGCTTGAAGTTCTTTAGTGTAATAATTCTTGATTTTTTTTCTCTTCCATGTATGAATAGGGTCGAATATTATTAATGGTTCATTCTCGTTAATGTTTTCATCTCTTAAAGTAATTAAATCCGCAATGGCCTTGTGAGAGTTTTTATCAAATATTCTTATTATCTTCTTAAAACCTGGATTTGTTATTTTTTCTTCATTTTCGCTTATTTTAATTTTAGGGATAATGTCATTATCACCTTCCAATGCAACTAATTTATAAACGCCGCCAAAAACTGGTTCTGACTTAGCAGTTATAAGTCGCTCACCAACTCCAAAAGAGTTTATACATGCACCTTGATCTAATACATCTTTTATAATATGCTCATCAAGAGAGTTAGAAACTACAATTCCACAATCTTCATATCCAGCTTCATCTAACATCTTTCTGCATTTTCTTGTTAGATAAGTAATATCACCAGAATCTATTCTTACGCCACGAGGTCTCTTGCCAAGAGGTTTTAAAACTTCATTAAATACTTTTATTGCATTTGGAATTCCTGACTTTATGACATTGTAGGTATCAATAAGTAATACACAATCATCTGGATAAATTTCAGCCCAGGCTTTAAAAGCATCATATTCTGTATCGTATAATTGAACCCAACTATGAGCCATAGTTCCAACAGCAGGGATATTAAACATTCTGTCTGACATAGTGCAGGCTGTTGAACTACATCCACCTATAATAGCTGCTCTAGCACCATAAATTGCGCCGTCATAACCTTGAGCTCTTCTTGAACCAAATTCCATTACAGGACGCCCATCTGCTGCTCTACAAATTCTATTAGCTTTTGTAGCAATTAGTGTCTGATGATTTATTGTTAAAAGAATCATTGTTTCAAGGAATTGAGCTTGAATTACAGGGCCACGAACAGTTACAAGAGGTTCGTTTGGAAATACTGGGTTTCCTTCTGGAACAGCCCAAACATCGCAACTAAAATCGAAGTCCCTTAGATAGTCAAGAAATTCTTCGGAGAAGGCGTGTTTATCTCTTAGATAAGTAATATCGTCGTCAGTAAATTTTAAAGTGCTTAAATAATCGATTAATTGTTCAACTCCAGCCATTATACAGTATCCGCCATCATCGGGGATTCGCCTAAAGAACATATCAAAGTATGCTATTTTGTCTTTAAGTCCTTTACGGAAATAACCATTACCCATAGTCAATTCATAAAAATCAACTAACATCGTTAAATTTCGTTCATCCTTAACATTAAAACTAGATTTATTATCCATAATAATCTCCTTTAAAAAACATGTAAATAATTTTATTTTATAATTATAGTTTAATCCATTATAAATTAAAATGCATAAAACTATTGTACATCTATAAGAGTTTGATTACAATATAGTTGCTTATAACTTAAAATCAGACATATATTAATTTTTTGAAGTTAAGTAGAAAATATTCAGTATTATGAGAGGAAAATGAAATTCATATAGTAAATATGGAAAGAATTTAAAATATGTAAGTCTTATATAAAGAAATTCATAAATGCTGAAATGTAAATAGGAATGAAAGAAGGAGCATTACAGTGGGGTACGATCTTGATAAATATCAGATGGATGCAGTAAAGGCAGAAGAAAAAAATGTCTTGATAGTTGCAGCACCTGGATCTGGAAAAACTACGGTTATAATAAATAGAGTTGATTATCTAGTAAAGCATAAAAGAGTAGCTAATGGAAATATAATAGTAATTACATTTACAAAAGCGGCAGCGCAGAATATGAAGAATAGATATGTATCTAAATTCAATACGAACAGTTCACCTTTTTTTGGGACATTCCATGGCTTATTTTATAAGATACTTTTGAGATGTGGAAGAAATATAGACATAGTTGATGGGGCCGTTGTTCACAAAATAGTTAGTAATATTTTAGGTAAATACTTTGATGAAGTTAATGAAGATAAAATTAAAGAAGCAATAAATAACATTTCTTTGTATAAAACTTCAAGAGTTCCTCTAAATGAATTTAAGCCATCAATTGCAAAAGAAATTTTTGAAGAAGCATTGGAAAAATATGAAGAATATAAAAAAGAACACAATAAAAGAGATTTTGATGATCTAGCTATAGAAGTATTAGAATTGCTAAAGAATGATAAGAATATGTTGTTGTCTTATAAGAAATTATTCAAGTATGTTTTAGTTGATGAGTTTCAAGATTGTGATGAAATGCAAATAGATTTTTTAAGGTTAATAAATGATGGGGAAGATAATAATCTTTTTGCAGTGGGAGATGAAGATCAATGTATTTATTCTTTTAGAGGGTCAAAGCCAGAGTATATGGTTAACTTTGATAAAATATTTATAGGTGGGAAAAAATATTATTTATCTATAAATTATAGAAGTAGAATGAATATAGTTGATAAATCAAAAACTGTAATAGCGTATAATGAAAAGCGAAATAATAAAGAGATAAAATGGAATAAAGAGTGTGAGGGGATTGTTAAGTGGTTTAATCCATATAATGAAAAGATGCAGGCTGAAAGTTTGACTGATATAGTTATAAATAATAAAACTCTAGGAATTAATTATGAAGATAATGCAGTATTGTATAGAACTAATATAGAGTCTATGTCTGTTATTGATGTATTAACTAAAAGAAAGATCCCATTTACACTACTTGATAGAGAATATAATTTTTTTGAGCATTTTATTTGCAGGGATTTAATCTCATATTTAAGATTAAGCGTAGATGAATTTGATAGAAATAGCTTCTTGCAAATAATAAATAGGCCTTTCAGATATATAAGTAAGGGAAATTTATTTTATATAAAAAATTATGATAGAGAAGAGAGTCCATTTACTATAATTATTAGCAAAGAAGATACACCACCATTTCAAAAGAAAAAGCTTGATGAGTTAAGAAAAGATATAAACTATTTAAATAAGATATCTTTATCATCAGCAATTGCATATATAGTAATGGATCTAGGATATAGAGATTATCTTCAGGAATATGCTAATAAATTTAATCAAAGTTTTGAGGATTTAGAAGATATAATAGAAGAATTTAAATTATCAGCAGAAGGATATAAAACTATATTTGAATTTCTAGAACATATAGAGGAAGTAAAACAAAGTATAGAGGAAAGTAAAAGAAAAACTAAGAGAGAAGGCGTTATCTTAAGTACTATACATGGCGTGAAAGGAATGGAGTTTAAAAATGTCTATGTTATAAATTGTGTAGAAGAAACTATACCTCATGCATCAAGTATAAAGGAAAATATTGAGGAAGAACGAAGATTATTTTATGTTGGAATAACTAGGGCAATAGATAATCTGTATCTATTTTCTCCAAGAAACAGGAAAGGCCAATTTAAGGACGTTTCGAGGTTTATTATTGAAGGAAAATTAAATGATATGCCTGTTGACACTTATGGATACGAGATTGGAAATAAAGTAGCCCATAGAACTTATGGTGTTGGAGAGATTACTGGATTTGATGAAAATGACAAAGATAAGATTAAATTGAAGTTTGATGATGGAATTTTTAGAAGTTTTTCTTTGAAAATTTTGGTTGATAATAATTTAATATCAAAATGTTAAATTAAAAAGATAATAATTAAATTTAAGTTGGTAGAACTCCATTCATGTAACAGTTGAGAAATTATTATGTGAATGGAGTTATTTTATTGTTAAATTATTTAATCACAAGACTTTTATAATTATCCTTTGTAATCACTTTATCTTTTACCAAATATTTATCAGGAATATTTTTATTAAGCAAAAGGTTCTCCATAAGTTCCTGAGCAGCAATTTCTCCAACTTCTGTAGCACTTATGTATGCAGACGCTATAAGAGGAGAGTTTTCTTTTTGAAATTCATCCTTTGCTACATATCCACCTACCCCTACAGCAACAGCATTTTCTGCAAGACCAGATTGATCCAGTGCTTTTATTGCACCAATGGTGCCAGCTTCATTTGCAGACATGACAAACCAATTCTTTATATTTTTATTAGACGTTATAGTTGATGCGGCAGAATAAAAACTTTTTTCTGATTGTCCATTATATTCGGCTTGAAAAATATTTTCTCTTGGAAATCTTGGAAGTCTATCTTTAAATGTTTCTAACTGTCCTTCAGTTCTAGGTATGCAGCTAGATACAGAATCCATTGACATAAGCAGAAGTCCTGAAGAATTAGAATCACTTAATTTATTATTCTTTTCTAAATAATCTACCATGAGACTAGTCATATCCCGTCCAATTTGATTAGAATCTATTCCGACAAATGGTGCAATATAATTACCTTCATCATCAGTAAGAGGATCGTCGCAGGCTATAACAGCAATATTTGATTTCTTACATCTATCTATAGTGATTTTACTTAATTTTTGATCAGGAACGCATATTAATATACCATCTACTTTTTGAGTAATTAAATTATCCAAAGCAGATAAATACACATCAGGATTCATTTTAGCATCTATAGTAATTACATCTTTAGCCCCCATAGCTAAAGCCTTATTTTTAGCAGCCTCACTTTCTTCCTGAAACCAAGCTTCATCTAAAGTTTTGTAAATAACGGCAATAACTAAATCAGATTTTTTTGAGCTCTGTTTAGAAGTTGTAGTATCACAAGAGAAAGCAAAACTAGATAAAATTATTATTACAACTAAAAGTATTTTCTTATTCATGTAAATATAAATTCCTTTCAAAATTTTTAAAATGTATATTTGGAGTAGTTATAAGCCATTACCCAACTATAGATTTTTAAAATAAGAGTCTCTAAATTGGTTCGGAGTGATACCTGTAACTTTTTTAAATAAAATACTAAATTGTTGAGGACTATTAAATCCAAGTTTGTCTGATATTTCATAAAGCTTATAGTTAGTTGATAAAATTATTTCTTTAGATTTGTCAATTCTAGCTTTTAAAATATACTGCGTAACATTTTCACCTGTTTCTTCTTTAAAGATTCTGCATAAATAAACTTTATGGACATTAATGTTTTCTGCTATATCTGTTAGACTAAGAGATTGATTAAAGAGATTTTTGTTTATGTAATCTATGGAATCAGCAACCTTTTTACTATATTTATTTTTAAAAGAGTTATTAAAATTAATATTTATTATTTTAGTAAAGATCTCAATAAACCATCCGCTCATTTCTTCAACGGTTTCTTTTGTTGATAATATTTCTATAGGTAGGTATGAAGTTGAAAAAATATCTTCATAAGCTATAGAATATCTATTACAGGTTCTTACTACTAAATCTAGGAGAGAGGAGTTTATATAATTTAGATAATTAAACTGCATAAATCCTCGTATATCTTTATCATATAAGTGAGTTAACTCTGATTTTAAGTTTTCAATATTATTTTGTTCAATAGCTATATTAATGGCATTAATTCTTTTTGCTAAAGTATCAGTATCTAAATCTAAATTTTTTACAAAGGTATTATTTAAAATTATAGTATCATTGCCTAGGAATACCTTCATTTTAGAAAGTTTAAATGCTTCATCAAAGTATTTCTTTATTTTAAATGGCTTTTTAAATGTTGAGCTCACACTTATTGTTAAGCTGATATTATGCATGAGGGAAATCCTTTTTCTTATTTCCTGCGCTAAATAATAACACTCATTTATTATATCCGCTTCACTAATGGTTGGCGACAAGCGTACAATAGCTGTGAATTCTCCATTTTCACTATAAAAACATTCACCGATATTGAGTTCTTCGATGGTTTCAGAAACATTTTTTATTATTTCATTAAGGGTATTTGTATAGAAATTCTCATCTTCTATATATTTAAAGAAGTTATCTATCTGGATAAGGAAAAGAACAAAAAGTTTTCCGTTTAGATTAAGGTTAAGGTTTTCAATAAGGTTATAACAATCATCTTGACTTATATCATTAAATATAAGCTTTCTTAGTGCAATATCCTTATTTTCCTTTAGGAAATTTAAAAGTTTATGTTCTTTTTTTATTTCACTCTTTTTTATAGTTATATTATCAAGATCAGTTTGAGTTTTTGCTAATATTCCATATAGATCATTAGGTGTTATTAAATCTTTTATCAAGTAGTCTGTTACGCCCATTTTCATAGCTCTTTGCGCATACGTAAAGTCCTCATAGCAGCTTAATATTAAAAATTTTTGAGATTTATTTATTTTCTGTACTTCTTCTATTAAATCTAAACCATCTATAATAGGCATTTGTATATCTGTAATAATAAGATCTGGTTTTATATCAGTATATTTGTCCAGTGCGTCTTTACCATTTGAAGCGCTATATACTATTCTAAAATCAGTGTCTTCCCAATTTATGATGCACAAGAGAATTTCTCGTGCAGGTATTTCATCGTCTACAATCATTACTTTATACATGCTATTTGCCTCCTTTTTTAGAATTAAGGCACACTGACTTGTTATTTCCCGAATGTGCTCTAGTAAATGTATGGAATATTGAATTCTATACAAGTTCCAATTCCAGTTTTGCTATATACTTTTAAGTCATATTCGCTTCCAAAATATAGTCTGAGTCTTTCGCTTATGTTATCTAGGCTTATACCATTAAAGCCTTTGTGAGTTGATTTTCTCTTACTAATTCCTACGCCATCATCGATAACTTTTATTTTTATAAAATCTTTTTGTGGCAATATATCTATTTTTATAGTCCCAGCACAACCTTTAGGTACTATTCCATGATAAAGAGAATTTTCAATAAGTGGCTGAAGAATAAGTTTGGGCACTAAACAGTTATTCAATTCTTCAGGAATATTACATACTAGTTTAACTATATCTCCATATCTATACTTCTGTATCTTCAGATAATTTTGAGTGCATGTAAGTTCATCTTTTAACGTTATAAGATTTTTACTTGTTGATATGCTTTGTCTTAGCAGACCATTAAATGATTGAATAAGTTCTCTTATTTCATTTTGATTATTTTTTATAGCCAAATAGTTTATTGTATTTAGTGTATTATGTATAAAATGAGGATTTATTTGTGATTGCAGTAAATCCAGTTGGGTTTTCATGGATTCAACTTCAAGCTTTTTGTTTTCCTCTTCTTCCTTATAGATTTGTTCAATTAGATTTTTTATATTGTAAATCATTTTATTAAAACTAATTATAAGATACTTAAGTTCGTCTTCGGTTTTGGCTTCTAGTTTGTCTGGCCATTCTCCATTTTCAAACTTATTCATTGCTTTTGTAATATCATATATAGGATCTGTAATTTTCTTTGAAGTAAAGTGGCTGATAAAAAGTACAACTGCAATACTAAAAATACCAATACAATAAATTAACCATCGAATAGAATCAAGGTTTCTGGTTAAAGAGTCCAAAGATATTAATCCAATGACTCTCCATTCTGGATATGCTTCTATAACACTATTAAATTCCATATACTTTACGTTATTAACATTTACAGTATCATTATTAACTTTTTCAAGCATTATATTGTCATAATCAATATTTCCTATTTTATAAATCAGATTACCATTTTTATCAACAATAAAAGTGCTATCAAAGACTCCATGGCAGTAATCATCTATGTTCATAAATAAATTCTTTTTCTTTATATTGATCATAAGGTAGCCGATAAGGGAGTAGTTTTCTTTATCCAAATACCTAGAAAAATAAGTTATAGTTGTTCTTTTTTCATAGTCGGCATTCTCATAATTGAATGGAAAAGTATTAGGAGAAGAAAATTTATTTGAATATCCACTTTCAATAAAGTTGTCCAATTCTTTATTTCCATAAATTAATTCACTATAAGGATATTGTGAATAAAGAGGATCCATTATTTTTTTATCTGTTGTTAAAGGAATTATAGAAATTATATAGTTACTCCATTTACAATATTCTGAAAGAGTATTAAAAAATTCTGCATTAGTTTCTGGAGTTGCAGAGTTATTTCTATTAACTTTAGACATATAATCATAAATATTTTTATCATTTTCAATCATATAAGAATCATGTCTTATAGAATCTAAATTTTCATTAAGGATTTTAGAAATTACAGTTATTTTCTCAGTAGCAACGTTATTATATTGTTTAATTATTTCTTTAGAAAAAATAGAACTTATAGAGGACGTAACAGCTAAAGTTAATCCAAGTATTATAATTGAAAAATATATAGTTATTCGATTTCTTATCTTTGTGATTTTTTTTACCTTCATTGATCATCACCATAGGAAATTATAGCACTAAGAGTATAGGAATTCTAGTGAAGGTATGTACTTAATAGTGGATTTAAATTTATGTACTGGCTAATTATAAATTAAAGATGTGGTGTAGAATATATCTTAAATTAAAAATGATGAATATTTTTAATTGAGTGCTGTATGGAAATCGGAGTAAAGAAATGTTTATTATTTTTTAAGACCAACTATGAAAGAGGGATATATAAAATTTATTTTTAATTAAGTTAATATTTTATAAGAAAAGTTAATAAATAAGATTTTTATAATGGAACGATTTCAATATAATGTGATTAACGATTACAGAAAACAATAACATACTGTAGTTTACGGAAATATGAACAGTTTATATTTAGGGCACTTATTAAAATCAATTGTGGAATTCCATGTGAGATGTAAACGTTCGTAATTTTAAAGGAGGAAAAAAGCATGTTAACCGTTATTTCATTTTTATTTTGCATCGTATTAGTAGCAACAATTACGTATCGTAAGCTAAAGGGGCAAAAAAATAATTCAAAAGATTCTTATTTCTTAGGTGGACGTAGTTTGACAGGTGGTGTGATAGGGGCATCTTTATTACTTACAAATTTAAGTGCATCTAATTTTGTAGGTATGAGTGCTCAAGCTTACTCAAGCAATATGAGTGTTATGGGCTGGGAAGTTGGCTCTGGTATTACTCTTGTAATTGTAGCTTTATTTTTACTTCCAAGATATTTAAAACAAGGGGTTACAACTGTGCCTGATTTTCTTGAAGAACGTTTCGATTCAGGTGTTAAAAAGATAGTTTCAATATTATTTTTATTAGGTTATGTTTCGAATTTACTTCCAATAACTCTTTATTCTGGTGCTATTGCATTGGCTCAAATATTTAACGTGCAAGAAATGTTTGGTATAAGCTATACAGCTAGCATTTGGATTATGGTTTGGATTATCGGTATAATAGGATTTATTTATGCTATACTTGGTGGATTAAAAGCAGTTGCAGTATCAGACACATTAAATGGTATAGGATTAGCCATTGGCGGATTAATGGTACCTGTATTCGGAATAATATATTTTGGTCATGGAAACTTTTCAACAGGATTATCAAATATATTAGTTAATCATTCAGATAAATTCAATGCTATAGGAACATCACAAGATCCTATACCTTTTGGAACTTTATTTACAGGAATGCTTTTAGTTAATCTTTATTATTGGGGAACTGATCAAGCAATCATTCAAAGAGCATTAGCAGCTAAAAATTTAGCAGAAGGGCAAAAGGGAATAATTTTTGCAGGACTTTTAAAAGTATTAACACCATTAATAGTTATAGTACCAGGAATAGTAGCTTTTCATATATATGGAGCAGGTGTTGAAAATCCAGACTTATTATATTCAAGACTAGTAAACGATGTATTACCAAAACCTTTAATTGGTTTCTTTGCAGCAGCTATGTTTGGATCAGTATTAAGTGTGTTTAATGGAGTGTTAAATAGTGCATCAACCCTATTTGCATTAAATGTATATAGTCCTGTATTTGGAAAAGGAAAGTCTGATAAGGAAATAATATCAAAGGGTAAGATATTTGGACTTGTGTTAGCTATAATTTCAATGACTATAGCACCATTTATAATGTATGCACCACAAGGATTATTCCAATACTTGCAAACAGTAAATGGGTTCTTCAATGTGCCTATATTCACAATAGTTTTTATAGGATATGTAACAAAAAAGGTACCGGCTATAGCAGCAAAAATATCAATAATATTTTTTGTATTAACTTATGGAACACTTCAATTAATAATAAAACCAGAAATGCATTTCCTTCATCAATTAGGAATCTTATTTGTAATCACATGTATGATTATGCTAATTATTGGTAAAATAAAACCAAGAGAAAAGGAATATGTGTTAAAAGACAATAAAGTAGTAGATATTAAGCCATGGAAATATCGTTATGAAGCTTGTGGAGTAGTATTATTCTTGATGGTATCAATGTATGTTGTTTGCTCAAAATTAGGATTTGCCAGTGGAAATGGAATAGGAATTAGAACATTGGTACCTATAGCTGTAATTGCAGTAGTAATGTATGGATTAGTGAAAGTAGTCAAGGCAAGAGGTCTAAGAAAGAAAGCGGGAGATAATGCAGAGTTAGTTTACAGAAATTCAGTAGAGAAATTGGATTTTTAACTAAAAAGTCATTAGGGATTTAGTATAGGTGAACATATTTAATCCTAATTATGTATAAGCAGAAATCATACTTAAATAATGATTTAGTAAGTCGATAAAGTTAGTATTATTATATGAGTTTCTGCATAATATATTATACCCATATAATTTTAAACATCTCTTCAGATAAAATCTCCCACCTTATTTATTTAAGGGGGAGATTTTAGACTTTTCATTAACACTTTATTTAGAACAATAAATGTTGCGAATTAAATGATTAATGTTCTCATATAATATTAACATCCTTTTAATATTTATTTTCTTTTAACATTGCTTAGCTCCTTTATGGGAGCTTTGTATTTATTATAATAAAAGCACAAAAGCTAGAAAGTTAAGTACTTTCTAGCTTTTATATATGTTGCAATAATAAACTTACATTTAAAATTCTAATAATCCAAGTGCTTAATTTAAATAATAATGTAGGAATTAAATTGTAGTATATATACATTCTAAAATATTAAATTATTTACGTCTTATAAATATAAACAAATCATACTTTTTTGAAAGTATGGAGTATGAAAGAAAGCTAATAACACCAGTTACTAATGTTAATACTAAACTATCAAGAAATGGAAAGGTGACAGCTAAAGAAGGAATTTTAGTCTTTAGAAAAGACATAATCATAAATGGAATTAACACAATTCCAAAGATTAATAATGAGCGAAGCTTAGAACTGGATGTTTCCTTATGTCTTAAAATAGTATTTGAGATGAAATACCCTATAGATATTAGAATACAAGTAATTAAGGTGCTCATTAATACTCCTTTTTCAAATAAAACATCTAGTAAAGTAAAGAAAAAAACTAGTATTGAAAAAGTAAATATGCCTTCAAGTACTTGTTGAATAGCAGACACTGAAGAATTATACTCATAAATTAACTTATTACAAAACTTATCCAGATCTTTGTTGCATTCTAATTTTTTTGTTGGAACCTTCTGATTTTGAGCTGTAAATACAATATCAAAAATTTGTTTTTCTATATTTCTTGGTAATAAAAGGCTAAAGTTATGTTGCATCAAACATGCTTGTATAGCATGATAGGTCTCTAAGTAGCTATTTTTTAATAAAGATATATTAGGTCTACTTTGCATGTTATCCCCCTCTTAAAAACTAATGATTTTAATTTTGTATACATTTATTTCTATAGTTAATCATTTTTATGTATTAAAATCACGGCAATTACACCTTCTACCATTTTAGCAGAGGGAAGTTAATAAGTAAATAAGTTGAAGTAATGCAAAATTGTGAACAAATATTTTAAGTCATTGTATGTAATTGGCTTATAATATATAATTTATAGTATATTTATGCAGGAGTTAAAAATATAAATAAAACAATAAAGGTTGGTTGTGTTTATATGGAATTAAAAAGATTTAATCAAAAGGATATAATTTTTGCCTTAGATATAGGAACTAGGTCAATTATAGGTACAGTAGGAATAGTAAAAGATAAGAAGTTCCAAGTTGTATGCGAGAAATATTTAGAGCATGAAGAAAGAGCCATGGTGGATGGGCAAATACACGATATTAATTTAGTGGCGTCTGTTGTTCAAAAAGTTAAGAATTATCTCGAAGATGAACTTGAAATACAGCTAAATGAAGTATCCATTGCGGCGGCAGGTAGATTTTTAAGAACTATTGATGTGAGAGCAGATATTGAGCTTAATGATGATGAAGAAGTTAATAAAGAAATCATAAGAAGTCTTGAATTGAGTGCTGTAAAAAAAGCAGAGGAGCAGATAGCTTCTACAACTGAAGGAAAACTATATTGTGTTGGATATTCAGTTAGAAATTTCTACTTAAATGGATTTTTAATATCTAATTTATTAGGGCATAAGGGAGAAAATATAGGTGCAGAAGTTATAGCAACTTTTTTACCTAGATCTGTAATTGATTCACTTTATGCAGTAATGAATAGGGTTAATTTAAAGGTTGTAAATTTGACTTTAGAGCCTATAGCTGCTATGGAAGCAGCTATACCTAAAAATTTAAGACTGCTTAATATCGCGCTTGTAGATATAGGAGCTGGAACTTCGGATATAGCCATAAGTTCTAAAGAAAGTATATCTGCATATGGAATGGTTCCAATGGCTGGAGATGAGATTACAGAAACTATTGTTCAAGAATATTTAGTAGACTTTAATACGGCTGAAAATATAAAAAGATCTATAGTAAAAGAAGAAGAAATAAAATATATTGACGTTCTGGGTATGGAAAATATAATATCATCAGAAAGTGTATACAAACTAATTGATTCTATTGTTATTAAGACTGGAGAAGAAATATCTAAAAAGATTTTAGAATTAAATGGGGGCAAGGCTCCAAGTGCTGTATTTTTAGTAGGAGGTGGAGCTCATACACCTGGAATTTTAGAGGCTATTGCTGATAAATTAAAATTACCACCTCAAAGAATAGCTATTAAAGATAGGCAGGCAGTGATAGAGTGTGTTTCAGATAATGATATGGGATCATCAGGTGTAACTGTTTTAGGAATAGCTTTAACAGCAATACGTAGTATGGGAAATGATTTTATTGATGTTATTTTAAATAATGATCCAATTAGTCTATTTAACTCCCATAAACATACTATAATGGATGTATTGCTTCAGGCGGGAATAAATCCATCGCTGCTTATAAGCAAAAATGGTAAAAGTGTCAGGTTTAACTACAATGGATGTAAAAGAATTGTTTTTGGTGAATATGGAACTAATGCAAAGATCACAATAAATGGAGAGGAAGCAACTCTTGAAACAGAAGTTAAAGCAAATGACAATATAATACTAGAATACGCACAGAATGGAAAAGATGCATCACCTAAATTATCAGAAAATATAAGAAACATAAATTCAGTTTCTATTTATTTAGATGATAATATTATGAATATAGAACCTGTAACGCTTGTTAATGAGAAAAGAGAAGAGTTAGATTATATAATAAAAAATGGTGATGAAATAAGAGTATTCTTACCATGTAAAGTTAATGAATTTAAGAAGTATATATTAAAAGAAGAGGTAATATTACTAAAAGGTGGAGAATACTTAGAAGATAATTATGAAATTTTAGAAGGTGATCACATTGTAATTAAAGCAATGGATTCACATATAGGACATGAAGAGGCTGCTAAGGTAAATGATAGGGAAGATTATGTAGATGTGATAGAAAGCGAAAATATAGAAAGTTGCAATGAAGAGAGTGAAAATATTAATTCAGATAAAATCGAAATAGCAATTGGTAGAGAAGAGTTTAGAAATATAACAGTTAATATCAATGGAGAAAATGTAGTATTGAAAGGAAAAGTTCAATATCTAATAGTAGATATATTTGAATATATAGATTTTGACTTAACAGTTCCAAAAGGAATAATTAACTTGAATTTAAATGGGGAAAAGGCACCATACACAGCAAATATAAAAGATGGAGATATAATAGAAGTTTTTTGGAGTGATAATTAAAGTTTATTATTTCTTAGAGCTAATGTTTTAAATTTAGGCATATTCAAAATTAAAATAAGTCGATATACGAATTTATTTTGTACAATTGGCATATTGTCTTCTTTAAATATGCTTAAAAATTTAATTATTATTAAATAAGGAGGAATTAGAGAAGTGATAGATTTCAAGAAAGAAGCCAATCTTATAAAAGACGAACTTATAAAAATAAGAAGGGATTTACATGAACATCCAGAACTTGGATTTGAAGAGGTTAGAACATCTAAAGTAATCAAGGATTTTTTAGAATCTAATAATATTCAGTATATTGAAGTAGCAAAAACAGGTGTATGTGGAATTATAAAAGGTACAAAAGAAGGAAATAATAAAACTATAGCCTTAAGAGGAGATATTGATGCACTTCCTATTAAGGATATGAAAACTTGTGAATTTAAATCAAAAATTGATGGAAGAATGCACGCTTGCGGACATGATGCTCATACAACAATACTTATGGGAGCAGCAAAGTTATTAAATAATAATAAAGATAAGTTTTCTGGTACAGTAAAGTTATTATTTGAACCTGCTGAAGAAACTACTGGTGGAGCTACGCCTATGATAAACGAGGGAGTTTTAGATAATCCAAGAGTTGATTGTGTTATTGGACTTCACGTTGATGAGGAAACAAAATGTGGCACTATAAAAATAAAAAAAGGTGTAGTCAATGCAGCCTCAAATCCATTTAGTATAAAGATAACTGGTCAAGGTGGTCATGGAGCATCACCGCATACTACTATTGATCCTATTGTTATTGCTAGCCATATTGTAGTAGCACTTCAAACAATAGTAAGCAGAGAAATATCACCAGTTAATCCGATTGTTATAACTGTTGGTACATTACATGCAGGAACTGCTCAGAATATTATCCCAGGAGAAGCTACCCTAAGTGGAATGATTAGAACCATGACAAAAGAAGATAGGGCATTTGCAATAAAAAGATTAAATGAAATTGTAAATGGGATTGCAGTTATGTCAAGAGCTAAAGCAGAAGTAAAAATAGAAGAAAGTTATCCTTGCTTATATAATGATGATGAGTTTGTAGATTTAATAAGTGATAGCGCAAATGAAATTTTAGGAAAAGAAAATGTTTTAGAACAAAAAGCGCCTAAAATGGGAGTTGAAAGTTTTGCTTATTTTGCAAATGAAAGGCCAAGTGCATTTTATTTTTTAGGTTCAGGAAATAAAGAAAAGAATACTACTGAGCCGGCACATAGTAATTTGTTTAATATAGATGAGGATTGTCTTCCAATTGGAGTTTCTATTCAAGCTTTGGCAGCATTTAATTATTTAACAAAGTAATAGTATTATTTTGCGATTTTATGTAAAATAAATTGACAATATGTTTAAAAAACTAGATAATGCTAAGGGTAATAAATTTAGGAGTGATTATATTTGAAAATAGAAATAGGTCCAAACGAGGCAGGTCAGAGATTAGATAAATTTTTAAGAAAATTATTAAAAGATGTGCCATTAAGCGCAATTTTTAAAGCTTTAAGAAAAAAAGATATAAGGGTTAATGGGACAAAACAAAATGAGAAATACTTCTTACAAGAAGGCGATGTAGTAGAAATAAAATACATACAAAGTAACAAAGAAGATAAAAAAGAAAAGTTTATTAAAGTTGATCCTAAAAGAATCAAGATTGCATATGAAGATGAAAATGTAGTAGTAATTGAAAAATGGCCAGATGTATTGGTTCATTCAGATAGCAATAATAGTGAAGAACCTACTCTTACAGATTATGTTCTTTCTTATTTAAATGATAAGGGTGATTATATTCCAGAAAACGAAATAACATTTACACCAGCAGCATGCAATAGATTAGATAGAAATACTTCAGGAATGGTCATGTTCGGAAAGACTTTCGAAGGTTTAAAAGCCATAAATGAAGCTATTAGAGAAGACGAAATAAGAAAATATTATTACGCTTTAGCAAAAGGAAAAATAAGAGCTGGACTTTATGAGGCGTACATATTAAAGAATCCTGAAACTAACACATCTAAGATATACGACACTGAGGTTAAGAACTCAAAAAAAATATCGATGGAAATAAGTATAGTGGAAAGCAATGGTGCATATTCACTTTTAGAAATACACTTAATTACAGGAAGAAGTCATCAAATTAGAGCACATTTAGCACATTTAGGAAACCCTATAATTGGAGATAATAAATATGGAGATAAGAAATTAAATTCATTTTTTGAAAGTAAATATGGTCTAAATTTTCAGTATTTATATGCTTATAAGTTGAATTTTAGAAAAATTAATGGAAAGTTAGAATATCTAAAAAACAAGACTATAGCATCGGCATTACCTCCAATATTTAAAAAAATAAAGCAAGATGTATTTAAGTTCTCACTTAGATAGGAGGTAATTATGGAAGATCAATCAGCCAATAGTAGCAGAGGCTTTTTAATTCTTTCAATAGCAGGGCTTTTAACCAAAGTTATATCAGTTTTTTATATACCACTGCTTCAAAGAATAATTGGGTTAGATGGATATGGAATATATCAGAATTGTTATGAAGTGTTTTTATTTGTATATGCAGTCACCAACTTAGGGACTCAACCAGCTATTGCTAAGGTAGTTGCAGAGCTTACAGCATTAGGAAAACCAAACGATGCTGTAAGAGCTCTTAAAATATCAAGAACTCTTTTATCTTTAGTTGGTGCGGTATTAACTATATTTTTAATGCTGTTTGCTTTTCCTATTGGAAATATGATTGGAAACCCAGCAGCTTCTTATGGAATTTTGATGCTTGCGCCAAGTATATTTGTTACATCGCTTTTATCATCGTATAGAGGATATTTTCAAGGAAGAAATAGTATGACTGCAATTGCGGTATCACAAGTATTGGAACAAGTAATAAATATCGCAATTAGTTTAGCTTGTGCATATTTCCTAGTACATATAAGTGTTGAATATGGTAGTGCAGGGGGAACTATAGGTACTTCCGTAGGTGCTTTCGTTGCATGTCTATATATGGTATATGTTTATGGAAAGAAGAATTTTGAAGAAGATTCTATGTATGCTCAACAAAATGTTAAAAGAGTAAGAACTAAGCATATCATAAGAAAGTTAATTAAATATGGTTTACCAATAACATTAAGTTCAGGGCTTCAGAATTTTGGTAGCTTAGTAGATATGGTGAACGTAAATAGTAGATTAGCATTTGCAGGATTTAATTTACAGCAATCCCACGTGCTTTATGGGGTTCTTGGGAGATATAAGACCTTATTATCTGTTCCATTGATAATAGTTACTGCCCTTGGGACAACCGTATTACCGGCTGTTTCGGCAGCTATGGCATTAAAAGATAAGAAGGAAATAAGAAGAAAAACTTCTTTTGCTTTTAGAATAACATTAATAATAACAATACCAGCAGCTGTAGGCCTTTCTTGCTTAGGGCAAGAGGTTTTTGAATTGCTTTATGGAACTGATCAAGGATTTGAATTAATGGTAATGGGATCAGTAGTTTTAGTTCTAATGGCCGTTGTGCAAATACAAACAATAATACTTCAAAGTATGAATAAGCTTTATTATGTGCTTGGAACATTTAGTATAGGTATAGTAGCTAAAATAATAGCAAATTACATATTAGTAGGGATACCAGAAATTAATATTTTAGGAGTAGTAGCAGGAAACTTTTTATGGTTTGCAATACCAATGATCTTAAATAAAAGAGCATTAAAAAAGGCACTTAGAGTTAAGATTCCTCTTTTTAGAAGTGCAGTTAAACCTCTTTTTGCTTCTGCAATAATGGCAGGTATAATATTTATTCTGAAGACACCAACATCAGTTATACTAACATTAACTAATGGAAATATTTTCTTGAAAGCAATCACAACGATTTTAATTATTTCTATAGCCGGTTTTGTTTATTTATATTCAATGATGCTAATAGGTGGAATAAAAAAGAATGATATTGACAGCATATCACCTAGAATATTTAACTATTTACCTAGATTTTTGAGAAAAAAACTTCAAAAGTAAAGAATGGGATTTAACTATAAACATTTAGTCAGTGTATTTATAATATCTAATATGGCCAGACGGCTTGATAGGATTATATAATGTACACTAGCAAAAATTATAGTTAAATCCCAATTTGCTTTAAGTAAGAACAAAATCTTATTAAGCTAAACTATATAAATAACTCAGATATATTAATATTCATTTTCTCCAAAGGTACCAAGGTACGTAAAAATTAAGAAAACAAGACCCATTATAATAAAGTTATTTATGATCATAGAATTAGTGAACATATGTTTTGAAAATATGTTTATAATTAAGAAAGTTAAAAATCCAAGTAATATATATATTACTATATTAAACTTGTTTAAATTAAGTTCAATATGTTTGTTAACCTCGTACATATTGAGAATAAAGCCAATCGTACACGCTACAAGCATAGTTAAACTATAACCAAATATATTAATTGAATGAATAGCAGTAAATATGTATAAACATATCAATTCAATTACAGCTTCTATTAATGAGTTTCTTAAAATTATCCCTTGTCTATTAAGTCCATTTAGTATTCCAAACATAGTTACTGCAGGAAAGAATATTGGTGCAGTAAGTGAAGCAAATCTAATATATAAACCTAAGTCATTTCGCCCATAAAACATCTCACCAAGGCTATGGGGAATAACATTACAAATTATTGTGGTCGCTATACCAAGCAAGAAAGCAACTTTAAGGACCTTTCTTATTCTAACAGAGGCTTCATATTGTTTTCCTAAAACTAGACTTTGAGAAAGATCTGGAATTAATAATGTATTAATTGTTGAGACTACAATTAACGGTATTGTTATTATGCTAAGAGCCATCCCAGTATACTTACCTATCATACTTAAAGCTTCAGTATAAGTAAAACCAGCTACTAGTAAACGCCGAGGAACAATTAGTGTTGCAAGAGTTCCTAGAATATTAGTTAAAAAACCATTTGCACAAAGTGGAATTGCTATAATTACCACATCAAAGAGAAGTTGAAATCTGCTTTCAGTCTTTTCATAAGAAATAGGCATTTTTCTAATAGAGTATTTGTAGTAAATATAGAGGAAAAATAAGCTTTGAAATTCACCAATGCATAATGCAACTGTAGCTAATGTTACCATACCTTCTAAAGTATTAGCTTTAGTAAAAAATATAAGCATACTTACAGTTAGAATTCTCATGGCTTTTTCAAAAATATCAATTATAGCTGGCACTGTAATCTTAGAAGTTCCGTAAAAGTATCCTTTAAGTATATTTGAAATTGCTATACATACCATAGCTGGACAGATAACTTTTATTGCATTTATAGTACGAGCGTCATTTACACCGTATTTACCAATTAGTGGGGCACATATAAATACTAGTATACCTACCAAGAGTGCCCAAGATATATTAAATAATGAAACAACTCTAATTGTTTTTTCTATATTTTTATGTTCCCCTTTTTGTGCATAGACAGCAGTTATTTTAGATATAGAAGCAACTATCCCTGCAGTCATAAGACATATAAATAAATTGTAAATAGGCATAACCAAATTATAGAGCCCCATTCCTTCGGCTCCTAGGACTTTAGAAAGATAGATGGAAAATATAAAACCGAGTATACCCGTAGTCACGTTAGAGGACACTAATAAAAAAGAATTTTTTAAAAAATTATCTTTGCCCAAAGTTCATTCACTCCTTTAAATTACTTTAAATAATATTCAAAATGATAACTAAATATGAATTTGAAAATTTTAGATGTAAAGGTAATATAATATAGAATAAAACAAATATTTACAGAAAAGTACTAAAAAGATATAATTATCTGTGGCTAAGTTATAAAAAAACAATTGTACTAAATGGGGGAAACATAATGAACAAAATTTCAGATAACGATATGATAAATTTTTTCTATAATGCATTACCATCTATAGGAGTCCTTTTTGATGAAGATGTATCTATGGCATTAACTGATACTAAGCAATATTTATATACAAAGTACAGCCCTAAATTGGAATTAAACACAAATAAGGGAGATATAATTCCAGAAGGAGGAGCTATAATTGAAGTGTTGAGAACTGGGAATAATATGATAAAAGTTGTACCAGAGCATGTATATGGAACTGCTTTTAAATCATTTGCAATTCCAATTAAAGAAGAGGGTAAAGTTGTAGGTGTTTTTGTCGTAGGAAAAAGTTTAGAAAGAAAAAATGCTGTGATGAGCATAACTAAAAATTTAACGGAAACTTTATCACAAATATCAATAACTATAAACGAAGTTGCAAAAGATGTACAAGAGTTAGCGACAATGAATGAAGAATTATTATTGGAAACTAAAGAAACTAATGAAAAGACCAAAGATACAGATAATATAGTAACATTTATTCAAGGAATTTCATCACAGACAAATTTATTAGGGTTAAATGCTGCAATTGAAGCGGCTAGAGCTGGTGATGCAGGTAGAGGGTTTAATGTTGTTGCACAAGAAATTAGAAAACTATCTAATTCTTCAAATGAGTCAATAAAACAGATAGATTCAGTTATAAAACATATATCAACATCAATAAATAGCATAAATGATGGTTTAATTAAATCTAATAATGTCTCACAAAGTCAATCAGCTGCATTAGAAGAAATAGCAGCATCTATAGTAGAGTTAAACTCAACAGCTAAGAAATTAGGAGAATTAGCTGAAAATCTTTAATTTATGGAATATTTATTAACATATATAAATGTGTTTACATAGTTAAAAAGAATATAGAAATTAGTAGGAGTAATAATACATATATTTTATGTGAGTTATTGCTCCTATTTTAATATGTAAAACAAAATAAAATAAAATGAGACAAATATTTACAAGGAAATGTTAAGAAGATATAATTATCTAGACCAAATCTATAAAAAAACAATTGTATTAAATGGGGGAAATATAATGAACAAAATTTCAGATAATGATATGATAAATTTTTTCTACAATGCAGTACCATCTATAGAAAGTCTTTTTGATGAAGATATAGCTATAGTATTAACTGACACTGAGAAATATTTATATACGAAATATGGCCAAGAATTAGTGTCTAATGTAAAAGAAGGAGATCTAATACTTGATGGTGGTGCTATAGTTGAGGTAATAAGGACAGGTAGAAATATAGTTAAATTTGTTCCAAAACATGTATATGGTGTTGAGGTAAAATCATTTGCAATTCCTATAAAAGAAGAAGGTAAGGTTGTTGGAGTTTTTGTAGTTGCCAAAAGTCTATCTAAGAAAAATGCTGTTACAGATATCACGAGGAATTTAACGGAAACTCTTTCACAAATATCGATAGGCATAAACGAAGTTGCAAAAGGTGTACAAGAGCTGGCTACAATGAATGAGGAACTATTATTAGAAACTAAGGAAACTAATGAAAGAACAAAAGATACAGATAATATAGTGACTTTTATTCAGGGGGTTTCATCACAGACAAACTTATTAGGATTAAATGCTGCAATTGAAGCGGCTAGAGCTGGCGATGCAGGAAGAGGATTTAATGTTGTTGCCCAAGAAATTAGGAAACTATCAAATTCTTCAAATGAGTCAATAAAACAGATAGATTCAGTTATAAAACATATATCAACATCAATAAATAGCATAAATGATGGTTTAATTAAATCTAATGATGTCTCACAAGGCCAATCAGCTGCATTAGAAGAAATAGCAGCATCTATAGCAGCGTTAAACTCAACAGCTAAGAAATTAGGAGAATTAGCTGAAAATCTTTAATTTATGGAATATTGATTAACATATATAAACATCTCTTTACATAGTTAAAAAGAATATAAAAATTAGTAGGAGTAATAATCCATATATTTTATGTGAGTTATTGCTCTTATTTTAATATGTAAAACAAATAAGATTTTTAAAGAGAGGTCTTATTTTATTAAATTTACAATATAAATTTAATATGGATATTATGATTTGTACATAAGAAGTATTTTTAGAATTTAATTATAGAGGTAAAGGAGGGAAGTGTAGTGAAAAGATTTCTAAAGTTTTTGATTATATCAATTATAATAGTTGTATTAGCTTTTGCTGTATTTAAATTATCTAATGAATATAGGATGAATACATTAAAAAATAATGTTAGCTGGAGTGTTGTTTATAAAAATTGTAAAGATTCTGTAGCTTTTGAGAAAGATGAAAACCAAAATACCTATATAGCTTACAATAATTATATTAAAGTTATTAAAATAGATGGTAGGGAAGAAACTTTATTGGAGGATAAATCCTTAGAAATAGAAAACTTGCTTTATTATAATAACAAATTGTATTTTATTTCTAAAACAGATTTATATGAATATGATTTAGCATCAAAAAGTTTAAAAAGCATTTTAGGGAATATACCTAGTGAAGGGAAATATTTGGATAGGAATTTAATTATAAAGGATTCAAAATTACTTTTAGCGATAGGAAGTGCTACGAATTCAGGAATAGCATCTAATGATAGCGAGTATTCGCAGAACAAAATACCTTATGATAAAAGCTCTATAGATGTAACATTAAATGGATTCAATTATGGTGAAAAGAAAACAGGAGCTTTTATGCCATATGGAAATTCCAGTGAAGGAGGGCAAAAAATAAAAGCCCAGAGTATAGCAAACTCTTGTATAATTGAAGTGAATCTAGATAATGATAAGACATCATTATATGCTTCAGGAATAAGAAATGTAAAGGGATGGGATCTAGATAGTGAAGGAAATCTAATTGGAATTGTTGGTGGAATGGAGAATATAGGGGATAGGCCTATTAATAGAGATTTTGATTATTTGTATAAACTAGATAAAGGAAAATGGTATGGTTGGCCTGATTTTAGTGGTGGAGATCCTATAAGTTCACCAAGGTTTAAAGGGGAAAAATTAGTATCACCTCTTATTGCTAATCCTCCTAATAAAATAGTTCAAGCACCTATATATCAATATTCAGAAGTCAGTGCTATAAGATACTTAGCCATAGATAAAGATGGAAAAATATTAGAAAAGAATTCGAATGTATATTTTAATAGTAAAGAGAACCTTATAGCTGGAATAAATTCAGAAAGTGTTGTATATGACTTATTAAAGTTAAAAGATAAGAGTAAAATACAGGGAATTAAATATTCAGATGGAGATATTTATATATTAGATAGTGGAATGGGCTGTATATATAAATTGCAATCTAATAATTTTGGATTAAAATTTAATCTTCCAAAACCAATTTGGATATTCATATTTGTATTTCTGTTTATATTAACCTGCTTAATAATATTTAAATTTTATTCTAAGCATTCATATAAAAAATAATAAAAAAGAGTTTGAGCTGTCTTAAGTGATGTTTTATCAACTTAAGACAGTTTTATTATTTAAGTAATCTAATAAACAAAAATAATTTATATTCAAATTTATGGAATAAATGCTAAAATATAATAAAAGGTATTAGTGATAATGGAGGAGATGTTATGGGAAAAACATTAGTAATTAATTTAGAGGATGTTATATTTCAAGGAGACATATTGGATGTAGGAGAAAAAAATCTTGGTATAATATATAATATATCAAAAGAAGCAAAGGATGAGATATCATTAGATTATGTATCTAGCGACAGCAAAGTAGATCTAAAAGATAGAAAATACGATGCATGTACATTTTTCTTTGAGTTAAATAAAATATGGACTAGTTTGGAGAAGGAAAGATTAATAAGAGAAATAAGTTCATATATAAAAGAATCTGGTGAAATATTTATTTGGGATATTAACAAAGAAAGGGGGAAAATATTTAATAATAAGATAAAAGTAATATTACAAAATGAAAAGGTTAAGGAGTTTACGTTTAAGAATTTAAATGTACTTTTAAGTTCTAATATTGAAGAAATAAAAAAAATTCTTGAAAAATATTTTGAAATAGAAGAAACTAAAGCATGGGAAGATGTTTTCTTCATAAAAGGAAAGAAACTGAAGACTAAAGCTGAAGTAGAGGAGAAAATTAATTATGAAGGTATTAATCACAGCAGTTGACTCTAAATTCATTCATAGTAATTTAGCAGTTAGATACTTAAAAAGTTTTACAAGAGATATGGATTATGAAAGTAAAATAAAAGAATTCACTATAAACGATAGGGAAGGTAGAATACTTGAAGAAATAATTAAAGAAAAACCAGATATTGTAGCATTTTCAACATATATTTGGAATGTTGAACTTGTCTCAAGAGTGGCTAATTTGATAAAGAGAGTGGATTCTAATATAGAAATCTTATATGGTGGACCAGAAGTTTCATTTGACTCAAGAAGTTTCTTGAAAAATAATGTAGGAGAATATGTTATTGAAGGGGAAGGAGAAAAAACTTATAGAGATTTTATTCTATATAAATTAGGTAAAATTAAACTGGAAGATGTCAGAGGGCTTCATTATAAAGTTAATGATATAGTTTATTCCAATGAAAAGCGTCCACTTATGTCAATGGATGAAATAGTTTTTCCATATGAAGAAAATGAAGATTTGACTAATAAAATTGTATATTATGAGGCTTCACGAGGGTGTCCTTTTAACTGTAAATACTGTCTTTCATCTACAAGTCATGGAGTTAGATTTTTAGATATTGATAGAGTATTAAAGGATTTAATGTATTTTATAAATAAGGAAGTTAGATTAGTTAAATTTGTTGACCGTACATTTAACTGTAATTCTAAATTTGCTATGGCAATATGGGATTTCTTAATAAATCAAGATACGAATACTCAATTTCATTTTGAGATATCAGCAGACATATTAAAGCCACAGGAAATAGAACTTTTATCAAAAGCTCCAAAAGGAAGATTTAGATTTGAAGTTGGTGTTCAAACCACTAATGACGAAGTTTTAAGAAATATAAATAGATTTGTTAATTTCAGTGATATAAAAGAAAAAGTCTTAGAAATTGAAGCATTAAGAAATATAGATCAGCATTTAGATCTAATAGCAGGACTTCCAGGAGAAGATTATGAATCTTTCAAAAAGTCTTTTAATGATATGTATGAAATAAAACCAGAGGAAATACAACTTGGTTTTTTAAAGTTATTAAAGGGATCTTCTATGAGAGAAGATGCAGACAAATATGGAATGGAATACTCACCATATCCGCCATATGAGATATTAAAAACGGATAAGATCTCATACGAAGAGTTATTAAAACTAAAAAAGGTAGAAGAGATGGTAGATAAATATTATAATTCTCAGAAGTTTAATCATATAATTAGATATTTTGAGAGAAAATTTGAGTTACCATTTGATTTTTATTATAGTCTAGGAATGTTCTTTGAAGATAAAGGTTATTTTAGCAAAAACATAGGAAATGCTGAATACTATAAAGTATTTTTAGATTATAGTGAAAGTGTATTACAAGAAAGTAACAAATATTTAAAAGAGATTATTAGATTTAATTACTTAATATTTAATAAGAAACGTGGTCTTCCAGAATTTTTGAGAAGTGGCATGGAGAAAGAGGAAGAAAAGAGTATAAAAGAAAAACTTAAAGAACAATATTCATTTAAAGAATATCATTTAGAAAAGTTTAAAATTAACATAGAGAAATATATTGAAACTGGAGAGATGTTAGAAGAAGATACTTATTATTTATTTAATGATAAAGCTGATTGTATTAGGTGCATGTAGGTAATACAAAAAAATATTTAGATTTATTTATGTAAGTTAAAAAACAGAAGAATTATTTGAATATAAGAAAGAGTAACATACATAGGAATAATATGAATGTTACTCTTTTGTGTAATTATATAATAAACATATGGGGGAGAGCGTAGTGGAAAATAATTGTACAATAAGTATTTTGCCTGAAACATCAAAAGTTGATGAACCTGTAACAGTAAAAATAAGTGGACTTAAAAAATGAAAGAGTATTAATTCGAATCTTTAAAAGATAAAATTTGGCCTTCTAAAACTCACTGTGAAATAATCGTGGAATTGCTTAGAAAAGCTCATTTTAAACATGAATATAAACATATCACATACGAAAAATCTGGACATATGCTAACTGTACCGTATCAATCTATATATTCTTCAAATAAATATCCAGACGATATAGATGGTTTTGCAAAGGCAAATATAAATTGTTGGAATGAAACTATAAACTTTATAAACAAATGGTCAAGACAAGATATCTAATAAGGAGAATGATTTACCCTAGAAAATGTATCTAAATTATTGAAATGGCTCCAACCCCTGATGTTTCCTATAAATATTTATATATTTTAATAGTTAAATATTAAAGTATATAAATATTTAACTATATATGTTTGAAAATATATATCTTTGATAATATTTAAATATAAACATATGTTAATATTTAAATTTAAATCTATTGTTATTTTAAGAAAATCTGATTTTGAATTAAATGAATGGCTAGGATATAATGATATGACAATCAATCATCTTTACACTTGAATTGTAATTAAAAAGTGTAAAGAGTTTTTTTGTTTATATTTATAACTATTGAAGATCCGAAAAAACATCTTGACTTGGAGTTAACTTCAAGTGATAAGTTATATATGACAATAAAGATAGAAATAATGTATTCCTAAAAAGAATTGGATTGTAAAATTTCATTAAGTATTAAGGAGGTGATTTTTATGACAATTACTGAAGTAAGTCAAAAGTACGATATAACGGCAGATACACTGAGATATTACGAAAGAATCGGTTTGATTCCGCCGGTGTCTAGGAATTCGAGTGGTATAAGAGATTATACCGGGGAAGATTGTAATTGGGTTCATTTTATGAAGTGTATGCGTGGAGCAGGGCTTTCTATCGAAGTATTAATAGAGTATATATCAATGTTTCAAAAAGGAAGCTCTACAATTAATGCAAAAAAGGAACTTTTGATAGAACAACGCGGTAAGCTTGCCCAAAAGATTAAAGAAATGCAGCAAACCTTGGAACGGTTGGATAATAAAATTGATGGATATGAGGAGAGGATGCTGGCAAAGGAAAACAGTATTTAGCCGATTCATAATAAAGCATTTTTTATGAATTACTAAATATAATAAGTTTAGCTAAGGAGGAATTTTTCGAGGATGAGTAAGAAAGGAATTTTGATTGTAACACTGGCGTTATTGTTATCAAATGCAATGGCTGGTTTAGATGGAACAATTGTAAACACAGCATTACCAGCAATAATAAGTGATTTGCATGGAATTCAATACATGGGGTGGATAGTAGCTGTTTTTTTATTAGGAATGGCAGTAGTGACTCCTCTTTGGAGCAAATTAGGAGAGCGTATTGGGAACCGAAGAACATATCAAATAGCCACATTATTATTCGCAATTGGTTCAATATTTCAGGCATTATCAAGTAATATAATTTTTTTTCTTATTGCAAGAACCATTATGGGAATAGGGGCAGGTGGAATGAACACTATCCCATTTATCATTTATGCAGATTTGTATACAAACTTAAGAAAGAGGGCTAAGGTCATTGGATATGCGACAGCAAGCTTTAGTGCAGCAGCAATTATAGGGCCTTTAATAGGCGGATGGATAGTTGATACTTTTAGTTGGCATTGGGTATTCTATATCAATGTCCCAATTGCAATTATCTCAATACTAAGTGTTCAAATTTTCTTTAAAGAGCCCCAAAAGATTTCTACGGTAGAAAAAATTGATTACTTAGGTGCTGTAATTATGATAGTTAGCTTGGTAACTCTTTTAACAGGTATTCAAATGATAGAGAAAGCTTCATTAAGCTTGGTTAGTAGTTTGATTATTATAAGTCTTATTTTATTGATAGTACTATTTAAAGTTGAAGAAAAGGCAGCGGATCCTATAATACCTAATAGACTTTTTAAAAATGGGCCATTAGTAGTTGATTTCATATTATTTTCTCTTTTATGGGGCGCATTTGTTGCCTTTAATATATACATACCAATGTGGGCGCAAGGGTTATTAGGAGTAAGTGCTTTAATTGGAGGGGTGACTCAGATTCCAGGGTCTATTACTAATTTTCTGGGCTCAGTAGTTGGACCAGCTATGCAGCCAGGATTGGGTAAGTATCGTACAGTTGCTCTAGGAACGTTAGCTTTTATAATTTCTTTTGGAATCATGGTATCAGCAGGATTAACTGTACCATTGTGGGTATTATTAATGGCTGGAGCATTTGAAGGGTTTGGTCTAGGTTTAAGTTTTAATATATTACAAATTAGTGTACAACAGGATGCTGAAAAACGAGATATTCCAATTGCAACATCATTTGCATACCTTTTACGTATTTTAAGTCAAACATTTATGTCATCAATATATGGAGTAATTTTAAATAATGCTTTAAATAAAGGTGTGGCTGAATCTCATGGCGAAGTCACCATTGAAGCGCTAAATAAATTAAGTGACTCCCAAAGCGCAGGAGATTTACCTAAAAATTTATTGCCACTTATGAAACAGATTATGTACGGTGGTTTACATAATATTATGTTAGTTGCATTAGTTTTGTTAGCTATTGCGTTAGTTTTTAATATTGGAATACAACTAAAGGTGAAAAAGAAGTAGTGTTTTAAGAGGAAAAAATTATGTTCTTAGTTTTTAATTAGACCGTAATAATTTTGTAATTGATATAAAATATCTTTAATAGTATAATCAAATAGGAAGTAAACCAAGATGGAATACTTGGATATAATTTACTACTGTATATTTAACTAAGGAGTAGGAAAGATGGATTATGTATTAGCAATGGTAATTTCACTTATAACTGCATTAATTACCATGCCATTTCTTATGAAACTAGCTAACAAATTACATTTCACGGATAAGCCCAGCAAAAGAAAACAACATAAAGTGCCAACACCATTATGTGGAGGTTTAGCATTATATTTTGGCTTTTTTGTTTCGTATTTTATATTCCCAAGGGACGATATGAAGCAGCAATTAACTGTTTTTGTTGCAGCAACAATGATAATAATAATTGGTTTAATAGATGACTGGTATAAGACTAAAGGAAAAGAATTTGCTATATTTCCAAGATTAGTTATTCAGCTATTATCTGCAATCTTAGTGTTTAAGGCAGGTGTTTTTTTTCAAGGATTTACAAATCCTTTTACAGGCAGTTATGTAGAGTTGAACACTACAATACAATTTATCCTTACAATAACTTGGATATTTGGAGTTACAACTGTAATTAACTGGTCTGATGGGATGGATGGATTGGCAGGAGGGTTATCCCTCATATCTGCAATAACATTTTTCTTAGCAGCAATTATATTAGAACAAAGTGATTCTGCATTAGTATCTATAATGTTAGTTGGAACAATTTTGGGATTTTTGTATTATAATAGATTCCCGGCAAAAGTTTTTATGGGGGATTCTGGAGCTAATTTTTTGGGATTTATTTTAAGTATAACAGCATTGGAGGGGGCATTTAAACAGGCAACTGTTTTAAGTCTATTTATACCAATACTTGCTTTGGCAGTACCTATATTTGACAATTTATTTGTCATTATTAAGAGATTTTCGGAGGGGAAACCAGTGTATCAAGCAGATAGAAGCCAGATACATTTTAGATTAGAGAAAAGAGGTCTTACTACTGTACAAGTCGTAAATTATATAATGTTAATAAGTTTATCTTTTAGTGCGATTTCTATAATATTGCTGTTGATTAAAAGATAAAGTTAGTATATTTAGACATTTTATATTTTAAGTGAAGTATTTAAAGTTAAAGATGAAATATTTACAAACAAGATATTATAATATATAATTAAAAAATGTAGGAACTTATCAAGAGTGGTGGAGGGACTGGCCCGAAGAAACCCAGCAACCGGTAAATTTTATAGAATTACTTGGTGCTAAATCCTGCAGCGTAAAAGCTGGTAGATAAGGTATTAAAAAGCATTTAAGCCTAAAGGAATACCTTTAGGCTTTTTTTGTTAAAATAAATTCTCAAAAAGAAAGATAATATAAATAATTGTGAAGAGTAACAATGAAAATTTATAGGACATGGTAATGCTTTGAGGTTCGTAATAAGGTGGTGATTAATATATGGGAGATTTGAAACTACAGATAAACAAGAATGAAGTACTTAGGTATCTTGGATATAAAGGACAGGATATAGATGAAAATATTGTAAATCTTATTGAGGAATGTAGAGAAGAAATCAAGAAGATAATTACCCCAAGATTTATGTATGAATATAAAGATATAATACAGCTTGATGAGGCTATAGAGGTTGTTAATACAAAACTAATTTTATATGGAAAAGATATAAAAGAGCATCTTAAAGATTCAAAAAAGTGCGTATTAATGGCAGTAACTTTGGGAAATGATGTGGAAAGAAAAACGAGATTATATGAAAAAATAAATTTAACAAAAGCACTTATATTAGATGCTTGTGCTACAACGGCAGTAGAGGAAGTATGTGATTATGTAGAAAGGATTGTTAAGGAAAAAGCTATATTGAATAATAAGGATATAACTTTTAGGTATAGTCCAGGTTATGGAGATTTGCCGTTAGATGTTCAAAGTAGCTTTTTAAGGGCATTAGATGCTCAGAAAAAAATTGGACTTACTGTATCAGAAAACAATTTACTATTTCCCAGGAAATCTGTTACAGCAATAATAGGGATAATAAATAGTGGAAGTAAAAAGAAAATAAAGAGCTGCAAAAAATGTACTAACTACAAAAATTGCAGTTTTAGAAGAGAGGGAGAAATCTGTGGGGCTTAGGGAATATATAAAAAATAACATATTAATATTTGACGGAGCTATGGGAACAATGCTTCAAAAGAAAGGGCTGAAATTAGGAGAAAATCCTGAAATTTTAAATCTAAAAGAGCCATATATAATAGAAGAAATTCATAGAGAATATATATCTAGCGGTGCTAATGTAATAACTACTAATACTTTTGGCGCTAATGAGCTTAAACTAAAACTTTGTGGCTTAGTAGTTGAAGAAGTAATAGATGCGGCAGTTAATATCGCAAAAAAAGCTAAAGGAAATAGTGAAACATATATAGCACTGGATGTAGGTCCTATAGGGGAACTTTTAGAGCCTATGGGAACTCTAAGTTTTGACAGAGCGTATGAAATTTTTAAACGACAAATAATTCAAGGGGTTAAATCTGGTGTTGATATAATTTTAATTGAAACAATGACAGATTTATACGAACTTAAGGCCGCAGTGATTGCAGCAAAGGAAAATTCAAGTTTGCCAATATTTTGTACAATGACATTTGAAGAAAATTTGAGAACATTCACCGGATGTACTCCAGAAGCCATGGTACTTGTATTAGAAGGATTAGGAGTAGATGCACTTGGCGTTAATTGCTCGTTGGGGCCAAAGCAGCTAAAACCAATTGTTGAAGAGATATGCAGCTTATCACATATTCCAGTAATGGTTCAGCCTAATGCAGGACTTCCAACACTATCAATAGGTAATGAAACAAAATATGATATTACTAAAGAAGAATTTGCAGATACCTTATGTGGATTCATTGACCTGGGGGTAAGAGTGATAGGTGGATGTTGTGGAACAAGTCCAGAATATATCGAGGAATTGTATAAAATAACGAGAAATAAGAAACTTGTGTCCATGGAAAAAGAATATTATTCTGCAGTTTGTACACCGTCAAAAGTAGTAAGGATAGATGGTGTTAGAATAATAGGTGAACGAATTAACCCTACAGGCAAAAAGATATTTAAGGAAGCTTTAAAAAATGGAGATTTAGATTATATATTAAATCAAGCTGTTTCTCAAATAGAAGTTGGAGCTCACATTCTAGATGTTAATGTAGGATTACCTGAAATTGATGAAGCAGATATGATGCATAAAGTAATTAGAGAGATTCAAGGCATAATGGATACACCACTTCAAATAGATTCTTCTGATCATAAAGCAATAGAGACAGGGCTCAGATATTATAATGGAAAACCTATATTGAATTCTGTAAATGGAGAAGATGAAGTTTTAGATAGAATACTTCCTATAGTAAAAAAATACGGCGCAAGTGTAGTAGGTTTAACATTAGATGAAAGAGGTATTCCAGCAAAAGCAGAAGAAAGATTTGAGATTGCAGAGAAAATAATAAGTAAAGCAGCGGAATACGGAATAAGAAAAGAAGATGTATTTATAGACTGTTTAGTTTTAACTGTGTCAGCTCAGCAGAAAGAAGTTCAAGAAACTTTAAAAGCTGTAAGAATGGTTAAAGAGAAATTAGGAGTTAAAACAGTACTTGGAGTTTCAAATATATCGTTTGGCCTTCCTAATAGAGAATTAATTAATGAAACTTTCTTGGCTCTGGCTCTTGCCAATGGGCTAGATTTACCAATAATTAATCCTAATGTGAATGGAATGACTAGAGTTATTGATTCATATAATGTTTTATATAATCATGATAAAGGCGCTGAAAGTTATATTAATAATTATGCAAATGTAGAGTTATCAAGAGAAGTCACTATTAAAGGTAATGGATCAGTAAAGAGTAATTCAAATACAAATACAGTTCATGATTTAAAGTATATTGTCGTTAAAGGACTAAAAGAAGAGGCGAAGCAAGCTACTGTTGAATTATTAAAAGAAAAGAAGGAGCTTGAAATAGTTAATGAGTATTTAATTCCAGCGTTAGATATGGTTGGAGAAAAATATGAAAAAGGGGAACTTTTTTTACCGCAGCTAATTCAAGCAGCTGAAACAGTAAAAAATTCATTTAGCATTTTGAAGGAAGAAATATCTAGAACTAATTCTCAAACTATATCAAAGGGTAAGATAATTGTAGCTACAGTAAAAGGAGATATTCATGATATAGGTAAAAATATAGTAAAAGTTATCTTAGAAAACTATGGCTATGAAATGATAGATTTAGGGAAAGATGTACCTATAAAAACTGTTGTAGAGGAAGCGAAAAAACATAATGCATCTTTAATTGGATTAAGTGCTCTTATGACAACGACACTTAAAAGCATGGAGGAAACAATAAAAGCGCTAAGAGAAGATGGGTACAATGGAAAGATATTTGTTGGTGGAGCAGTACTTACAAAAGATACAGCAGAAAGAATAGGTGCAGACTTCTATGCCAAAGATGCAAAGGAATCAGTAGAAATTGCAAGAAGAGTACTTTCATAGTAAATATAAATTCAAAAATTAGTATTTAAAAGGTTGTCCCATGCGTTTGAAGTGCATGAAACAGCCTTTTTATTTATGAGAAATTTATACTAAAGCTAAATTATAAAATATTATAATTCTATTATATCTAAATCATCAGGCATGTATATCTTTCCGCTGAATTCCTCTTCACCTTCATTTATGTACAAATCTTTTCTATTCTTTAGATTTTTATCTTCTGTATGATATAAAATAACATTTTTAACATTTAGATCTTGCGCATTTTTACAAGCGTCTTTTGCGGTAGCATGATGCTTTTCATATGGTTTAAATATTTCTTTTTGAGAATAAAGGCAAAATGCTTCGTGGAATAAATAATCTACATTTTCACAATGCTTCTTTACAGTTTCTCTATAAGGTTCGTCACCTAAAAATGTTAAAGATTTACCGTTTTTTAATGTTGTTGTAAATCCATGCTGAAGATCTTTCGTGCTTTTTATATCAAAGAAAGTAGTTTGTCTATTTAATATAGTCGTTGTATAGTTATCTTCAATTTCATTAAAGAATATTCTAGTATCAAATAATTTTAAAAATTTATTTTGAAGTACAAATGAAGAAATTGATTTTATAGCATCTATTGAAGTTTTGTGGCAATAGATATTGAAATTTTCGGAGTATTTATCATTTATTATACTTTGTGCTACAGCACGAATGACCCAAATACTACCTAGTATATGATCATTATGATTATGAGATATAAACATATTATGTATTTTATTAATTGGTATATTTAACTTTTCTAGATTTGATAATATTGTATTACCTCCACCTGCATCAATAAGAAAGTGTTCGTCTTCATTAGAGAAAGTAAAACATGTATTATAGCATTTTGTAACCATTGCTGAACCAGTGCCGAGAATATATATTTTTTCCATAGTAAATCTCCTTGTATAAATATAAAATTTTTAAAGATAATATGAGTAAAGATTACTAAATATTAAATTTAACATAATTACAATTATAAGAGTTAAATGAAATAAATTCAATATTATGATAGTGTTACATAAATTAGCCTAAGTTTGATATATAAATACAAATATATTTTGTCAAATGCATTTACTTATAATTAGACATGCTATATACTAGTGTATATACATGTGATGCAAGAGGAGGAGAAAATATAATGAATAATAAAATAAAACAAATGGTGTATGCCGGATTACTTACAGCATTAGCAATAATAATTCCTATTCAGTTTGGATTTTTAAGAATAGTTATTCCACCATACTTTACTGCAACATTAGCGGCTCATGTACCTATGATGTTATCAATGTTGATATCGCCTTTTGTGGCAGCTGTAGTTGGAATAGGTTCTACAATTGGGTTTTTAATAGCTGGAACACCAGCACCAGTAGTGGCAAGGGCAGCAACTCATATAGTTGTAGGATATGTTGGAGCAATGATAATTATGAAAAATAAAAGTTATGTTAAGGCAATAGCAATAACAGCTCCAATCCATGGAATCTTAGAGGCTTTAGTTACAATACCATTTATAGGATTTTCGGTTGCGGTTTATCCTGCATTGATCATTACAGTTGTTGGTGCAATATTGCATCATTCAGCAGATAGCATAATAGCATATGCAATAGTTAAAGCTATGGCAAAAGCAAGAAAGAAAAACATTTATAATGTTTTTGGAGAATTCAAGACTCAAAGAGCTTTACAGAGATAAGGATAATTAGTACTTATAATTTATAGAATATAATAGAGCTGTTCGTATTTAAAGCTGAGTGCATTATATTTAGATGCATTCAGCTTTGTTTTTTAAAATTATATGGAAAGTTATAGAAAATAATAAAAAAGATATAGACAAAAATACTAAATATCATATAATAAGGATAGAATAAATTTAAAGTTGTAAAATTGAGAAGTATGTTAAATGTTATTTGACTAAGAATCTTAAGAAAAACAATTTCAAATTAGAATACAATGAGGTGAACATTTTGGAAGAAAAAGAAATAATGTCGTTTAAAGATGAAAATGGAAATAAAGTTGATTTTGAAGCTATTGCAAAGATATATTTAGAGGAACAAGGATATTTGTTACTATCACCAGTAGATGAAAAGTGTGATGATATGTTTGCATTTAGAATAGATATTAATGAAGAAGGCAATGAAGAATTAAACCTTGTGGAAGATGATAAGGAATTTGAGGAAATAAAGAAAGAATATAAGAAATTATTGTATTAAATAGGAGTGAAATTTAATGAAGAGTTCAGAAATAATTGATTTTTTGGAAGACAATGATTTAGCAGAGGTTGAAGAAATAAAACACAAAAGCAATTATGTGATAATAAAATTTTATTATGACTTTGACAAAGAAGAATTAAGCGCTGCAAAAGCATACTCAACTGAAGAAAGTGATTTTGAACCCGAAAGTGATGAATGGTATAACGAATATTACATTCCTTACTTAAGAGATATTGCCGTAGATAATGTAGAATCAATAATGGAAGAAATATCAGATGAGTTTGAACTAGAATCTAAATATAAAGAATTCGGAATGGAAAATGGGAATAGTGGATATTTCAAGTTTATAGCAGCATTTTCTGAAGAGTTAACAGATGTAGAAATGGAAGATATTTTAAACGATTACTATGAGTAAAACTGGTATTAAAATACTATTGAAAATATATTTCCTTATGTTATAATTAAATCATAGATTTCCTGAGATGTACGTAAAGCTTATGATATTCAACCTACATGACATTATCGGGATTTACAACATATTCATAAATGTCAGGCTTCATTAAAAGCACAGTATTGTGTCAGTAGAAGACAGGAATGAATTGAGTTTAACCCACCTGCGAGGCGCAGGACTTGAATATATAGGTGAACGGCATGTTGGGAGCTATGATTGAATTCAACACCTCTATTAGAGGTGTTTTTTTATGTACAATAAAATATAAACTAAAAAGAAAATACCAAACCTATATTTAGTTTGGTATTCAGTTATATTAACATAAAACTAAAGTTATAATTAAATATTCTAGTTCTTATAAAGTAGCTATTTTTATATTTTATTTATTGCTATATTTTAAGCAGCTATGTTTTTTACAGATTTAGAGTTATGTTGCTTATAATATATTGAAATTAATTCTTTTTGATATAAGACAATGTACTTGTCCAAATTTTGAGATAAATCAACTATAAATGTTTTACTTGGTGAAAAAAACAATAATAATAAGTTAAGTAGGTTTTTCCTAAGTACAATATTACATTTTAGTTTAAAAATTACCCAAGTTTTCATACTAACACCTCTTTTTATCAGACTTGGTTTTTGTTATATGATTATTATAAACAAGAAAAGAAAATTTGTAAAAATATTTCATAATACAATTAATGACAATAATTTGCAGAAATGTTTAATAAAACGGTTAATAATTTGTTTTTCTAGTAGATTCATACCCGCATAGAACATAATTGTATATATTTTACAGGCAAAGTGTTCGACAAACGATTACGAAGAAGAATAAATGGTGTCGAAAAAATTCGGGTTGATTATATTATTTTAAATGGTAAAATTATTGATATACGGATAGAAAGGATGAAAATATGATGGACATTGAAAATGCTAAAATAGAAGAAGTTATAGAGAAAATCAATTCATTATATAAGACTAGTCAAGAAAGAGAATTAAGTAATGAAGAGAAGGATTTGCAAAGTAGATTAAGAAAAAGATATATAGATAATGTTAAGAAAAATTTTAGAGCGCAATTAGAAGGTATAGAACTTAACAATAAGAAAAAGGGATGATGATAATTGGGTGTTTTAGTTAAAAAGTTAATTGATGATTTAAACTTAGAAGTGCTTGTAGAAGGAAAAGAAGATGTTGAAATTTCAGTAAATGATATAAATAGACCGGGGCTACAGCTTGCAGGCTTTTATAATTATTTTGCTCCAGAGAGAATCCAGGTTATAGGTAAAGCAGAATGGAGTTTCTTAGATTATATGCAAATTGAATTAAGGAAAAAAAGAGTTAAAAAATATTTTAGCTTTGACATAAATTGCTTAATCATAACTAGAGGATTGGAGCCACATCCAGAGTTCATAAAGGAAGCAAAAAAGCACAATATATGGTTTGTTAGAAGTAATTTAGTTACTACACAATTTATAAGCAAAACTACAATATATCTAGCTGATAAGCTTGCGCCAGAAACAAGATTGCATGGAGTTTTGGTAGATGTATCTGGTATAGGAATATTGATTACTGGAGAGAGTGGAATAGGAAAGAGTGAAACTGCATTAGAGTTGATAAAAAGGGGACATAGACTTGTCACAGATGATGCAGTTGATATAAAAGACATAGATGGACAGCTAATAGGAAGATCACCTAAAATAACTGTTGGAATGTTAGAGGTCAGAGGCCTTGGCATAATTGATGTCACAACATTATATGGATTAAGTTCAGTAGTTCAAGAGAAAGAGATAAGGCTAGTTATGCATTTTGAACATTGGAAAGATGACAATGATTATGATAGGCTAGGAATAGATAATGAATATATGAATATACTAGGAATTAACGTGAAGAAATTAACGGTTCCTATTAGACCAGGTAGAAATATTGCAGTTATCATAGAAGCAGCAGCAGTAAATTATAGACACGCATTAATGTCTAAAATTACACCAGTTGATGTAATAGAAAATAGAATGAATGAGCTTAATGATTAATATAGTATGTAACTATTTTTACATAACTCAAGTCTAAGTAAATGATTTGAAATGCTTAGAAGATGAGATATATATTTATCATCAAAAGGAGGATTGACTATGGAAAATGAAAAAAAAGATTTAAGCAAAAATGCATGGAACAAATATGATGAGAAAGAAGTTCAAAGCATATTCGAGTTTTGTGAAGGATATAAGAATTTTATGTCTAAATGTAAAACTGAAAGAGAATGTGTTAAGGAAGTACTTAGATTAGCTAAGGCTGAAGGCTATGAAGATATAGAGGAAATTATAAAAAATAATAAACAATTAAAATCAGGTGACAAGGTTTTTGCAAATAACAAAGGAAAAGCTGTTGCGTTGTTTATTGTAGGAAGTGAATCTATAGAAAAGGGGCTAAAGATATTAGGAGCTCACATTGATTCACCAAGATTAGATTTAAAGCAAAATCCACTTTATGAAGATAGTGAATTAGCATTACTTGATACGCATTATTATGGCGGAATTAAAAAATATCAATGGGTTACATTGCCACTAGCATTACACGGAGTGGTAGCAAAGAAAGATGGTACTGTAATCGATATTTGCATAGGTGAAGATGATAATGATCCTGTTGTTGGAGTATCTGATCTTTTAATTCACTTAGCAGGAGATCAAATGGGCAAAAAAGCTGACAAAGTAGTAGAAGGTGAAGATCTTAATGTATTAGTTGGAAGTATGCCTTTAAAGGGAAGCAAAAAAGATGCTGTTAAGGGAAATATATTAAAGTTATTAAAAGAAAAATATGATTTTGAAGAAGAAGACTTTTTATCTGCTGAAATTGAGATTGTACCAGCTGGAAAGGCTAGAGATTATGGTTTAGATAGAAGTATGGTTATGGCTTATGGGCATGATGATAGAGTATGTTCATATACTTCACTAATGGCTATGTTTGAAATAAAAGAGCCTGATAAAACTTGCTGCTGTCTATTGGTTGACAAAGAAGAAGTAGGTAGTATCGGAGCAACTGGAATGCACTCAAGATTTTTTGAAAATATAGTTGCAGAAATCATTGATAGAATTGAGGGATATTCTGATCTTAAATTAAGAAGATGTCTTACTAATTCAAAGATGCTATCATCCGATGTTAGTGCAGCTTTTGATCCTAATTACCCATCAGTAATGGAAAAGAAGAATTCTGCATTCTTTGGAAAAGGAATGGTATTTAACAAATATACTGGAGCTAGAGGAAAATCAGGTTCTAATGATGCTAGTGCTGAGTATATGGCAGAGCTTAGAAATATAATGGAAAAGCATAATGTTTCAATTCAAACTGCAGAGCTTGGAAAAGTTGATGCTGGTGGCGGTGGAACAATTGCATATATATTAGCTCAATACAATATGGAAGTAATAGATTGTGGAGTTGCACTTCACAATATGCATGCACCTTGGGAAGTTGCAAGTAAAGTTGATATATTTGAAACAATGAATGGATATAAAGCTTTTTTAATAGAGGCTTAATCTCAATAAATTAAGAAAAAAGATATTATCAAGTCTAAGGACTGATAATATCTTTTTTTATTGACAGTTAATTTAATCACCTAATATTATAATAGTGGTAGATCTAAAGCGGATAGAAATTTCGATAGATAGTTACTAGGAAATTGCATACAGCCAATGTCCCCATGACGATCATCTGATTCTAAATCACCGTGAAAATCGGAACCACAAGAAACTAACAAATTGTGTTCATCTGCTAAAGAGAGGAATCTGGAAGTTTCATCTTGTGTATTTTGAAAATAAATTGATTCAATCCCATCAAAATTCATTAGCAATAATTCATCAATATTAGAATCATTTATTAATTTAGGGTGAGCTAAAAATACAAGAGCATTATATCTTTTTAGTAATTTCAATCCGTCGCTAGTAGAAAGTTTTAAGGTTGGGACATATGCCTTACAACCTTTCCCAATAAATTTATTGAAAATTTCCTCTAGGTTATAAGGATATCCACAATTAACTATTTCTCTAGCAATATGAGGCCTTGCAATAGTATCATTAGCTTCTTTTAGAATTTTTTCAAAACTAACTTCTATGTCAAATTCATCTTTAAGCTTATCAACCATAAGTTTAGCTCTCATTATTCTATGATCCTTAATATTAGTTAATTCTCTAATAAGATCATCATTTTTAAAGTTATTATCTCTAAAGAATCCCAAAAGATGTACACTTTCATTATTGTGTTGAGTTGATAATTCAATTCCAGGAATTAGCGTGATATCATATTTTAAGCTTTCTTCAATAGCTTTATCTAAACCACTTAAGGTATCATGATCAGTTATAGCTAAGTACTTAACATCGTTATCATGAGCCCTTTTAACCACTTCATTAGGGGATAATGTTCCATCTGAAGAAGATGTATGAACGTGAAAGTCCACTTTAAGCATATAATTTAACCTCCAATTTAATTTAAGGTTTATAGTAATAAAATTATCTAATTTATTGTAGATTAACTTGGAATAATATAAAAATATGTTATGCAAATTTTAATAATATAATCATATCATAAGATACTTATACAAGTATACTAAAATAAAACTTAGTGGTGGATATTTATAACTTAAGTTAATATTCACATTTTCTAACTTATGTGTATATAAATTAAAACAATTGTACCATGATCTTTTTATAAAAATATCTATTTTGATAAAGGTTTATTAGCTATATGATTACAAAAATCGAATGGATTGTATCTTAGCGGTAAATCTTTAATTGATATAATATCTTCCTTATAATTTCCATCCCAAGGTGAAACTGATATAGTTGAATCATTAAAAATCCTAAATAGATACTGGCTATTATCTTCAAAAAGTATTTTTATTCTGAAAGGTTCTTTTGTATCAACTGATTCGTCAGAATAATTAACAGTTGTTAGAGCTGAAACAAAATCTTCAATTATTGGATTTTCTTCACTTGGAACCTCTATTTCCTTATATAGATTAGTATCAAATACATAAAGAGTGAAGTTTTGATTATTTAAAATTTTAGCTTTAATTTCATCAATATAATAATGATTACTTGGTTTTACTGAAAAGTTTATGTATTTAGGACTTTGAAGAGCACAGCTGCTCAAAGTGAAACAGAAAAATAAAATTGTGAAAGCAAAAGTTAATTTTTTCAAAAGTATACCTCCTAGAAATACGTTATATACTATTAAATTTATTCTTTTAGTTATTTTTTAGAACTTTTCAGTTAGCCAATAAGTGATAATTACGAAGATTCTATAATATGAATAAAAAGTAGTGATAATTTGGGAGATTAGTTTATGTATATAATAGGAACGGTAGGCCCTAATGTAAAAGATAGAGCAGTACTTAAAGGGATAATAGAGAGTGGAGTAAATGCTTTACGATTTAACTTTATACACGGAAGCGCAGAAGAATTTTTAGAATTTTTAAAAATGGCTAAAGATATAAAGAGTGATATCCAAGTAATGCTAGATCTTTCAGGAACTAAGGTAAGAGTATCTGGTAAATTCCAATATATTTTCAAAGTTTATAATGGAGAAGTAATTTATTTTTGTGGAGAAGACAAATATAGTGAAGTAGTAAAAAATAGTAAAAATAAAATTAAAGTTATCCCATTAAATATAAAAAATAAAATTTTGAATGAAAAAGATTATAAACAAATAGGAATAAAGGACAATACGATGACTTTTGATATCGTAGATAAAGTTGATGGACTAATAAAGGCAACTACAATTCGGGGAGGAGTTATTAGAAAATGGAAGGGTTGCAATATAAAGAATCTTGAAAGGAAAGAGTTGCCACTAAATGAAAATGATAAGGATGCAATAGTTTGGGGCGTTAACAATAAAGTAGATATAATATGCCAATCGTTCGTTGAGGAAAAGAAAGATATTGATGATGTTAAATTATTTCTAAATAACAGAAAATCAAATCAATTTAAGCCTAAAATTTGGGCTAAAATAGAAACATTAAATGGAGTTAATAATATAAAAAGCATTTTAGGTGAAGCAGATGGAATTGTTATAGGCAGAGGTGATTTGATTCCAGAAACATCTATAGAAGATACTCCTATTTATGAAGAAAGAATAATAAAAGAAGTTCTAGGAGATAAAGATAAGGAGATAATTATAGCTACGCATATCCTTAATAGCATGAAAAATGGAAAAATGCCATCGATTTCAGAGGTAGAGAGCATATATAATTTCATAAAAATCGGAGCTACTGGATTTCTTTTGGCAGGGGAAACGTCAATAGGAAAAGCACCTATAAGAACAGTAGAATTTCTAAATAATTTGATTATAAAATATAGAAATATATGAGCAGTAATAAAAAAGTCCAAGCGATTATGAAATAGCGGAAATCAATTAATCATGAAAGTAATTGAAATGATATTAGTTAGACTGAGTATATTAAAAAGTATATATAAATATGTATTAAGAGTATAAGAAATAAATATGATTTATTTCTTATACTCTTAATTTGTCTATATGTTATTATGTATTCGCTTCAAATAGAAACTTATGATAATAGTCAATGCGTAATCATAAACTAAAAGTACAATTTGCCCAGCAATCCATATCATATATAAAGGATAATCAATGTTAAAATCGACTAAAAGATTAGTAAAAATAAAATAAATTACTAGAAGTGATGCATTAAAAGCGATTAATTTAAAAAATAATTCCAGTGGAATATTTCTAAGTTTTTCTGAAAAATATTTTACTATTCCATAAATCCCAAAGAATGATATATAATAGACGGCAATATTGGTTGGAATCAAAAATAAACTAAGAATACTTGAGGCTACATAAACTAATATAGTATTTTTTATTGAAGTTCTTATTATTGAGATAGGAATTAAGCAAGAAGCTATTGTCAATATTGTTAAAGTGCTTACTGGAAGTATAGAAGCAGCATAAAGTACAATTAATGTTAATGCTATAGTTATTCCGTTTTCAGCTATATATTTTGCCTTCATAAGATATTCACCTCACTAAATAAATGCAACTTATATATATGTTCTAAAAAGTTTAATTCATAGAAGTTTACTTTAAAGTATAAGTTAATGTAGTGGCAGTCAGTTAATTTTATAAAGAATGAATTATAATATTTAGAACATATATATTATAAAATAAAAGTATTCAGCATAAGCATATTCATATTAGCAGCAACTAATTAAATCGCCGCCAGCACATTCACATAAAGAATCGAGACACCAAAGATTTATGCAACAATTACACATGTCAGCATTACTAGTATTTGTAGTTCTATAATAAGGATTAGAGTAATTATTACCTCTTTGCCTTAATGAGTTCAAGCCCTGCCTATATTCAAAATTATTTGGATCCATATTAACAGCTGTAGTCATATGATCAAGTGCTGAATCAAACCATCCTTTGTTAAGCATTATTGCACCATATAAATAATGCCATTCAGCAGATTTGTTATTTATAGAATTTAAACGACTTTCAGCTGCTGCATAATTTCCAGATTGAATAAGTCTTCTTATTTCTTGAAAATCATACGAGTTACCTGATGAATTGTTATAACTAGATGTACTATTGGAATTATAACTGTTACTTCCAGGATTTTTTGTTAATGCCTCATAAGCCTCATTAATTTCGATCATTTTCTCTTGTGCTAAATTTTTTAATGGATTATCACCATATTGGTCAGGATGGTATTGCTTAATAAGTTTTCTATAAGCACTTTTTATTTCATCTTGGCTTGCACCTGGCTTTACACCTAATATTTCATATGGATTCATTATAAATCTCTCCTTTTAGTTTCATTTGTATTTTCTGGATTTTTAATTATGTTCATATATTTATCCATTAAACCTAATTCAATTATATTATATAATATATCCTCATTTCTTTTTAGGTTTAATTTTTCTAAGTTTTCTTTACAACTATATCCACAATTTAAAATTGTAAATTCGATCTTAGGCTTTATGAATTCCATAAATTTATCGTATGTTAAAGAATTTTTGTTATACAAGAAATTTATTGGATTAAACTTTTTATTTTCCATATCAGATTTCAAATCATCTAAGGCATCTATTAGATAAATCCATTTTCCTATTGAATATCCTAATCTATATAAAGTATTCCTTAAATCCAATCCGTCATCGATTAATTTATAAGGATAGTCACGTAAAATTCCGCCAACTAAATCGCTAAAAGGATCACATATTTCATCTATAGAATTAAATGATTTACTATCTTCTAAAGTGGAAAGCTTATTTAAAGATTCCATTATGTTGTTATTAATTCTAATGATTGAACTAGGAAATTTTCTTTTATAAGGGGATAAAAGAAGTGATAAAAATTTACTTTTGTAATTTTTATCATCATGAGCATCATCTAACAGTTTATAATAAAACAGGGATATATTCATAGCAGAGGCATAAGATAACGCCTTGTTATTAGCTATTACAATTTTTTTTTCAGTAGGGTGAAGAGAACATCTGTGATGAGAAATTTCTAGCTCTTCTGGATTTAATGCATCTAATAGTAAACCTAAAAAAGTCATATCATAATTTAAAGACATCCTCGGTATATTACCAAATTCTTTTTTTATATGGCAACATAATCCACAATAATAGCATTTAAATCTAGCAAAATCTTTTACTTTCATTTCTGCTTTTAATGGAGTAACATATCCAAACAATAAAAAACACTCCTTATAAAATTCAATATAAATCAATTATACAGTAAATTTAAGCATATAAACAATAAAGTTCATATATACATAATAAAATTTTCAGATAATATTAACATTTGTATGACTGTATATTGGACATATTATGCATTTCTGTAAAATATGAATTTAATTTTAATTTGTAGGAATTTTTTATTATAGAATCCAGTATAATGTTATCGTGGCCAAAACAGGAGCGATAGGAGTTAAGCAGTAAATAATAAGTATTTCAGGAAAATTTGAAATATTTATAAAAAAAGTCTTTACAACGGATAATTATTATTATATAATAACAAATGTAGAAAACAAGAAAACAAAAGATAAAATTAAATGATATAAATAAAAAATAAATAAATTAAAATTTTAGGAGGAAGAGATTATGAAAAAATTCGTTTGTACAGTGTGTGGTTATATTTATGAAGGAGAAACAGCTCCAGAAAAATGTCCAGTGTGTGGAGTAGGAGCAGAAAAATTTGTTGAACAAAGCGGAGATCTAGCTTTTGCTGATGAGCATGTAATCGGAGTTGCTAAAGGTGTTGATAAAGAAGTAATTGATGGATTACAAGCAAACTTTGTTGGAGAATGTACAGAAGTTGGAATGTATTTAGCTATGTCAAGACAAGCTGATAGAGAAGGATATCCAGAAGTTGCAGAAGCTTATAAGAGAATAGCATTTGAAGAAGCAGAACATGCTGCTAAATTTGCTGAATTACTTGGTGAAGTAGTAGTAGCAGATACAAAAGCTAACTTACAAGCTAGAGTTGATGCAGAACATGGTGCATGTCAAGGTAAAAAAGATTTAGCAACACTTGCTAAGAAATTAAACTTAGATGCAATTCATGATACAGTTCATGAAATGTGTAAAGATGAAGCTAGACATGGAAAAGCATTCAAAGGATTATTAGATAGATATTTTGCATAATATTATAAGATAGAATATAATATACACATATTTTTAACTGAATAATTAATGATAATTCTGCTTAATAAGCAAAGTAAAAGAGAAGATAATAATTTATCTTCTCTTTTACTTTTGTAATCTTTCTTCATACAAAGATTTGTACATATTATATGTTTTCTCATCTAAGCAAACCATTGCAATTTCATCAAAGGTATCTGGAGAGTTATTTATAAATGATAAAATCTCATCTAATGCTATATTGCAGGCTTCATCTAATGGATAGGAATAGGCGCCTGTGCTTATAGATGGTAAAGCAATAGTTTTAATGGGATGATCATTAATATAATCATCAAGTTCTTTTAGTATAAAGTCTCTTTGTTTATCAGTATTAAAGCGATAAAGATTTTTATTTAGAATCTCATTACACTGCTTTGAATAAAATTCCGAGTAATTAGCAGCTATTTCAAAAACAGAACGATAAGCATTTCTTAGGTATTTTTCCTCTGAGCCGTTATTTCGGTAAATGGGCCCTACAGTATGTATTACCCAATGCACACCGTGGTCACTCAAGTTATAAGATCTTGTTAATTTTGATCTACCAGTCAAACAGCCATTTAACTGTCTACACTCATCTAATAGTTTTTCTCCGCAAGCCTTGTGAATAGCACCGTCAACTCCTCCACCGCCCAGTAGAGATGCATTCGCAGCATTTACAATAGCATCAAATTTGATTTTTGTTATATCATCAAAAAGTATTTTAAAGTTAGTCAAATTAATCACCTCATATTAGTCATACAAAAATTCTCTCACTTAATAGTTTACACCCAATTAACATAAATAAAAATACTATTTTTTGAAAAAAATGTTAATTAGCTATATGAAAATTAAATTCTAGTTATACATATGAGAGAAATAATAAAATAATAAAGCACACATTTAATGTATGCTTTATTATTTTGTTTAATTACAATAATCTTTAAATTCTAGAAAAAGAACTAATAAAATAAATTAATTAAATAGGTTGATTTTCTAAATTTTTTCTTCTATTATCTAAAGGATTTAAATTTATATGATGTACTTTCATTGTTTCGTCTGGGTCCATAATTAACATGTCTAAACGAATTCTACCTTCAGAAGTATTTGCAACAACCATAGTTTCAGTACCTTTTTTGTAAAGAACCCAGTTGTAACCGTCTTTTACTACTTTATTTACATCTTCCATTGAAATTAAAGCAGTATCCTTATGATTTCCAAATTTATCTCTTAAAATTATACCCATTGTATCGTGATCGATTTTAGTACAATCATTTTTTAAACTTCTATTATATAATTCTAAATTTTCTTTTCTGTTATCTAAAGTATTTCCGTTTAAGTGTTTTATTGGAGTCTTTGGATTAACATCTAAAATAACAGATTGAATTGATTTCTTAGTGGAAACTGTTTTTCCATTAACTTTAGCAGTCTCTAAAGTTTGAACAAGATAATTATTGAAATCCTTATGCCATTCAGCAAACCAAATTCCAGCTTCTTTAACTTTTTTAGCGTCGAAAGTGTCTATCTTGCAAACTAGTTCACTTCCATCTTTTTTTAAGACAGTAATTTCAGTAAGATTACCTTTTTCAGTATATTTATTTTCTTGAGTTTTATAATTTGTATTTATGGTTAAGCACCTCTTTCATGATTTAATGTTTATTAATATATGTGAATGACAATCTAATTTGAAAAATAACACAAAATAAGTTATTTTTCAAGGTTTTGTATATATTATGACACATATATAATTAATTTAAACATTACATCATTATACCAGATTAAAAATATAAAAGATATACACCTTAGAAAAAAGCGCGAAGCGCAACCAAGATCATTAAAATTAGAAAAAAGCACTTAAAAATTAGAAAAAGCACTTACCTTATAAAAAAGAGAGCAACCAAAAACATATAATCAATAAAAAAATATCATTAATATATAATAAGAACAACTGATAAAAAAGTACGCACCTTATAAAAAAGCGCAACCAAGATCGTTAAATTATATTTCATTGTGTATGCCCACAAAATCTTAAAAAATATTAAATATATGGTAGACGTAGCTGAGTAAACTAAAGTAAAATAGAATTTGATATTAAGAAAGCGCAGATAATGAGGTACTAAATATGATAATAACTGAAACTTTAAAAAACATTTTGGAAGATAAGAAATTTATACACAAAGCTATATCTATTACAGTACCTATAACATTACAAGCTCTGTTAAACACAAGCTTGAATCTTGTGGATACTGTAATGATTGGAAGTTTAGGTCAGAGTTCAATTGCAGCAGTTGGCCTTGCAAATAAAGTATTTTTTGTTTTTACATTACTATTATTTGGTGTCGTTAGTGGGTCTTCGATTTTAACTGCCCAATATTTTGGCAAAAATGATATAAAAAATATAAGAAGAGTATTAGGTATGTCTCTGATTATTGGCTTAGTTGGATCAATTATTTTTGTAATACCGAGTTTAATATGTCCCCAAATAGTTATGAGTATTTTTACACCAAATGAAAATACGATAAAAATAGGTGCATCGTATTTAGCTATAGCTGCCATTAGTTATCCTTTAACTGCAGTTACAAATGTTTATGTAGCACTTTTAAGAGGGGTAAATCAGGTAAAAGCTCCTGTTGTCATAACAGTGTTTTCTATTTGTATTAAAGTAATGCTAAATTATACTTTAATATTTGGACATTTTGGTGTACCAGCTCTTGGGGTACAAGGAGAAGCTATTGCAACTATAATAGCTAGAACAATTGAATGCACATGTATTTTAGCTATAGTATATTATGAAAAAGGACCCGCAGCCGCAAAATTTAAAGAACTTATATCTTTTAATAAGAATTTTACAAGATTATATGCTTCAACTGTATCTCCAGTTATAATTAATGAATTTATGTGGGGATTAGGAGTAACAATGTATTCTTTAGTATATGGAAGAATGGGAGACGGAGCTGTTGCAGCAATAACAATAACCCAAACAGTTGAACAAATAATGACAGTTGTATTTCAGGGGATAAGTGCAGCAACTGCGGTTATATTGGGAAATGAATTAGGTGCTAATAAATTGGATGATGCAGAAAGTCATGCAAAGTATTTTATAATACTACAGTTTATTTTTGCTTTAATAATGTCTGCAACATGCTTGTTTATTAGAAGTCCAATAATTATGCTATTTAATGTAACTGAAAGTGTAGCAGTAGATATTAGCAGATGCCTAATAGTTTTTTCGTGCTATTTACCATTTAAGATATTTAATTGGGTAAATATTGTTGGTATACTTAGAAGTGGTGGCGACACTAAAGCTGCATTAATGCTAGATATTACTGGAGTTTGGTTAGTTGGCATACCGTTTGCCTATTTAGGTGGAATGTTACTTGAACTTCAGATATATTTCGTATATGCAATGGTTACATTTGAAGAAGTATACAAATTTATACTTGGGTTTAGGAGATATAAGCAAAGAATATGGCTTAAAAATTTAGTTTAGAATTGGGGAGGATTTTAAAATAGAAGATGAAGTCTATTTTTAGAATTCTCCCTGTCTATTCTAAAAAGGAAATATTTATAAAAAAGTGAATTGTATAAATATGGAATTCTTAATTTTTTTGTAACCTCTCAGAGGATTATTTCCTATATAATAGGAGATAATGAAAATATTAAATAAATATAGATTTCGGAGGAATATATGGATAAACAAACAAACCATAAGCCAAGAAAAAAAACGCACAAAAGAAAGAAAAGAAAATCTAATTCGAGAGTACTTTTAAAGGGATTATTGGATATGTTTATCTTTTTAGCCATAACAACACCATTGGTATTGTTCTTTGGACCATATGATAATACGAGAAAAACATTTATATCAACAGTCCTAGCAACAAGGCATGCATATTTAATAAATGATATAATTCCACAGTCAGCATTAAATAAACTTCTTGGAATAGATGAAGAGAGTGATAGTCAAGAAGTTTTTCAAGATATGAAAAAAATAAATGTTAAATATAAAGTTGGAAATGAAATAAATCGATACGATATACATACTCAGAGATTTGATGGATATGTGTTAGAAGTGAAAAATCCATTAAAAATGAAAGTTGCAATGACTAAGTTTTTAGGTAAAATGGGTGAAAAGACAAGTCAGATGGCGGAAGATAATAATGCCGTTGCAGCTATTAATGGTGGGTCATTTATTGATAAATCAACTGATGGAACTGCTTATGCAGGTACTGGATCTGAACCTGGTGGATTTGTAATATCAGGCGGAAATGTTATTTATCCAAAGTCTGGTGCAGATGAGAAAAAAGTTGAAAATGTAATTGCATTTACAAAAAGTGGAGAACTAGTAGTTGGGGATCATAGTTTGGCTGACTTAAAAAAGATGAATGTACAGGAAGCTATGTGTTTTAGAAGACCTAATATTGTAATTAATGGTATTAGACAAGTAAAAAATAAAATGGAAGATGGGCTTAATCCTAGAACTGCGGTTGGTCAGAAACAAGATGGAACTATAATTCTATTAGTTATAGATGGCAGAAAGATAACGTCACCAGGAGCGAGTTTATATGATGTTCAAGAGATAATGATGGAAAGAGGTGCTGTTAATGCAGGTGCTCTTGATGGAGGATATTCTTCAACTATGTATTATAAAGGAAATGTTATAAATTCTCCTAATGCTTGGGATGGTGAAAGAACCGTTGCTACAGCATTTTATGTGGAACAGTAAAAGGAGGATAAGTGATGAGAAATATTAAAAGAAGATTAGCATGGTGTGCGCTTGCTCTAATATTACAGCAATGCATATTTTTATATTTTGATAAAGTATATTTGGCATCTGATCTTAATATAAAAGCTGAAGAAGTTAAAGATGAGGATAATGTGGCTGATAAGAAAACAGAGATTAATATAAAAAAGGGAGTAAGTGAAATTAAAGTATCTTCAGATGCAAGATATGTATCATATATAGAAGACAGTAAGCTTAAAACATTAGATAGCAATGATGATAAGGAAAAAGTATGTGATACAGATAGTGGATCAGAAATTGTATTCTATAGATGGCTTAATAGTGAAGATAATATGATAATAATCCAAAAGATAAAGGAAAAAGGTGCGTACTATTTTGAGCCTATATCTTTTGATGCTAAAAAAGGAGAAGCAAGGGATCTTGCAGACTTTGATTTAAAAAAGGTTAGAATTAAGCTTGAGAGTACAAAGGATGAAATTAATAATGTTGTATTTTCAACATTAACTCATAGTTTATATATAGAAGTGAAGAAGAGTAGTGGAAAATGTGATTTGTATTACGCAAACGTAATGAATCAGTTGAAGAAGGTTAAAAGTGAAAAAGTTATAGGAAATGTTGTAGTACCAACAACTAGCACTAATGCGATAATGGAGGAAAATAACAGTATAACTATATTAAATACAAAAGGAAATGTATCAATACCTAATGTTAAAAGTGCAAAAATATTAGGAGCTGATGTTAATGATAATGTATATTTTGGCGAAGTAGCAGACAACAAAATTAAAAATATATATTACAGCGTGTTATCTGATAGTCAGAGGAAATGGAATCAATTAAAACTTGCGAAACCTGTTGATAAAAATGATATACTAATCGATTATTCAGGTAAAGTTTATATTAATAGTAAATCAGATAATAGTGTATTAGAATTAACAAGTAATAAAAACATAAAATATAAAGGGGAATTGGTTCAATCATATTCTAAAGGAATCATTTCTAGAGATGGCAATACATTAATTAAAAATAAGTTGGAATAAAATAATATGAATAATGAATAAGTTAAAAAAAAAAAGATAAACTATACATTGATGAAAAGAAGATCTTCATAAAAAGGAAGATCTTGTTTTTTTACATAAAATCAATGGAGGAATGAAAATGTCTAAAATAGGAGTAGTGAGTGCAATATTAGAGCATCCAAAGGAAGTGCAAGATGAATTTAATGATGTAGTAGCATCATTTAGAGGAAGCATAAAAGGAAGGATGGGGATACCTTTTGCTGATGAGTTATCAGTTATATCTATAGCTCTTACAGGGGAATCAGAAGAAACAATAAATGATTTTACAGAGCAGCTTGACTGTATTGATGGTGTATCAGTGAAAACTTCAATAGCAAAGATTGAAGTCTAGCAAGAAAAGAAATATTTGAAAATAAAGTCTGTATTTAAAAATATAAAGAATGCATACCTGACGCCTTTAAAAGCTGGTAGGTATGCATTAATTTTATCGTAACATAAATTTTACATTTGTATTTTAAAATAAATGCTATAATATATAAGTTCTAATCAATATAATTTATTCTTTACGAAATTATTTCAGTTATTAATATTAATTGATGATTTAAGGTAAACTTCTATGAAGCAGATTTTTAGAAAATACATAAGTTTATAGGAAGAGGCGGTGTTTTATGAATCCGGTAGCATTTCAAATTGGAACATATGAAATTAGGTGGTATGGTATATTAATAGCTCTTGGAGTAATATTAGCTATAATATTAGCAAACTATAATTGTAAAAAGAAAGGAATAGACTTTGACATAATATTAGATTGCTTTTTTATTGCCTTTCCTACTGCAATTATTGGTGCAAGAGCATATTATGTAATATTTGAATTTGAAAATTATAAAAACAATTTGATAGATATTTTTAACATTAGAAAAGGCGGATTAGCTATTCATGGAGGTTTAATTGGTGGATTTATTGCTACATATGTATTCTTTAAGATAAAGAAATTAAATATGCTAAAATACTTAGATCTAGCAGCACCATCAATTATTTTGGCCCAAGCAATTGGGAGATGGGGAAATTTTATGAATGGAGAGGCGCATGGTGGAGAAGTTTCACATTTATTTATAAGCCATTTTCCAAGCTTTATACAGAAAGGCATGTATATTGAAGGCAGTTATTACAATCCAACATTTTTATATGAATCAATTTGGAACATTGTGGTTTGTTTGATTTTGCTATTAATTCTATATAAAAAGAAAAATAATGAGGATGGTGTTGTAATAGCAAGCTATATAACGCTATATTCTTTAGGAAGGGTATTTATAGAAGGATTAAGAACAGACAGCTTAATGCTTGGTAATATAAGAATTGCACAATTGATAAGCATTATTGGAATGGTATTAGGAATAGTGATTGTACTATACATTAAAAGAAAAAAAGCTAAGAATTTAACTTAAGCCTAAAATTAAGTATATTATAAAACGAATAAATTTAGAGTTATAATATACTTAATGCAGCTATAAGGAAGATTATTTAAATTAAAATTTAAGAAGCAAACATATCAATGCGTATCACTTTTTTAGATGTATATCTAAAGTAATTATATCCATCAATCCAGTATTTAATAAGTTTAGGTTTATAACTTAAAACATGTTTTAAGAAATCCTCAAAAACATTTAACTTTACTAAAACTTTAATAATCTCCTTAGGATAAGGAGTCTTTTTTACAAAAACCTTTCTTGGATCTATAACTTGAATTTGTTCATTTTTGTTAACAAATATATGGGCATCTCTTATATCAAGCCTTGTAAATTTTAAAGTTTTAAACTCTTCTATAAGATTTATTATTTCGATAGATAGATTATAAGATAATCCATTATTTTTTATATAAGAACTTAGATTATCACCTTCAACATAATCTCTTAAAATCATGTTGTTAGCAATAAATAATACTTTCGGAAAGAATCTGCTGCCATTAACTTTTTCAAGTAGATCAGCTTCGTTTTTAGCTTTCTTTTTATTATAAAATATCTTTAAGGCATACCCTTCTGGCGTTAAATAAACAGCACCTTCCTTGCCTTTTCCTAAAAATTCGCACTCTTTAATATCTAAAATGTATCTCATCTTATCACTTTAATTAATTACTTTAGATATTATATGCTGAGACTATTTAGAATTCTACATTTATATAAATTTGTTCTAGGCATCTTCATAAAATCTTCATATTAATTTTGTAATATAGATTATGAAAATTAGATAAATTATATGGAGGAAATAATTATGAATATGACACATTACATGTCACTATTAGCGGATAATTAACCTTGGGATTTAACAAATATGCCACAAATGCCTGGAATGTAAAATGAATGTAGTAAGTTAAGATAATTGCATTTTTTGTTATAATAAGATAAATTGTCTTTACATTAGCATTTCCAAAATGTATAATTGATTTGTATTTTGTAAATACTATATAAAATATAAATATAGAAAAGTGCAATGAAAAAGAAGAGTAAATAGAAGTTTAATTATAAGAGATCTAGGGAGGGTGTAATCCTAGAATTTAAAACTATTGAAGGAAGCTTTTGAGTAATAAATAGAAAGCATAAGGTATATGCCTTAAAGCGTAGTATATTTATGGGGTTATTCCCTTAAAGATAATTAAGAGGATTAAATCAAACGTATTTGAAATTTAAAATTAGTATGTTTAAATTAATCAATTTAGGTGGTAACGCGGAAGTCAGCCTTTCGTCCTAAGGATATTTTAGGACGAAGGGCTTTTTTGTATTTAACTTAGAAAGGACTATATATTATATGGAGATTAATATTTCATGGTACAAAGAAGAACAAATTAATAGAACTATAAAAAATTTAAGGCAACGCAATATGGATGGTTTCTTTGTAAATGATGATAATGAATTAAAAGAACTTTTAAAACAACTCATAGATGAAAATTCTGTTGTAGGGGTTGGCGATTCTATGACGTTGTTTGAAACAGGTGTTATAGACTTTCTTCGTGAGGAAAATTATATATTTTTAGATAAGTATAGAGAAGGTATTACAAGTGAAGAAAAGAAAGGTATTTATATACAAAACTTTTCTGCTGATACTTTTATGTGTAGTACCAATGCCTTGACTGAAAGTGGAGAACTATACAATATTGATGGTAATGGAAGTAGAGTTGCACCAATGATTTATGGCCCCAAGCAGGTTATTTTAATAACTGGAACAAATAAAATTGTTAAAGATATAGAAGAAGCAGAAAAAAGAGTTAGAAATTATGCTGCTCCGATTGATGCAAAAAGATTAGGTAAAGATACTCCATGTACTAAATTAGGGTATTGTGTGGATTGTAAAAGTCCTAATAGAATATGCAATGATTTTACAATTATCAGAGGACAATTTGTTAAAGGTAGGATAAAAGTAATAATCGTAGGAAAACAATTAGGGTATTAATATTTTGTAGTGTTATTAAACTATGATAATTAAATAATTTTAATTTATTCTACATATTTATTATGTGGTTTATCCGATAGCTAGCATCCGTAATACCCACACTTCTTTAAGCGGGGGATAACGGATGCACGCTCCTGGATAAGTTCAACTAGGATTCAGATGGGGATCAAACCCTACCTGAATCAAGTTTCACTTTATATAAATTGCCATGACAAGGGGCTTATAATACCTTGTAAGGAAGAATGATAAGGAGAGATACAAATAATGAGTTTTGAAAAATTAGCAGATATAATATTTGGGAATGTTGAACATACAACTGAATATTACGTTGAAAAATATCCAAAGAGAAGTCTTAAGGAAGGTGCAAGAGTTACTAGATATGCACCAAGTCCAACTGGATTCCAACATATAGGTGGAGTTTTTGCTGCATTAATAAATGAAAGATTAGCAAGCCAAAGTGAAGGTGTTTTTTATTTGAGAATAGAAGATACTGATCAAAAGAGAGAAGTTGAAGGTGCAATAGAAGATACAATAGCTACTATGCATAATTTTGGTATGGATTTTAGTGAAGGTATGACAGGAGAAGAAACATCTAAAGGTGAATATGGTCCATACAGACAAAGTCAAAGAGCTGAAATATATAATACTTTTGCGAAAGATTTACTTATAAAAGGTTTAGCTTATCCAGATTTCTGTACCCCAGAAGAATTAGCTGAACTTAGAGAAAGACAAATAGCAAATAAAATAACTCCTGGTTACTATGGAGAATACGCTAAGTTTAGAAATATAACTGAAGAAGAAGCAATAAAGAGAATTGAAAACGGAGAAAAATATATTATAAGATTAAAATCTCCAGGAAATCCCGAAACAAGGGTTGAATTTCACGACTTAATAAAGGGAGATATCTCATTCCCAGAAAATAATCAAGATGTAGTACTTATTAAAGGGGATGGGCTTCCAACTTATCATTTTGCTCATGCAATAGACGATTATTTAATGAGAACAACAGATGTAATAAGAGGAGAAGAATGGTTATCATCACTTCCTATACACGTTCAATTATTTGAAGTTTTAGGTTTTGAAGCACCAAGATATGCTCATATTCCAACAATAATGAAGCAAGATGGTGGATCAAAAAGAAAGCTTTCAAAGAGAAAAGATGCAGAAGCAGCTGTTTCTTACTACAAAGAAGTTGGATTCCCAGTAGTAACTGTAATTGAATATTTACTTAATATAGTAAACTCTACTTATGAAGAATGGAGAGCTGAAAATCCTAAGGCTGACTACCATGAATTCGAAGTTCATTTAGAAAAGATGGGTAAGAGTGGAGCATTATTTGATTTAGTTAAATTAAACGATGTATCAAAAGATAGAATTGCTGCTATGAAAGCTACTGATGTTTATGAATACTATACAGCATGGGCTAAGGAATTTGATGAAGAAATGTATAAATTAGTTACAGAAAATGAAACTATGGCAAAGGAAATCTTCAATATAGATAAAGAAGGTCCAAAACCAAGAAAAGATTTTGCAAAATGGGATGAAGTAAAAGGTAAGATTTTCTATTTCTTTGATGAACTATTCTATAAAGAATCAGCAGAACAAATTGAACTTCCAAAGGGAGTTACATTAGAAGCAGCAAAAGAAATAGTAGAAATTTACAAGAAAGAATTTAAATTTGATGTAGAAAGTCAAGAAGCTTGGTTTGATGACTTAAAGGAAATAGGAATTAGACTTGGCTATTGCGCTAATAGAAAAGAATTTAAGGCAAATCCAGATCAATATAAAGGTATGATTTCGGATGTTGCAGGAGCAGTTAGAGCGGCATTAACTCATAGAACTAATTCACCTGACATTTATACTATAATGCAAATCATAGGTGAAGAAAATACAAGAAACAGATTTGATAAATTTTTAAATATATAAACCATAAGCAAAAGGCATAGAGTGGATGTACTCCAAACACTATGCCTTTTTAATTTTGTGGGAAAGTTTGAACTTAATTCATTTAAACTTGAAATGCATTAACTGCGTCTCTAAGCTTCTCTGCAAGTTTATTTAAGTCTTGAGTATGTTTAGCTATTTGATTTACACTTGCTAGTTGCTGCTCAGTTGTAGCAGAAATTTGTTCAGTGGCAGCAGAGCTTTCTTCAGTTGAAGCAGAAAGAGTCTCTAAAACTTCAACTATTTCATTTTTCTCGTTTTCCATTTCAAGGCTATAAGTTTTTAGGTTTTTCATATCGTTTGTAATCTTTTCTACAGATTTTAATATTTCAACAAATATATCCTTAGCGTCTATTACAGAATTATTTTGTTCCTTAGCTATTAACTTTCCGTCTTCAATGGCTTTTACAGCAGCTTTTGATTTATCTTGGATTCCATTGATTAATTCTTTAACTTTTGAAGCAGACATTGAAGATTGAGAAGCCAATTTTCTAACTTCTTCAGCAACTACAGCAAAGCCTTTTCCTTGCTCACCAGCTCTTGCAGCTTCTATAGCAGCATTTAAAGATAATAAATTTGTTTGTTCTGAAATCTGACTTATTGCCTCAGTAATAGATCCAATTTCAATAGAAGTTTTATCTACTTCCATTATTATGGCACTAGTTTTTTCAGTGGCTTTGCTATTTTCAATTGATTTTTTTGAAAGTAAATCAATTGCTTCTAAACCTCTGTTGCTTATATTAGTTGTTTTAACTGCAATATCATTAGTTTCTATTGTCAGTTTTGTAACTAAATCTATCTTCTCCGATAAATTCTTAACTCTTATAACTCCGTTTTCAGTTTCTTTAGCCTGTTCATTTGAACCTTTAGCGATCTCTTCAACGGAATCTGATACTTCATTAATCGAAGCTGTATTTTCAGCAACAATTTCATCTAACAATTTAGAAGAGTCAAAAACAACATTAACTGAATCTTTAACTGAACTTATAAAATCGTTAACATTTCTAACCATTATATTAAAGGAATTATTTAGATTACCAATTTCATCTCTATTTTTGATTTTCATAGCCTTAATATTCAAATTACCTGAAGCTACAGTATCTACAGCGTCACTAATTTCTTTAATTGGAGTAGATATGTGTTTTGCAAATATCATAATTACTGCAGAGCCTAAAATAATTACTGACAATAATATAATCAGAGTAGTAATAAGAATATTATTTGAACCAACATTAAAATCATTCATGTAAGTACCAGCGCAAACTACCCATCCCCAATGCGGATCAGTCTTTTGATAAGTTATTTTGTCTGAAATCTTATCTGAATTAGGAAGTGTCCACCAATAAGTTAGATAGCCTCCGCCATCATTAGCTACTTTAATTTGATCTTTAACGAATAATGTACCAGTCTTTTTATCCTTATAATCTAGCACGCTTTTGCCTTCTAAACTTGGATGAGCTGCTTCAACTCCATCTTGAGTATAAGCTAACAAATAACCACTTTTACCTAAGCTTAAATTTTGATTGATTTTTCTTGTACCATCCGCTTGTTTTTCGCTAAGCATATATTCTCTAACTCTTTCTTGAGCGTCATCAAGAGATAGTTTTCCTTGATCTACAAGCTTTTGATTTGCATCAATCACTTGTAATGTCATTTCTACACTATTTTTTAATAAAATCTTCCCGCTATTTTCAAGTTCAGCTCTTGCTACATAATAACTTACTAATCCGAGTACAAGTACAGGTATACTCAGCAATAAAATCATTACTAAAATAAGTTTTGTTTTTATAGGTAAGCCTTTTGTCTTTTTTGTAGATTTTGTAATCATTTGCATTCCCCCTAATATATAAACTTACTCTATTATCGAAATGTAATTTATCAACTTGATAGTAAATGTTACCTTTTATCGAAATATAGAAAATTAGGTGGAATTTATGGCTTGGTTATGATGACAATGGTGAAGAATTTTTAAGTGGTATAAAAAATTTTGATCAGATAGTTTTGTATAAAATTATCTGGATTAGGAGATTAAAAATAAATTAAGGCAGAGAAATCTTATACATTAGATTTCTCTGCCTTTTCAAGTTGCATTATTAGCTTAACTTAAATGATGATTTTAATGGTACTATTCTATTAAATACTAACTTATCAGCAGTTGTATATTTAGTATCTACATTAAAGAAACCATTTCTAACCATTTGGAATTTATCTTGAGGTTTAGCATCTTTAAATGCAGTTGGTTCAATAAAGCCTTGTAATATTTCTAGTGAGTTTGGATTAATTTGTTCAAGGAAGTGCTTTCCTTCATTTTCTGGCGCATCATCTAAAATTAAAGGTTCATATAACCTGAATTCAGCAGGAAGACAAGTTTTTGCATCTACCCAATGGATTGTTCCTTTAACTTTTCTGCCAGTAAAGCCAGAACCACTCTTAGTTTCTGGGTCATAAGTACAGTGAATTTCTACAACCTCACCATTTTTATCTTTGATTACCTCAGTACATTTAACAAAGTATGCACCCTTTAATCTAACTTCATTACCAGGGAATAACCTGAAGTATTTCTTTGGTGGATTTTCCATAAAGTCTTCTTTTTCAATATATAATTCTCTAGAGAATGGAACAAGTCTTGTACCTTGAGTTTCGTCTTTTGCATTATTCTCTATTGAAAGCATTTCTGTCTCATTTTCAGGATAATTAGTTATTACAAGCTTTAAAGGATTTAACACAGCCATAGACAATGGCGCCTTAAGTTGTAAATCCTCTCTTATAAAATAATCTAGCATTTGGGAATCAACAACAGAATTAGCCTTAGCAACACCGATAGCGCTGCAGAAATTTCTTAGCGCATCAGGAGTACATCCTTTTCTTCTAAGGCCAGAAATAGTAGGCATTCTAGGATCATCCCATCCGTCAACAACTTTTTCATCAACTAATTGTTTTAATTTTCTTTTACTCATAACAGTATTAGTCATATTTAATCTTGCAAATTCTATTTGCCTTGGGGAAGCGGTCATTTCACATTCTCTTACTACCCAGTCATAAAGTGGTCTGTGATCTTCAAACTCTAAAGTACAAATAGAGTGTGTAACATGTTCAATAGCATCTTCTAATGGATGAGCAAAATCGTACATTGGGTATATGCACCATTTATCACCAGTATTGTGATGAGTAGAATGAGATATTCTATATATAACAGGATCTCTCATATTTATATTTGGTGATGCCATGTCTATTTTAGCTCTAAGAACTTTTTCGCCGTCAGCAAATTCACCATTTTTCATTCTTTCAAATAAATCTAAATTTTCTTCAACGGATCTATTTCTATAAGGGCTGTCTTTACCAGGCTGAGTTAGTGTACCTTTATATTCTTTAGCTTCTTCAGCTGTTAAGTCACAAACATAAGCTTTACCTTTTTTTATTAGTAGAACAGCTCTATTGTACATTTCATCAAAATAGTTAGATGCAAAGAAAAGTTCATCCCAATGACCACCAAGCCATTGTACATCTTCTTTAATTGATTCAACATATTCTGTATCTTCTTTAACAGGGTTAGTATCATCAAATCTTAAATGAGTTTTTCCTTTAAACTCATCAGCTAAACCAAAATTTAAAAGAATTGATTTAGCGTGGCCTATATGTAAGTAACCGTTAGGTTCTGGTGGAAAACGAGTAATTATCTCTTTATGCTTTCCGCTTTCTAGATCTTCTACAACGATATTTCTTATAAAATTAGAAGAATTTATTTCGTTTGACATAGTCTTACCTCACTTATAAGTGTATTTAAATTAAGAAAAGAATATTTACTTGAAGTAGTATTCCCTCTTAACTATATTGTTATTTTTGCTTAATAATAATTTTAATCTAATATAAAGAAAAAATAAAGATAAAATTATTTAAATTGCCTAAAGTTGCTAAACATGAGCTTTAATAAACTTAAATTTAGTTTTAATTTTATTATTATACATATTACTATGAAAAATAGACGTAGGATAACATGTGTATTATAATATTGACATTTTTAATAACATTAGATATTATAAAATATAGACCAGTCACTATAATTTTTGAAAGGTATAATAGGTATGAGTAATAAGGTAAATACAAAGGAGAAATTTATAGAAACTGCATCAAGACTATTTGAGCTTAAGGGATACAATGCAACTGGATTAAATGAAATTCTGGCAGAAAGTGGGGCACCAAAGGGGTCGCTGTATTATCACTTCCCTAAAGGAAAAGAGCAGCTTGCTTTAGAATCTATAAATTTAGCAGGGGAAAAAATAAAAGCTAATTTACAAAAGAACTTGGAAAGTATTAAAGATCCGGTAGAAGCTATTATATTTAATATGGAGCATTTGGCGCAAGTAATTGATAATGAACAAAAAACCCACGATATGTCTATAAGTCTATTAGCGTTGGAAACATATTTGACAAGCGAGGTTTTAAGAGGGGCTTGCGAGGAAGTATTTATGACTTTGGAGAATATGTATTCTGAAAGGCTAATTGAGGCTGGAATGAATAGAGAAAAAGCATATGAATTAGGTTGCGTAATTGGAGCTATGATGGAAGGTGGGATTACATTATCATTAACAAAAAAGAATGGTAATCCACTTAGATTAATTGCAAAGCAAATACCTAATTTAATAAGCATCTAGTGAATTTGTAATAATCTATATAATTACTAACAACAAATAATATAACTATCTCAAAATTTCTTGTTTAGGATTTGATTTGTCTTGAGATAGTTTTCTTTTTAATTACTAATTATGTAGACTGGTCTAAAAAGGAGGAAAGAATTTTATATGGAAGCAACGAAAATAGCAAAATCTAAAATCAATATTAATACAAAAGCGATTGTAGCAGTATTAGTATTCAGTGCATTTATTTCAGTATTTAATGAAACTATATTAAACGTAGCATTATCTCCTTTAATGGATGAGATGAATGTTACAGGGGGAACTATACAATGGATAATTACAGCATATATGATAGTGGTAGCAGTTCTAGTTCCAGTTACAGCATTCTTAATTCAAACATTTGAAACAAAGCAATTATATTTGGGAGCTATGACTTTACTTTTAATTGGTACAATTTGTGCAGCTTGCTCAGGATCATTTGTAATGCTGCTTATTTCGAGAATGTTGCAGGCATCAGGAACTGGAATGATGATTCCTATTATGATGAATACAGTCTTACTTGTAACACCGCCCGAGAAGCATGGCTCAGCAATGGGGGTATGCGGATGTGCAATTTCACTTGGACCAGCATTAGGGCCTGCAGTTTCAGGAATTATACTTCAATTTTATAGCTGGCATGTTCTATTTATAATGTTAATTCCAATTATAATTTTAGCTATGATCTTAGGATCAATTTATTTAATTACAGCAGGAGAACTTACTAAACCTAAAATAGATTTTATATCAATTGCACTTTCAAGCTTAGGATTCGGAGGGACAATATATGGGATTAGTAGTATTAGTGGAGATGGAGATATAAGGATTATTGGCGCAATTTTTGCCATTGGAATAATATCGTTAATTTTATTTGGACTACGTCAGATGTACTTAAAGGAACCTATGCTGGACATACGTACATTTAAATATCCGGTATTTTCAATAGGGGTATTAATTGTTATGATTTCAATGATGACAATGTTCACTATGAATGTTATGTTACCAATGTTCCTTGAAGGGGCTCTTAACGCAACGACTTTTGTAGCTGCAATGGCATTACTTCCAGCAGCACTTGCTAATGGTTTTGTGACTCCTATAGGTGGAAAGATCTATGATAAATTTGGAATAAAGATTTTAGTACCAGTAGCATTGACTATAACTTTAATATCATTATTCATTTTATCTAAATCCAATAGTGATACACCAGTTATAAGGATTATAGTTCTATATGTTTTAGTATGTATTGGAGTAGGTTTTACAATGTCACCTTGTCAGACAAGCTCATTAAATCAGTTGCCAAAGGAATATTATCCTCATGGGGTAGCTATATTAAATACGCTTCAGCAGATATCGGCTGCAATTGGTTCCTCATTATTTATAGGTATTATGTCAGCATCAGAATTAAAAGCTTTAAGCAATTCTGTACCAGAACAAGCTGCTATAGCAACTGGATTTCAATCAGGGACTTTAGTTGCTGTAATATTTGTTATAATAGGTCTTGGCTTATCATTTACTCTTAAATTGGGAGATAAAAAATAGAAAAAATTATAGATGTAATAAGAATACCAATATATCATATTAAAAGGATAATCTGTTATACTAGCTTAAAGAGTAGTTCTATAAATTTCTAATAGAACTTCTTTAGGTAGGTTATAACTAGGTTATTCTTTTTTTACAAAATTTAAGCCAGACACAGCTATGTACTATTAGAGGAACAATATTAATAGTGAAAGCCTATAAAAGATATAAATAAATTGTGAAAAAAATAAGATGAACTATGAAAAAATTCAATAATAATTATGATTCAAATTAAAAAATGAATTGAATATTTCATTAAATTGATGTAAACTGACTATTAGTTAGAAGATTAGGTTATAATCAGCTTTGCACACGTGAAACTAAAATTTGAGCTAATGGAATTATTGCAAGTAATTGGCACTATAATTCCAAAAATAATTTTGAAAATCGTAAAGGAGAAGTATGAAGAAATTATTAACACTTATAATTAGAATGACATTCGGATTTTTATTATGCGCATTAGGAACTGTGTTAGCTCTTAATTCAAATTTAGGATTAAGTCCATGGGATGTATTTCACCAAGGATTAACAAATGTGACTAGTTTAACTATAGGACAGGCAAGTATTGTAGTTGGAATAATTATAGTAGCAATCACTAGTATCTTAGGCCTTAGAGTTGGATTGGGAACTATAGCGAATATGATAGTAATTGGATGTTTTATAGATTTAATCATATATTCTAAAATCATTCCAGTTTGCAATAACGTATATACAGGCATATTAATGTTAATTGGAAGTTTATTTGTTACAGCTTTAGGAAGCTATTTGTATATTGGATGTGAAATGGGATGCGGTCCTAGAGATGGTCTCATGATTGCATTAGTTAAGCGTACGGGTAAACCTATTGGAATAATAAGATTATGTATAGAAGCAGGAGCTTTAATTATTGGATGGATTTTAGGTGGTTTTGTCGGAATTGGAACTTTAGTTACTGCTATTGGAATTGGGTATTGCGTACAGTTAATTTATAAAGTATTCGGATTTGATATAAAGGTGCTAAAGCATAGGAGTATAATGGAAGGATTAAAATTTGTTAATGAATGTATAACCATTTGTTAAGATTCTAATACAATCCACTTTAACTGATAAAGAAAGATATAGAATCGAAAAAGTATGTCTAGTTTTATGTATCTATATAATATAGTAATTCAAAGTAAGTGAAAAATTTTATGGTATGTAGTATAATTGTGTATTACTATAAAATTTTTAAGGGTATATTTATTTAAGGTGAGAAGATTTTTTATATGAATTTTCTCACCTTAAATTCTTAAATAAGGTGGGCTTTAATAAAGAAATTTAATATATTATAAACTGGTCAATATAATTCCAAAACTAGTTATTAAGTTAAATATAAACATATACTTGAAAATTAACATAAATATATATATAATATACATAGCAACAAATTAATAGTTATAAAAACAGCGATGATAAAAACTACGATTTATAAATTTCTTCAGAGAGCCGATGGGTGGTGCGAATCGGTGAAAGGTTAAATCTTTCCACTTTTGGAGCTGTGCGTGATAAATGCAAAGGTTAGTAACCTATATAATACTAGTGTCGAGGGGCTGGTTGTAATATTAACCAGCAATTTGGGTGGCAACGCGGATTATTCCGTCCCAATTATATATTGGGATGGTTTTTTTATTTTTTGAAATAATAATATATATATTTAATCAGGAGGGAAAAAAATGTTAGACATTAAATTCGTAAGGGAAAATCCAGAGATTGTTAAACAAAACATAAAAAATAAGTTTCAAGATAATAAGTTGGGGTTAGTAGATGAAGTATTAACTTTAGATATTGAACTTAGAAAAGTTAAGCAAGAAGTAGAAGCTTTAAGAGCTGATAGAAATAAGTTATCAAAACAAATTGGTGGCTTAATGGCTCAAGGTAAAAAAGAAGAAGCTGAGGAAATAAAGAAAAAAGTTAATGCGGATTCAGAAAGAATGGCTGAGTTAGACGTTAAAGAAAAAGAACTAGAAGAAAAAGTTAAAGTTATCATGATGACTATTCCAAACATAATAGACCCAAGTGTTCCAATTGGTAAAGATGATAGCGAAAATGTAGAAGTAGAAAAGTTTGGTGAACCAGTTGTTCCAGATTTCGAAATTCCATACCATACAGATATTATGGAAAAATTAAGTGGTATTGATTTAGATAGTGCTAGAAAAGTAGCTGGTAATGGTTTCTATTACTTAATGGGAAATATAGCTAGACTTCACTCAGCTGTAATTTCTTATGCAAGAGACTTTATGATAAATAGAGGATTTACATATTGTATTCCACCTTTTATGATTCGTAGCCAGGTTGTAACTGGAGTTATGAGTTTTGCAGAAATGGATGCTATGATGTACAAAATTGAAGGTGAAGATTTATACTTAATAGGAACAAGTGAACATTCTATGATTGGTAAGTTTATAGATACAATATTACCAGAAACTTCACTTCCTCAAACTTTGACTAGTTATTCACCTTGTTTTAGAAAAGAAAAAGGGGCACATGGTATAGAAGAAAGAGGAGTATACAGAATTCACCAATTTGAAAAGCAAGAAATGGTTGTTGTATGTAAGCCAGAAGACAGTATGATTTGGTATGATAAAATGTGGAAAGATACAGTAGATTTATTCCGTTCTTTAGATATACCAGTAAGGACTTTAGAATGTTGTTCAGGTGATTTAGCAGATTTAAAAGTAAAATCAGTAGACGTAGAAGCATGGTCTCCAAGACAAAAAAAATACTTCGAAGTAGGAAGTTGCTCTAACTTAGGGGATGCACAAGCACGTCGATTAAAGATTCGTGTAGATGGTAAAGATGGAAAATACTTTGCTCATACATTGAATAATACAGTAGTAGCACCACCAAGAATGCTTATTGCATTTTTAGAAAACAATCTAAATGAGGATGGTTCTATAAATATTCCAGCAGCATTACAACCTTACATGGGTGGAATGACAGTAATTAAATAGAATAAGATTGACCAGATATATTTAAATTTAGAAAGACAACAAATCAATGGGGTATTAAGCTCATTAATTTGCTGTCTTTTTCATACAGTAAAATATTATTAAATATTTTCAATAATATTTTTAGTAGTGGATTAAGATATTATACACGGTAGCAATTAAGAATTATAAGAACAGATTACATAATATTACTTTAGTATAAAAACAAAAATTCTAAAGAAATTGAAATATATACATATAAAAGCAAAAGTTACTGACACTGTGATATAAATCACGCTAAAAATTCAGCACAATGGTTATAATATTATCATCTAAGAAGAAGTTTAGATAATAATATTAAGGGAGGAATTAATTATGTCAAGTTTTGCTGTTAGTATAGATGTTAGAATTTATGAAAGAGGTCATAAAAAAGAGATCATATTTAAAGCTTTTGAAGAGCTTGAACAAGGTGAAACAATGGAGCTCATAAATGATCATGATCCTCGTCCACTTTATCAGCAGTTTATAGTTAACTTTCCAGAACACTTTGAGTGGAAGTATTTAGAGCAGGGACCTGAAATATGGAGAATAGATATCACAAAGAAATAAGGCACATTCAATAAGATAGAAAAGGAGTTGTTTTTATAATATGCCATTTATAAGTAAAGAGTTATACCAATTTAATAGCTATGTTGAACCAATTAACCTTACATTTCATCAATATTTATTATTAGGGGATGAACCATTATTAGTTCATACAGGGAACGTTATGCAGGCAGAAGCTTTGCTGCCAGAATTAAAAGATATACTTAATGGTAAAGAGCTAAAGTATATTTTTATTTCACATTTTGAAGCGGATGAATGTGGAGGATTATCATTAATATTAGAACATTTTCCTAAAGCTAAAACAATTTGCTCTGAAGTTACCGCGCGTCAGTTAAATGGTTTTGGAATAAAAGCAGAAATCATTACTAAGAAAGCAGAAGAAATTTTAAATACTGATAATTATGAATTAGAGTTTATAAATTATCCTTCGGAAATGCATCTTTGGGATGGATTATTAGTTATAGAAAATAAACGTAGGATATTTTTTAGCAGTGATTTGATGTTTGCGTTGGGAAAAGAAATAGGCACAGTACAAGAATCTGATTGGTATACAGAAGTAAACAGCATTAAGCAAGAACAAATACCAGACAATAATAAGCTGGAAGATTTAAAAGAAACTTTAAAAAAGTTAAAGCCTGACCTTATAGCTACAGGCCATGGGCCATGTCTTAAACTAAAATAAAATAAAGGTTATATTTAAGAAACAAATCAATTTATTCTTAAATATAACCTTTTTTCTTTAAATTTAAAGTTTAATATTCTAATGGTAATTCTTTTATAACTTAAATATTTGAAATTTTGATTTAAATCACATTATTATAATAAAAATTTAAGTAGAATTAGGTCATAGAGATATTGAATATATAAATTTATATATCCATAGGAGGATTTTGAGATGAATAATACCAAAATACAAAGTTTGACTGAAGTTTTACAAAAATTAAATAAAGATGGAATAACAGAGACATTAAGAAAAGAAGCATTGGAGATTGTGTCTGACATAAATCCTATTGAGCTTTCAATAGCGGAGCAAAATTTAATAGAAGAAGGAATGAATCCACAGGATTTAAGACATCTGTGTGATATTCATATGGAAGTTTTAAGAGGAGAACTTGATAAAATAAAGAATAAAATTGAACCAGGGCATGTTGTGTACACATTTATTGCAGAACATGATAAAATTCTTGGATTTTTAAAAGAACTTGAAGATATTAATTCAAAGATTCAAAAATTAGAAAGCTATGATAGCAATTTAATTGAATTTGAAGAATTAATAAAGGTTATTGATAATATATTAGATGCAGAAAATCACCATAAAAGAGAGGAAGAAGTGCTTTTCGCTGAGATGGAAGATAGAAAAATTACAGGACCAACAAGAATTATGAGAATGGAACATGACGATTTAAGAGCAAAGAAAAAATTTTTGAAGCAAATAGCAACAGAAGTATCTAAATTAAAATTTATTGAATTTAAAGAAAAAGTTGATGAAACTGCAAAATATATTATATTCAATTTGAGAGATCATATATTTAAAGAAAATTATATATTATACCCTACAGCAGTAGAAGCCATAACTGAAAAGGATGTATGGAATAGTATGAAGACACGATGTGATGAAATAGGATATTGTAGTTTTACACCAGAATCATAATTCCTATAAATATAATCTTCATATAGTAGCAATAGAAAAGGCAGCAAACTAGCTGTCTTTTTATTTTTGAAATTGCGTAACTATTGTTACAGATTTAAACAGAGTATTTTAGTAATATATATACGTAGCACAGAGCTAATATAGAAATTAAAAAATATTAATTTTATTTTAGTAACGTATGTTACAGAAATGATACTTGTAATATAGTAAACTCTAAATTGTCAAAGTTAAGAGGGATTAACAAGAAATTATTAATTATTTATATAAAAAGAAAAATAGGAAATAGGAGGACATAATATGTCAATGTTTTGTTATCAATGTCAAGAAACAGCTGGATGTAAGGGCTGTACTAAAGTAGGGGTATGCGGTAAGGATGAGTATGTAGCAAAGGCTCAAGACTTATTAATATATGTAACTAAAGGACTAGCTATAGTAAGTAATGAAGGAAGAAAAGTTGGAGTTAAGGATAGTAAAGTTGATAAATATATAACAGAAAACTTATTTACAACAATTACAAACGCTAATTTTGATAGAGATTCTATTTTAGATAGAGTTAAAGAAACTTTAAAATTAAGAGAAGAATTAAAAGCTAAAGTAATTAGCTCTGGTGGTAAAGTTGGAGAAGTAAAAGTAACTGGTGGTTTCTTCAAGAAAATATTCGGAATGCAAACTACAGAAATGATTATGCCAGAAGCAGCTACTTGGACAGCTGACAATACAATAGAATTTGATGAAAAAGCAGAAAAGGTTGGAGTTCTTGCAACTGAAAATGAAGATATAAGAAGTTTAAGAGAACTTATCACTTATGGATTAAAAGGATTATCTGCTTACATGAAGCATGCTATGAACTTAAAATATAATAATGAAGAAGTTCATGCATTTATGGCAAAAGCATTAGCTGCTACAATAGATGATACATTAACAGTTGATGATTATGTTGGACTTGCATTAGAAGCAGGTAAATTTGGTGTAGATGGTATGGCATTACTTGATAAAGCTAATACTGAAAGCTACGGACATCCAGAAATAACAACAGTAGATATTGGAGTTAGAACTAATCCAGGAATATTAATTTCAGGACATGACTTAAGAGACTTAGAAATGTTACTTGAGCAAACAGAAGGTACTGGAGTAGATGTTTATACTCACGGAGAAATGCTTGCTGGGCAATACTATCCAAAATTTAAAAAATATAGTCATTTTGCAGGAAACTATGGTAATGCATGGTGGAAACAAAAAGAAGAATTTGAAAGCTTCAATGGAGTAATCCTTATGACTACTAACTGTATAGTTATACCAAAGGATTCTTATAAGAACAGATTATTTACAACAGGTGCTACAGGAATGCCAGGATGTGCTCATATAGAAGCTAAGGCTGATGGGACAAAAGATTTCTCTAAAGTTATAGAAATGGCCAAGAAATGTAAAGCTCCTACAGAAATAGAAAAAGGACAAATAGTTGGTGGATTTGCTCATAACCAAGTATTAGCACTTGCTGATAAAGTTGTGGATGCTGTTAAAACTGGTGCTATAAAGAGATTCTTTGTAATGGCAGGTTGTGACGGAAGAGCTAAGTCAAGAAACTACTACACAGAATTTGCAGAAAAATTACCAGAAAACACAGTTATATTAACTGCAGGTTGTGCAAAATATAAATATAACAAATTAAACTTAGGTGATATTGGTGGAATTCCAAGAGTATTAGATGCAGGGCAATGTAATGATTCATATTCATTAGTTGTTATAGCACTTAAACTTCAAGAAGTATTTGGATTAAAGAGTGTAAATGAATTACCTATTTCATACAACATAGCTTGGTATGAACAAAAAGCTGTAATAGTATTATTATCATTATTACACTTAGGAGTTAAAAACATTCACTTAGGACCAACACTTCCAGCATTCCTTTCACCAAATGTTGCTAAAGTATTAGTAGACAACTTCGGGATTGGTGGAATCACTAATGTAGATGATGACATGAAGATGTTCATGGAAGCATAAAAATAATTTATGGCAAATTACGATGACAAATAAAATAAGTTCGATCAAATAAGGAAACACCCTATTTAATAATCTACAATATATTTAAAGTATATAATCCTAGTAGCATGATTGCTGCTAGGATTTTTTTTTAATGCTTTTAAAAGAATTTATTTTAATTTTTAATATCCTTTTAAGGATGAAGCAGATATTCAGCGATCTGTTTTCACTAATAGAGAAATTTTCATATTTTTATAGATTCATAGTTTTATATAAAAATATGAAAAAATATAAAAATAAATATATGTTTATATATTCCTATAAACATTTTTTTCTATATAAATATGAAAATATATAAATATTTATAGGAAACATCAGGGGTAAGAGAGTAGAGAAGACTAAATAATAGAAAAACTACTTAGTGGCTGCGTAAAATGAACTTTTAATATTTAAAGCAATTTTGAAAGCCTAAATAGTGTTAAGTATTATGCAAAAAATCTTATCATAAATTATTTTTTAAATATTCATAAAGACAAAAAACCATAGATAAACCTATCATACAATAAGTTTATCTACAGTCCTTAAATAAAGAAAATAACAATCAAACCTTATTGCAACAGACTAACATAATTGCAATTTTCGCGTAACCCTACAATAACTAATCAATTATAGAAAACTCTAACTATAGGATTGCATCTTTATTTCTCAAGTTAAGTCTTTTGACTCTATATTGAGAAGGCATATTCATTCTTGAATATTTAATGCTTAACTGCTAACTTCTTTATAATCTTAATGTGCCCCTAATTATGTAGCCAATACTATGAAGTTAATAGTTATACTGGAAATTTATCTTAATAAATTTATCAAATGGTAGATTATTTTTTACATATAAAATTTATAAGTTTATGTTAATTTATTAAATACATGATAATGCAATATTAGTGAGAAATTATATGGGATAAAAATTATGTATAATATTTTAGTAATTGAAGATGAAAAAAGTGTATCAGAAGTTTTGAAGGCATATTTTGAAAGAGAAGGATAAGGAGTTTATTCAAATATATTTATAAAAGTGTGCAGAAAAATTTCTGTACTTTTTTTTATATCCTCATAAAATCTTCATAACTTTATATTATAATCTATATATGTAATTTGAGTTATGGTTTAAAATGCATCACTGTCTATAATAAGCAGCGATTTATTAGGAGGAGATTATGAGTAGTATTAAGAGGGAGAATATTAAAGTTTATGATATGACATGTACGTCTTGCGAAAATAGAGTGGAAAGAGCTTTAATGAAAATTGATGGAGTTTTAAATGCTATGGCTAGCTATAGTGCACAGCAGGTAACGGTTGAATATGATAGCAAGCTTTGCAGTATGGAACAATTAAAAGAAGCTATTAATAAGGCGGGTTATAGTACAAAAAATTCGGTTAGCTTAAAATTTGCAGGCTTTTTAGTTATAGCAGCAGCAGTCTTACTTCTTGGGAATTCAACGGCAGGATTTGATATGAGTGCTAAGTTAAATAATGCGTCTTATGTAGTGTTATTTATTGTTGGAATGCTTACATCTATACATTGTGTTGGTATGTGTGGTGGAATAATGCTTACACAAAGTTTATCTAAAAATAGTATTATAGACGAGAAAGAGAATAAATTTAAAGCTTTAAAGCCTTCAATTTTATATAATGCTGGAAGAGTAACCTCATATACAATTATAGGAGGTATTGTAGGTGCATTAGGCTCTGTTTTATCGCTATCACTTAATGTAAAAGCTGGATTGCAAATATTTGCAGGATTATTTATGGTAATAATGGGATTAAATATGACAGGCTTTTCTTTATTTAGAAAGCTTAATATTAAGCTGCCATGGTCCTCTTGCAAAATTAAAAATAAACCTAAGGCTCCGTTTTTAGTTGGGATGTTAAATGGGTTAATGCCATGCGGTCCACTTCAGACAATGCAGCTTTATGCATTAGGTACCGGTAGTGCCATAAATGGAGCAATATCAATGTTTTTATTTTCACTCGGAACAGTTCCTTTGATGCTTATATTTGGTGCTGTATCGGGTTTATTAAGTAAGGGATATACGAAACAACTTTTAAAATTTAGTGGGATTTTAGTAGTAGTACTTGGATTAATAATGGGGAATAGGGGATTAGCTCTTGCTGGAGTTGGAATTCCCAATGCTAGTACACTAGCACAAAATTTTTCTGGAGATGGAGCTCAAGCCGCGCAATCCAATATAGGTAAGGCGACGATAGAAAATGGAGTTCAAGTAATTAGAATGACAGCAGATAATAATGGATATACTCCTAATGCATTTTACGTACAAAAAGATATGCCTGTTAAGTGGATAATTACAGGAAATCAAATAAATTCTTGTAATAATGCAGTAGTAGTGCCATCACTTAACATTCAAAAAACATTAAAATCTGGAGAAAATGTTATAGAATTTACACCTAAAGACGGGGACATAAACTTTAGCTGTTGGATGGGAATGATAAGAGGGATAATTAAAGTTACAGATAATCTTGATTCAGTGGATACATCGAAAGCAGATTCATCAATTCCGGCTCCTAGTAGTGGTATGAGTTGTTGTACAGGAACATCAGCAAGTAATACTCCTCAAGCTCCAAGTATATATGGTAATGATTTAAGTAAAGTTTCTACTGATAGGTTAATTAAAAAAGCTAATATTTCAGGAGACACCCAAAATCTAAGTATAAAGGGAACTGGTTATGAATTTGAACCACTTGTAGCAGTTCTACAAAAAGGCATAAAGACTAAACTTTCTGTAGATCTTAATTCCTTTGATAAGGCCGATGGAGTTTTCATAATATATAATGCAGATAGTGGAGACGAGGTAACTACTTTTACAGGTAGAAAAGATGTAGTAAATGTGGAATTTAATATAGACAAGAGTGGAACATACGTAATTGTTAAAGACAATGTAGTTGCAATGGGAATAGAAGTTACAGATTCATTAAAAACTGTAAATTTAGATGAAGTTCGTAAGAAACTTATAAATGAATAAAGAATAAATGAGAATTAGGGCTGGTATATAGCAAATTAATGTATATCAGTCTTTTTTTCGGTTAATTAAGATATGTATTAAAGATATTTATTATAAGCAGATAATATATGTTGCAATTCACAATTACAGCTAAAATTCTTGCAATATTTTCAGAATTATGATGAAGAATTATTTGTGGAATATATATACAATGAAAAATAAAGAATTTCACAAAAGCAACACAATTATGATGTATTATTATTTAACAATTAGATAAATACAGTTTATAAAAGGTATTATTGTTCATAATTAAAGATATTAGCAAGTAACTATGATTAAAGGAGGTTTTTTATGAGAAGTAAGTTAGCTAGATTTATAATAATTGCAGCTTCAATATTTACATTAGTTTCTGTTTCGGATTACTTACCTAGAAATAATGGCATGAATAGTACGAGTAATAGTGTAAGCAATTTTGTAAAATCACTAAGAAGCGGTGATTTAGATAGCCTTCTAAGTAGTGTGAAAGATATAATAAGTGTTGATAAAAATAATAATAATAAATATAACTTAGTGTCACCAAAAGATCTAGAACAATACATTTTAAATGAAATTGGTGATATAAAAGGGATTAAAATAATCAATGAGCCTAAAATTATAAAAATAATAAAACCCATACAGAAGACTCCTGTAAAAAGTGATTTTAGATTAGGAGAGATAAATGAAAATACTAATAAAGCTGTAAATGATCCTGGATATAAGTATGAGTGGGATATAAGCTATACAGAGGCGGATAAAGCATGGCCTCTAATAAAACAAAAAAGAGAAATTAATGTAGCGGTTTTAGATACAGGAGTAGATTACACACATCCAGATTTAAAAAATAGAGTATTAAAGAGCAAGGGGTATAATTTTGTAGATAATAATTCTGATACTATGGATGACAATGGTCATGGTACTCATGTATCAGGAATAATAGCTGCAAATGCTAATGACAATATTGGCATAGCAGGAATTGATGGGACATTAGATGTAAAAATAATTCCGATAAAAGTATTAGATAGTAATGGGGAAGGGGATATAAATGATATAGTTAAGGGTATTAAGTATGCTGCAGACAACGGAGCTGATATAATCAATTTGAGTTTTGGAGCTAATGAGAAGAGTAAATCAATTGCAGAAGCAATAAGCTATGCTAAGAGTAAAGGCGCATTTGTAGTAGCTGCGGCTGGTAATGATAATGAAGATAGTGATAATATCAGTCCAGCCGGAGATGGAGCTTTTACAGTAGCTGCAATGAGTTATAATTATAAAAAGGCCTCGTTTTCTGATTATGGTAATTGTATAAAAGTTTCAGCGCCAGGAGTAGAGATATTAAGCACGGTTCCAGGTGGCTACGAGGCATGGGATGGAACGAGTATGGCAGCACCAGTAGCAACAGGAATAGCAGCTATGGTTAAAGCAGAAGATCCTAATTTATCTCCAAGCCAGATTGAAGATGTTTTAGATAGTACTGCTAAGGATATTATGTCCAAAGGTAAGGATAAACAATCAGGATATGGACTTATAGATGCTTATAATGCTATCAAAAAAGTGAAGCAATTAGAAAAGTAATATAGATGAAGTTAATTTTAAAGAAGTTAATCAATAATTTATATAATGGTTAGCTTCTTTTTTGTTTCATGACAAAATATAACTTGTAATCATACTATATATTAAAAAGTTTTAGGAGAAAAATCAATGAATGATGCTTTGAAAAGTTGTCCTTTTACACTAAATACTACTAGAATTTGTGCTGATGATGAATTAGATACTTCTATAGAAATATCTAAAATTGGTTTTAATAATATGAGACCAAATGCTGTCATTTTAGTCAATAAAGATGAAGTTTTTGATGGAATTGCAGCAACATCCTTAGTACATTTTCCAATTAATGCATCACTTTTATTTACTGATGGTAATAGTTTAAATGAAAAAACCTTAGGAGAAATTGAGAGATTATCCCCTAAGGGATATAATGGAGTACAAGTAATTTTAGTCGGTAATATTTCTAAAAATGTATCTTTTGCATTAAACGATCATGGTTATAGAACAAAGCATATATTTGGTCGCAATTATTACGAGACTGCATGTATAATATCTAGAATAAGAAAAGAATTTAATAATATTCTTATAATTTCAGGGGAAGATTATTCAGAAGGAATTATTACGGGTTATTGGTCGGCACATCATGGAGATCCTATTCTATTTGTACAAAGAAACAGAATTCCTAATTGTACTATTGATATAATCAAGAAAATGAATGATATCAATATTTATATAATTGGTTCAACTAAAACAATATCAAAAGATGTTGAATACTATTTGTCGGGATTAGATAATGTTAAAAAGGTAGACAGAATTGGCGGGGAAAATCCATACGAAATAGCAGTTAATTTTTCTAGATATAATGATACGAAAACTGATTTTGGGTGGGGACGAAATTATAGAGGAGGTCATGCTTTTACGTTTGGACAACTTAATGAGCCAATGAAAATTATTGCTAGTGTAGTATTTGCTCATATGGGAAAACATACTCCGCTTCTTTTAATTGAAAAAGATAAAATACCAGAAGTGGTAAATAGATATATTAACTTAATTAAACCTATACAGCCCAAAGGAATGCCAAAACCTCCATTTATGCACGGTTTTATATTAGGGGATGTTTCAAATATAAGTTATAAAGCACAAAAAATGATTGAAGGAATGCTTTCTATTGATCAGCATATGATGGATAATGAAAATATGGAAGGTATGACGGGGAAAATGAAAGATAATGTTATGAATGCTGATAAAGAAAATATGATAATAAATAATGGTATGCAAGATATGAATGAAAATATAAAACATGATTCTATATATGACAAGGATTATATATTTGAATGGAGGAATTTAGGCTATAGAAAAGTTAATGTAGACGAAATACTATAATTTTGGGCTATAAATTATCACAATCCTTCTTGGTTTTGAATAAAATAATATTTGGAAGGAGATGGTTTAAAGAATGGATGTAGAAAAAGATAACTACAGAGATTTAAGAGGCCTATATGATAATTGCAAAAAATACATGTATTACGGAGCAACTTTAATAATGACAGATGGAAGTACATTTGATGGAATCATTGAAAATGTAGATGGAGATAATGTTTGGGTATTAATTGGTGAAGACGTAATAGATAAAGAGAATGAGGGAAATTCTAATCAGCAACGGCAATATGGAAGATATGGCTATAACCCTAGATTTAGACGTTACAGACGTAGAAATTTCCCACTTTCTGCTTTGGCAGAAGTAGCTTTGTTGCCTTATATCGCTCCACCAGTACCTTATCCTTATTATCCGTACCCTTACTATCCTTATTAGAGATATACTTAAAGAAGAAGCCTAATAGATAAAATATATAACTTTGTTAGAAACATGTGCATTTATAATATTGTGTAGGCAATTGTTTGATAAGAACAATTGCCATTTGTACTAATAAGCATAATGCAGGATTCTACAAATATCTATATTTTCAAAAATCATTATAACCATCAGATTTATTTAAAAAATGAGCTAAATAAATAGTTTAACGTGAACTATTTGATGTTTTCTAAGTTTGTCAGCTATTTTAAATTAGATAATTGTCCCACGGATTGACGTTCGACTAGTTCCACATCTAAAGTTATTTTGTTGTTGGATACAGAACCATTTTCTATATACTCTATGAGTAGATTTACAGCTTTTGTTGCTTTGGACTCTATATCCTGAGAAATTGTAGTAAGCTTTGGTGTGACATAAACGGATGGTAGAAGATTATCAAAACCAATAACTGATAAATCATTAGGAACAATTTTTCCGTTCAATTTAGCTCCTTCAATTATACCAATTCCCATAATATCAGCCGTTGTAAATACAGCAGTAACATCAAAGTCTTTATTACATATAGACCTGCCTAAATTGATACCAACTTCGTAGTTAGGCTCAACATCGACTATGAGATTTTCATTAAACTCAATATTAGATTCTAATAAGGCATCTTTATAGCCTTCAAGTCTTTTTATAATCTGAGGAATTGGAATATCATCTTTATGACATGGCCCTGCAAATAGAATTTTCCTATGTCCATTGTTTATAAGATAGCGAGTAGCTATATAGCCGCCTTTATAATCATTTATACCTACACTTATTATGTTATCAATTTCTGAATAACTATCTAGAAAGACCATTGGAAGTTTATTTTCCTTTAATATTGAATAGATAAGATTGTCATAGTCAGGCATTAAAAATATAGCACCATCCATATTCCAATTTTTAAGCAATGCAGATATATCTGAAACATCCTTAACTGAGCGAACCATTAAATAGTATCCGTTTTCACGAACAACATTTTGTATAATACCAAATAATTCACTAATATAAGGATCTTTAAACAAATTATTAAATGAACCCTTAATGGGAACTATAACTCCTATAATTTTAGAGGATTTAGCTGTCAAGCTTCGTGCAGTTAGATTAGGAACATAATTATATTTTTGTATTATCGTTTCTATTTTTTCTATAGTCTTTTTTGATACTTTTGAATGATTTCCATTTATTACATTTGATACTGTCATGATACTGACACCAGCTTCAGCTGCGATATCTTTTAGTGTAACCATAATTGCCTCCTAGTTTACCGATATACTATTATGAAGATAAGTGTATATAGATAATATTAATATATATTACATATTATTGCAATGAGAGCATATGCATTAATAATAAGAATTAACGTATGGAAAAGATACTTCATGACCTTTAAGTATAAGAAAAGTAAAGTATTTAGAGTAGGTTTAAACACTAGGTTTACGAAATGTTAAATGCTTGAATAAACAAAAGAAAAGTACTAAGAATTCTTAAGCTATTAAATTAGCTATATATAGTATTAAATATAAAAAATGTAGATAATTGAGGTAAAAATGCCTATGAAAACGATTGACAGAAAAAAGAAACAATGTTAATCTTATCATATAGTTTAGCGCTAAACATAATGACTCGAAGATAGGCATAATAATATAAATATAAATCATATTAATCTAAATAAATGTATATGAGGTGAAAAGATATGAGGAAAAAAGTGTTAGCAGCATTACTTGCAAGTACTATGGTAATTGGTTCTTTATCAGGCTGTGGAAGTAGCTCGAGTCAAGCTAGTTCTGATTCTAAAACATCAACTGGGAATAGTGAAGCAATTCGCTTCGTAAATACTAAAATTGAGATTGATAAGCCACTAAAAGAATTTGCAAAAAAATATCAGGAGAAAACTGGACAAGAGGTAGATATTGAATCTCTTGGAGGTGGAGTAGATGTTAATGGACAGTTAAAGAATTATTTAGCAGCAGGAAATATGCCAGATATATATGCGTTTGGACCAGATTCGTATGTTTCATTTAAAGATTATTTAACAGACTTAAGTGATCAAGAATGGATAAAAGATACTGATTTTGCATTTAAGGGTGATGACGGTAAGGTATATGGATTTCCATTTGCAATTGAAGGTATTGGATTAGTGTATAATGCGGATATATTGAAGAAGGCTGGGATTGATCCAAAGACTTTAACAAACATCAATGCTTATAAAGAAGCGTTCAAAAAAATTGATGGAATGAAAGATCAGCTAGGTATTCAAGCGGTTGCATCAGTAGCAGCAGAATCAGGACAAATGTATTGGTCAACTGGTAATCATATCATGGGGGCTTATTTATCAGAAGGACTAGATAGAAAAGATAAAAAATATATTGATATGTTGAATAAAGGACAATTAGACGATGATCGTTTTGGGGAATTTGCGGATTATGTAAAATTATTATTTGATTATGCAGACAAGACTGTTTTAATATCAGGTACTTACGATGATCAGTTAGCATTATGGGCAAAGGGAAAAACAGCTTTTATTACTCAAGGAAATTGGATAGATCCTTCTTTAGCAACATATGATGTGAAGTTTGATTGCGGAATTGCGCCACCAGCATTTACTACAAAAGATACCCCAGGTATTTTAGCAGATGCGCCAGCTTATTGGGGAATTTATAAAGATAGTAAAAAAATAGATGCGTGCAAAGAATTTCTTAAAGCTTTTGTCTCTACAGAAGAAGGGCAAAAATGTTTGATAAAAGATAGTGGAATGGTTTCACCATTTAAGACAAGCACTATTGAACCAGACTTACCTTTAGCAAAGAGCGAGAGCAATTATATTAAAAATAATCAAACTTATGCATGGGATTGGACACATATGAAAGATGGTATTGCAATGAATTCTACAGGACCTGTTTTTGAATTATATGCTAAAGGTCAATTAGATAAAGATGGATTTACAAAAGCAATGAAGAAAGCAGTTGCAGATTATATGGCAAAATAATAACTGTAGTATAAATTATATAGGTTACTTGCAAATAGAGTAGCCTATATTAATTATATTTTTTTATTCTTTAGGAAATTATAATGCAATTAAATCTGTGAATAATTTTTATAGTAGTCTATTTTATTAGGGTTAATTACTATAAAAGAATAAAAAAATAAATCATAAGGGGGGAAAGCATAAGCGCAAAGTATGAGCAATTACAACAATGATTATAATAATCATTCAAGTTTAGGAGGAAAAAGCATGAATGCAAATATAAAAAGATTGCTTTCAATCGGAGTAATGTTAGTTGGCATTTTAGCTATGACTTTTGCACTATATTTAGATATTATGGGTAGTAAAAACACGATGCGTGGAACTATATTAATTGTAGGTGCTTTATTAGTGATTTTAGGCTTATATAGTTTTCCAACTAAGAAGCATAGAATGATAATTAATATCTTATTTTTATTTCCATTGCTATTTGCATTTTTTGTAACTGTGTTAATACCATTTGTATGCGGTGTTTTTTATTCCTTTACTAACTGGAATGGGATTAAGTTTACGGAATTTGTTGGATTAGGCAATTATATCAGTATGTTTAAATCTGAGGACTACGTATATTCATTTATAGTGACCTTTATTTTTACAGTTGTTAATATGATTCTTGTAAATTCGGCAGCGTTTGCATTAGCATTATTTTGTACATCAAAAGTAAAAGGAAAAAATTTTTATCGTGCAGCTTTCTTTATACCAAATTTAATTGGAGGAATTGTACTTGGTTATGTGTGGCAGTTCATCTTTAATAAGGTATTCACAGTTGTGATAAATGGTAGTGCGTCTATGCTTACAAACCCTAATTTGGCGTTGATGGCAATTCTAATAGTTAGCACTTGGCAATATGCAGGGTACATTATGATGATTTATGTTACAGGATTACAAAATGTTCCTCAAGATATTCTTGAGGCATCTAGTGTAGATGGTGCAAGCGGCTGGGTTACACTGTTTAAAATTAAGATTCCAATGATTGCTAATACATTTACAGTTTGTATATTTCTAACATTGGTTAATTCGTTTAAGCAGTTTGATTTAAATTTAGCAATAACTAATGGTGCTCCTAGTAGAATTTTAAATGGAGATATTGTTCAATCAACGGAGTTTTTAGCTCTTAATATTTATAATACTGCAATTGGCAAAAATCAATATGCTCTTGGACAAACTAAGGCGGTTGTATTCTTTATTATATTGGCAGTTGTATCATTAACTCAGGTATATATAAGTAAGAAGAAGGAGGTAGAAGTATAATGAAGTCGATAAAAACAAGAAGTATGATTGGAGAAATTATTGGAATTATACTTGCTCTTATAATTCTTTCACCATTTATTTTAGTGATTTTGAATTCAGCTAAAACAAGTGCAGATATTGTAATCAGCCCTCTTTCTATTCCTAATAAATGGGGACAGATGTTAACAAACTTTAAAAATGTAATACACAACGATAGCTTTAACTATTGGAAATCTTTTTTTAGTTCATTATTTATTACAATCGTTTCGTTGGCTCTATTGTCTCTTTTTTCATCCATGACAGCATGGGTACTTTGCCGAAATAAGAAAAAATGGTCTGGATTTATTTTTATGCTTCTTGTAGCTGCTATGGTTATACCTTTCCAAGTTGTTATGCTACCTTTGCTTTCTACATTCAGAAATATATCTAATTTTCTTGGAATTCAAATGCTGCAAAGTTATCAAGGTGTCATATTTGCTTACCTAGGATTTGGCGGAAGTATGTCTGTATTTATCCTTCATGGCTTTATAAAAGGAATTCCACGTGAATTAGAAGAAGCAGCATGGATTGATGGCTGTAGCCCAGAAGGAACTTTCTTTAGAATTATTTTTCCCCTATTAAAGCCAGTTCAAATGACGATTTTGATTCTAAATGGGATTTGGATATGGAATGATTATCTATTACCATCATTAATGCTTGGGTTAAATGGTAAAATAAAAACTCTTCCAGTAGCAGTAAGTGCCTTTGTAGGATCCTACGTAAAGCAATGGGACTTAATTCTTTCAGCTGCATTTTTAGCAATGATACCAATTATCATCTTATTCTTATTTGCTCAAAAGCAGATAATTAAAGGTATAGTAGATGGCGCAATTAAATAAGTAATAAATTTATAAAATAATAGATAGTCGAAGTAAAAGATATTATTAATGAAAATCTTAAGTGGATTTTTGGGAATAAAAGCATTTTTAGAAAATGTTGAAACAATGGAGGTACTAGTGTATGGGAAAATATCAGGAAGAAAAAATGAAATTTGGTAAAATGCTAAATCATAAAATCGAAAATAACGTAATCAATATTAGATTCCAAGAAAAAGCTGTTTTTATAAAAGTATTGAATTCGTATATAATTAATTTCTTTGTGCCTTTACATAGGGAGGAAAGAAATTCTAAAGCGGTTGAAAATTTAAAAGATAATTATTATGATTTTCAGGTTGAAAATATAACAAATGGAATTCAGGTAACCACAGAAAAATTAGTTTGTAAGATTTATGATGAATTTAAAGTAGATATTTATGACAAGAGAGGAACATTGCTGTGTGCAGATTATAGAGGTGAAAGTAAACCTTTTAAAAGAAGATATGGTGATTATATACTTGCAGAATCAGAGGGGCATTCTCTTAGGGAAGAATCTGATTATAAGGTATATGTTTCAAAAAGAATGGAAGAAGAAATGCATTTCTATGGTTTGGGAGAGAAGACAGGGCATTTAAATAAGAAAGGATATCATTATGTAAATTGGAATACAGATAATCCAAAGCCTCATGGAGAAACATTTGATAGACTTTATAAGTCAATTCCATTTTTTGTTGGAGTAAGCAAAGATAACGCATTTGGAATATTCTTTGACAATCATTTTGAGACTCATTTTGACATGGGAAAAGATAATTCTGAATATTATTATTTCGCTGCAGTTGATGGGAATTTAGATTATTATTTTATTTATGGTCCATCAGTTAAAAATGTTATCAAAGGATATACTGAAATTACTGGGAATATGCCTTTGCCACAAATATGGACTCTTGGTTATCAGCAATGCAGATGGTCTTATGATTCAGAAGAAAGACTCATGGAAATTGCAAGCACTCTTAGAGAAAAGAAGATACCTTGCGATACATTATATTTAGATATAGATTATATGGATGGCTATAGGGTATTTACATGGGATAACGAAAGGTTTCAGAACCCAGAAGCAATGATTAAAAAATTAAATGACATGGGATTTAAGGTAGTGACTATAATAGACCCAGGAGTCAAAGTTGATAAAGGATATAAGATTTATGACGAAGGACTTAGAAAAGGGTATTTTGCAACTGACAAGTCAGGTATAACATATGTAAATGAAGTTTGGCCAGGAGATGCTGTTTATCCTGATTTTTTAAATTCAAAGGTTAGGGATTGGTGGTCAGAAAATCAAAAGATAATGATAGATTCAGGTGTGAGTGGAATCTGGAATGACATGAATGAACCTGCAAGCTTTAGAGGACCATTACCAGATGATGTTATGTTTAATAATGATGGAATTACAGTTAATCATAAAGAAGCTCATAATGTATATGGCCATATGATGGCTAAGGCTACTTATGATGGAGTGAAGAAAGCAACTGGGAAGAGACCTTTTGTAGTAACAAGAGCGTGTTATGCAGGAACTCAAAAATACTCAACTGTGTGGACAGGAGACAATCAAAGTACATGGGAGCACTTAAGAATGTCGATTCCAATGCTTATGAATCTAGGACTTAGTGGAATGGCTTTTTGTGGGACTGACGTAGGAGGCTTTGGATATGATTGTACTGGGGAATTATTAAGTAGATGGGTTCAGGTCGGAGCGTTCACACCACTTTTTAGAAATCATTCTTCTATGGGAACAAGGGATCAGGAACCTTGGACATTTGATAAAAATACGGAGGAAATTAATAAGAAGTATATAAAATTACGATATAAACTAATTCCATATATATACGATATGATGTGGGAGTGTAGTAAGAATGGAGCACCACTTATAAGGCCACTTCTATTTAATTATCAGAGTGATAAAAATACTTATGAAATTAATGATGAGTTCCTTTGTGGAGATAATATTTTAGTTGCACCAGTTGTTGAGCAAGGATTAAAAGCTAGAAGCATATATCTTCCTAAAGGGGAAACTTGGATAGATTATTGGACCAAAGAAGAATATAAAGGTGGACAATATATAATCAAAAAAACTCCGTTAGACCTATGTCCGATATTTATTAAAGGAGGCACATTGATTCCAATAGGTCAGGTACAAAATTATATTGGTGAAAAACAGTCTAATGCTTTAACTATAGAAGTCTATCTATCTAATGATAATTCGGATACTGAATATAATCACTATGTTGATGATGGAGAAAGTTTTAGATATGAATTAGGAGAATTTAATAATTATAGAATTAAAGTAGTCAATAAGGAGAGAGTTGAAATAAAAATTGACTTGATAAATTATAGGTATGATGACAAATATGAAAATATAGAATTCATCGTTCACAATTTAAATAAGAAAACTTTAGTCATAAATGGAGAAACAGTGGAAGTTATGAATGGCAAGGCGTTTATAGCTAATCCAACAAGATAAATATATTCAATACTAATTTAGGAGGTTTTACGTTATGAAGAAATGGTGGCACGACAAGGTAGCATATCAAATATATCCAAAAAGTTTTTGCGATTCAAATGGAGATGGAATAGGTGATTTAAAGGGTATTATTAGTAAGCTAGATTATTTAAAAGACTTGGGAGTGGATATAATTTGGCTATCACCAATTTATTGTTCTCCTTTAGTAGATCAAGGTTATGATATATCTGATTATTATAATATTGATCCAAGGTTTGGAACCATGGAGGATATGGATGAACTTCTAAGACAGGCAAAAAAAAGAAATATGTATATATTAATGGATTTAGTAGTCAACCACTGCTCAGATAAGCATGAGTGGTTTAAGAAAGCATTGGATGATCCAGAAGGAGAATATGCAGATTATTTTTATATTCGTGAAGGTAAAGGTGATAATCCTCCTTGTAATTGGCGCTCTTACTTTGGCGGAAGCGTATGGGAAAAGATACCTAATACCAATAAATATTATCTGCATTTATTTGCAAAAGAGCAGCCAGACTTAAATTGGGAAAATCCAAAACTAAAAAATGAAATATTTAAGATGGTGAATTGGTGGCTTGAAAAAGGATTGGCAGGTTTCAGAATTGATGCCATTATTAACATAAAAAAAGATTTGAGATTTCAAGACTTTCCAGCTGATAGAGAAGATGGACTTTGCAGCATAGATAGAATGCTAGAAGCAGCAGAAGGTGTAGGCGACATGTTAAATGAGTTAAAAGAGAAAACCTTCGAAAAATTTGATGCATTTACAGTTGGAGAAGTCTTCAATAGAAAAGAAGGAGAACTTGATAAATTTATAGGTGAAGACGGATATTTCTCTTCTATCTTCGATTTTGAAATGGAAGTCTTGGGAAAAAGTGAATTTGGTTGGTATGATAATAAACCTTTTTCAATTAATGAGTTAAGAAAAGCTATTTTTAGCAGTCAATTAGAGACTTGTGGAATAGGCTTTAAGGCTAATATTATTGAAAATCATGATGAGCCTAGAGGCGTAAGTAGATATATTCCTGAACAAGACTTGAATGATAAAAGCAAGAAAATGCTTGGGGCAATATCACTTATGCTTAGAGGAATACCATTTATTTACCAGGGACAAGAGATTGGAATGACAAATAACAAATTCAATTCGATAAAAGAATTTGACGATATTGCAACAATAGACCAATATAATGTAGCTATTGAAAAAGGGTATAGTGATGAAGAAGCTCTAAAAATTATAAATATATTTAGCAGAGACAATGCTAGAACACCATTCCAATGGGATGGAAGTGAAAATGCAGGCTTTACAACTGGCAGACCTTGGCTTAAAGTTAATGGAAATTATAAAGTGATTAATGCAAATTCACAAATTAAAGATGAGGAATCAGTATTTAATTTTTATAAGAAGCTCATAAATTTAAGAAAATCAGAAGAATTTAAAGATTCCATAGTATATGGAGAATTCGTACCTACATTAGAAGAATATGATAACTTATTTGCTTTTTATAGACAAGGAGAATCTAAAAAATTAATGATACTTGCAAATTATCAAAAGGAAGAGCAGAGTATTGATTTAGATAAACAACATGTTAAAGTGTTAATCAATAATTGTGAAGAAATAAAGAAAGATAAGAATAAAATCATATTGCAAGGATATCAAGTACTTATTCTTGAAGTTTAGTAAAGATAATATACTTGCGGTATAAATATTGAAGAAATATAATAGAATTCTCTCCAAAAGACCTGGGGAGAATTCTTTATTGCATACTAAAATATTAATATAAAAGTAATATAATAATAAATAAAACTTAATTATTTTTGTGCTATAATGAACGGGAATAAAGGAATTAAATTTTTGGACATAATTTATAGCATAATAATATAAGGAGAATAGAAAATATGAAATTCAAATCATTTATGTCAAAGGCAATTATTTCATCTTTAGCTTTGAGTGTGTTTTTTACTTCAGTTACAGGAGGACAGGCGTTTGCAGATTCATTTAAATCTGTTACGTTAGGAGCTGATTTAAGCGATGCTCAAAAGGCAGAAATGTTAAAATATTTTGAAGTAACAAAAAATGATGCTAATGTATTAGAGGTAACATCAAAGGAAGAGCATTCATATTTAGGTAAAGTTGCAACAGAAGCTCAACTTGGCAATAAAGCAATATCATGTTCTTATGTAGAACCGACTGAAAAAGGAGGAATAAATGTTACTACAAACAATCTTACTTGGGTTAATGACGGCATGATAAAAAATGCATTGATTACAGCAGGAGTAGAAAATGCCAATGTAAAAGCATCTGCGCCATTTAAAGTGTCAGGAACTGCTGCACTTACAGGAATATTAAAAGGCTTTGAAAACAGCAGTACAGGAAAAAAGATTGATGAAAATAAAAAAGAAGCAGCTAATGAAGAATTGGTTACTACAGGAGATATCGCAGAAAAAATAGGGCAAAATGATGCCAGTAATTTAATGAATGACATAAAAAAAGATGTAGTAAAGGAAAAACCAAAAACAGATGAAGAATTAAATAAGATAGTAGATAAGGCTGTCAAAGACTATAAAGGCAATTTATCAGATGATGATATAGCTAAAATTAAAGATGTAATGAGTAAAATAAATTCATTAGACCTTAACTATAATAATTTAAAAGCGCAGATGGATGATGTAACGAATCAATTAAAAGATAAGCTAACTAGCAAAGAAGCACAAGGCTTTTTTGATAAGTTAGAAAAGATGTTCTCTGATTTTTTAAGTTCGATTAAAGGTGCAGTTTCTAAGTAACAGATTAAAAGTTTATCTTAGTATAATTTAGTTAAAGTAAGAAAATGTAAATTTTAGTTACCATTCTTGAGCATTATAGTAATATATGATATAATTATTAATAAGAAATAAATGAATATATTAAGTTGTACGGTTGGGCAAATTTTATAATTTGCTTTCAAGCAATTTTAGTTTCTGGGGTGGGAAACTCTTTTTGAGTATTCCCACCTCTTTTTTGCATAGATTTTTAATAAATTAAGGGTTAAATAAGAGATTAAATTAATATCTTATTTATGCTGATTTTTGGGAATAAATAATTATGTGAAGGAGAATAAAGTATGAAAAACAAAATTCAAAATAAAATTTTAAATCCATTCTTGCAATTCTTTAAGAATGAGTCTTCGAGTGGCATAGTGCTGCTGTTTTGTGCAATTATTGCAATAATAATTGCAAATTCAAATTTTTCTAGTATGTATAATGATATAATTCATACTTATATAACTATTGGGTATAAGGATTTTTCTTTATCTATGTCACTCTTGCATTGGATTAATGATGGGTTGATGGCTATATTTTTTTTGGTAGTTGGAATGGAGATAAAAAGAGAAATAGTATTTGGAGAACTCAAGTCTTTTAAGAAAACTATACTGCCTGTATCAGCAGCTATAGGTGGAATGGTCGTGCCAGCTATAATTTATGCGTTATTCAATTTTAATCAACCGACTATAATAGGATGGGGGATTCCAATGGCTACAGATATCGCGTTTGCATTAGGAATACTTTCTTTGGTTGGTAAAAAGGCTCCAAAAGGAATAATAATTTTTCTTACAGCATTAGCTATAGTTGATGATTTGGGAGCTATTATAGTAATTGCTATATTTTATACAAGTGAAATTTCATGGATTGCATTAATCTTAGGTTTGATTATTTTTTTAGCGATTATCTTGGCTAATAAACTTAATGTTAAGAATAAATGGCTATATATTATTTTTGGAATTGCGTTATGGATTTGTTTCTTAAAATCTGGAGTACATGCGACAATTGCTGGAGTATTACTTGGAATGGGATTACCTATAGGAAAAAATATGGAGGAATTTAGAACATCAATTTTATATAGATTTGAGCATGTTCTAACGCCATTATCTTCATTTATAATTATGCCAATATTTGCATTAGCGAATTCAGGTATAACTATAGATATTAATAGTTTATCAGCAGCAATAATGAATCCAGTCAGTCTAGGTATAATTTTTGGATTATTTATAGGAAAACAAATTGGTATTTTTGGGGCTTCGTATATTTTAGTGAAATTAAAAATTGCAAAATTGCCATCTAAAGTAACTAAGAGGCATTTATATGGAGCAAGTGTACTTGGCGGAATTGGATTTACTATGTCACTTTTTGTTTCATCCTTGTCATTTACAGAGGAAAGTGCTTTATCCATGGCTAAAATAAGTATTATAATCGCCTCTATTTTATCTGCTGCATTTGGAGCTGCAATATTTAAAATAATAAGATTTAAAAATGAAGAACGATTGTAGTATAAATTTCATGAAAAATTAAAACTTATTTTTCTAAGGATAAAGACAAAGGAAGAATAGTTAAAGTTTTGTAATACAAGCCATCTGTGCTAGTTTTGTTAAGATTTTTATAGGTTATATTTTGTGATAGTGGTTAAGATATTACTGCCAAACAAAATCAAAAATTTAAGGGAGGTAGATTTATATGGCTTCAAAAAATAGTGGAACAAACAGAACATTGGTACCAGAAGCAAAACAAGGATTAAACAGATTAAAAACAGAGGTTGCTTCAGAAGTTGGATTAAGCAATTATGAAAGTATGGATAAAGGAAACCTTTCTTCAAGACAAAACGGTAGCGTTGGTGGAGAAATGGTAAAAAGAATGATAGAAAGCTATGAACAAGGACTATAGAAGATAAATAAAAGCAGATGTACTGAGTTTATTCTCAGTACATCTGTTATTTAGATTACATACATTCAAAGTAAAAAGCAAAATTTTACTTTAGCAACGAGTTCCTTTATTAATGATAAATTTAATTTTTAATAATTATATATATTGCAAAAATAATTCGTCATCATAATTCTAAAGATATTGTAAGAATCTTAGCAGTAATTGTGAATTGTGAAATGAGCATTGTAAATTGCGATATATATGAGTATATAATTTTATATAACTTCGGCATAGTATGTAAACAATAAGTATTGAGCTTATTGTTTTTTTATTCTTTAGGAATTTATATTTCAGTGAAATCTGTGGATGACTTAAAAAGGTTGATTAAATAGTTTTGGTATTTTAAAAAGAATAAAATCTCTGTTTCAACAGTCGCCTGTGATTTTTTATTGGAAAGGCTGAAAATTATTCTCATTTCTATTGACAAAATAAAGTAATGTCGAATATAATAAACGTATGAACAAATATTCATATGTTCAAACGAAGAGGTGAAGAGTATGGAAAATAATAATATTGAAGTTTGTAACTGCACTATAATTCATGAAGATATAATTAATAAGGTTAAGGAATCTATACCAGAGGAAGAAACACTTTATGATTTAGCAGATTTATTTAAAGTGCTTGGGGATTCAACAAGAATAAAAGTATTATGTGCATTATTTGAGGCTGAAATGTGCGTCTGTGATATAGCAGCATTGCTTGGCATGACTCAATCTGCTATTTCACATCAATTAAGAGTTTTAAAACAAGCAAGATTAGTGAAATATAAAAGAAATGGTAAGGTAGTCTACTATTCACTAGATGATGAACATGTTAAAAGTATTTTTGATCAAGGGTTGATTCATATATCTGAGAAAAAATAAGTTTTAGATTGGGGGAAACATTATGGCAAGCAATATAAAAATAGCTAGTGGTCCTGTTAACGCAAAATTATCAAAGAAAGATAGTATAAAGAAAGTAAAGAAAGAATTTATCTTAGAAGGACTTGGATGTGCCAATTGTGCAGCTAAAATAGAACAAAAAATAAATGAATTAGATGGAGTTAATTTTGCCAATGTAAATTTTCTTACTAAAACTTTAATATTAGAAACAAATGAAGTTAATAAATTAGAAGAGCTGATAGGAGCAGTAACTAACATTGTAACTAATATTGAATCTCATGTTAAAGTTGTAGAAAAGGTAACAGAAAAAATTTTGAAAAAAGAAATTTTACTTGAAGGATTATGCTGTGGTAACTGTGCTGCAAAAATCGAAAGGGAATCAAATAATATAGATGGTGTGAAATCTGCACTAGTGGACTTTATATCAACAAAGCTTATTATAGAGATGGAAGACCCAGCAAAAGAAAATGCCATTATTGATAATGTTAAACGAATTGTCAAAAGAATAGAACCAGATGTTAATGTTGTTGAAATTGATGGAATAGATAGAAGAGCTATGAGCAAGAATGAAAAAGTTGAAGAGGATAATGATAAGTTGGAAATTATAAGATTAGCTATTGGTGCTATAATTTTTGGAGCTGCTACTATTTTTAAATTTTCAAATTATATAGAATTATTATTATATCTAATAAGCTATATTCTTATAGGTGGAGAAGTGGTCTTAAGAGCTCTAAAAAATATAGCTAAAGGTCAAGTATTTGATGAGAATTTCTTGATGACTATAGCAACTATTGGTGCTTTTGCAATAGGCGAATATCCAGAAGGAGTTGCAGTTATGCTTTTCTACCAAATAGGAGAAATGTTTCAAGATATGGCTGTTAATCGCTCTAGAAAATCCATCACATCACTTATGGATATAAGACCGGATTTTGCTAATTTAAAAATAAATAATGATTTCAAAAAAGTAGATCCAGAAGAAGTTAAGCTTGGAGATATTATATTAGTTAAACCAGGCGAAAAAGTGCCATTAGATGGTGAAATAATTGAAGGAAACTCTATGGTTGATACTGCTGCATTGACAGGTGAGTCTGTTCCTAGAGAAGTAGGGGTAGGAGACAGTATTTTAAGTGGAGTAATTAATAAAAATGGACTTTTAACAATAAAGGTAGAAAAAGAATTTGGAGATTCTACTGTTGCTAAGATACTGGATTTAGTTCAAAATGCAAGTGGAAAAAAGGCTCCGACAGAAAATTTTATAACAAAGTTTGCTAGATATTATACTCCTGCTGTTGTTTTTGCAGCTTTAGCACTAGCTGTAATACCACCAATTGTTATTGAGGGAGCAACATTCTCACAGTGGATTTATAGAGCATTAGCATTCTTAGTTGTATCTTGTCCATGTGCATTAGTTGTATCTATACCTCTAGGATTTTTTGGAGGAATAGGTGGAGCATCAAAAAATGGGATACTCGTTAAAGGTGGGAATTACCTTGAAGCATTAAATAATGTTGAAACAGTTGTGTTTGATAAAACAGGAACTCTTACAAAAGGAATATTTAAAGTGACAGAAATAAGGCCAGAAAATAATATTTCAAAAGATGAACTCATAGCTTGTGCGGCTTATGCAGAAAATTACTCAAATCATCCAATAGCAACTTCTATATTAAGAGCTTATGATAAAGAGATAATTACAGATAAGATAACAGGTTATGAAGAAATATCAGGGCACGGCGTAAAAGTTGTTCTAGATGGAAAAGAGGTATTTGCTGGAAACTACAAGTTAATGGATAAGGAGAATATATCTTATAACAAAGTAGATGAAATAGGAACTGTAGTCCATATTGCTATAGAAAAGAAATATGCAGGTTATATTGTTATTTCAGATGAAGTAAAAGAAGATTCATTAAAGGCTATAAAAGCTTTAAAAGAAATAGGTATTAAGAAGACAGTAATGCTTACAGGTGATAATAAAACTGTTGGAAGTAAAATTGCTAAAGAATTAGGTTTGGATGAAGTTCATGCTGAACTATTACCAGATCAAAAAGTAGAAAAGCTAGAGCTATTGTTTAAGGAAAAATCACCTAGAGGCAAGATAGTATTTGTTGGAGATGGAATAAATGATGCGCCAGTTCTAGCGAGGGCTGATATAGGTATAGCAATGGGCGGTGTTGGCTCAGATGCAGCAATTGAAGCTGCTGATGTAGTTATAATGACAGATGAACCATCAAAAATAGCTTCGGCTATAAAGATTGCAAAGAAGACTAGAACTATAGTAATGCAAAATATAGTTTTCGCATTAGGTATTAAATTGATAATATTGGCGCTTGTAGCTGTAGGTATGGGCACTATGTGGGAAGCGGTATTTGGTGATGTTGGAGTTGCATTGCTTGCAGTCTTAAATGCTATGAGAGCTATGAAAGTAGATAATATATAGTTATAGATTGGTGTAGTCATAATATTGCTATGACTACACTTTTTAAATGCAAATTTTTTTCTTATGTGACTAAGTCACACAAATTTATTAAAAAAAAGAATATAATACAATAAAGGAGGGATGAAGTGAATAATAGAATTGAAATATCAAGTGGGAATAGGTTGGAATATATAAAATCTCTATATAAGGTATATCCGGTGTTATATGAGATTAATAAAAAGAATAATGAAGTAATAAACGAACAAGCTGATTTTAAAACTTTATATGCTGATGAATATGTAGAAGCCACAGAGAAAGCGTGTAAAGGGATATTATTTGTTATAAAAGGTGTAATAAAAATACAAAAAATTAATAAGAATGGTGAAGAAACTAACCTTTATAATATAAGCCAAGGTGAATTTTGTCATGAAGCCTTAAGCTGCTTATCAGATTTGGAATCATTAAATATAACAGGTAAGGCAATTCAAGATTCTAAGGTATGCATAATTCCTTTTGAAGTGGTTAAAAAATATTTTATTAGTGATAATGACTTCTTATTATATATATATAAAGATTTGTATAATAAGTTTAATACTATCATAGGGAATAAAGAAGAAATTATTCATGAATCCCTTGAAACAAGGCTTATAAAATTGCTAATAAGCAAGAAAAGCAAAATAATTTATGCGACTCATAGTGAATTGGCTTTTGAAATTGATTCAGTTCGTGAAGTTATAAGTAGAAAGCTAAAGAATTTAGAAAAGCTTGGGTATATAAAATTAGAAAGAGGCAAAATAATCATACTTAAGGATTTAAATAAAATATTAAAAGATAATTAGAGATGAGAAATTAGGAAAGTATTTTAGGAGGAAGTTATAGTGTTTGAATTTTTAAAAAAAGATGATGGAAGAGTTATTAATGTAAATGAAATTGATGATCTAATAGGAAAAGTTGAATTGATTGATATAAGAGAAGAATATGAGTATAAAGGTGGAAGTATAAAAAGTGCCCAAAATATTCCTATGGGAGAGCTTTTAGATGAACCAGAGAAATACTTAAATAAAAGCAAAGAATACTATATAATGTGCCAATCAGGGGGAAGAAGTGCAAGAACGTGCAACAATCTAAGAAATCAGGGTTTCAAGGTTATAAATGTTGCAGGAGGAATGGGCTCTTATATAGGAAACAAAAGAAAATAAAGTACATAATACTAAGTAGTATTATTATTATTTTATAAATAATAATTATTTTGCTAGATTGAGGGGATATAACATGAAGAAAGTTATTGAATTTCATAAAGAAGGATATAATTGTGCAGAATCTATACTTAAAGCATTTAATGAGGATACAGGATCTGAAATTCCAATTGCAATAGCAAGTCCTTTTGGAGGAGGCATGACTATTGGAAGTACATGCGGAGCAATCACTGGAACTTTAATGGCGATAGGTGCATTAAAAGGAAGAAATAGTAGTGAAGAAAAAAATAATTCAAGAGTAGTAACTAGAGAAATTATAAATAAAGTTAAAGAGAAGTATGGTACTCTTGAGTGTATTGAGCTTAAGAAAAAAGGTATAACTTGTGATGAAATTATAGAATATGCTTATAATATTTTGAATGAATATGCAAAATAGCATGATAAAAGAGGGGATTAAAAAATATTGTTTATTTGCTTCATGCAAATAAATAATATTTTTTACTATAATAAAACTAATTTAAAAGCTTGTACTATTTATGTTTTTTACCCAAAGGTTCATGTCTTCAAAGGTACCGCATATATTACAATTGTTTACTAGTCTGCCAGCAAAATTATAATTATGCTTACTTAGAACAAAGTTAATGCTAGGATTTATTGATCTAGATAAACTATATAAACAGAGAAAACCCTTAGTTTTTAAGTCTGATTCTAAAGAATAAATAATGTTTGATAATATGCCTATGCCTCTATAGGATGGATGAGTAGCACAGTCAGTTATTTCAGCATTCAAATTTTCTTTATTCATATCCGCTGAAGCTATGCTGATTATTTTTCCATTATATACGGCAACTTTGTATAGAACTTTATCATTCATTGTTTGTTTTAAATATTCTTCATCATAAATAGGTGATTGATAAGTTAAGAAAACGGTGGAAAACAAATCTATCATTTCTTTTATATCATTTTTATTTGCGTTTCGAATAAGGTATCCTAAATTATTTTTTTGATGCGCATATGTGTTCCTAACATTCTGACATTCTTTTATTAATAGTTCTTTTCTTGCAAAATTGCTGCAAACTTTTCTATCGCTATTAATAAAGTATGACATACAAAAAGCATCGTTACCTTTAAAATATCCATTGATCTTGCCTTCGGAATTGAATCCCGCATTAATAAAAGTTTCAAATGATTTAGTATCACAATTACAAATAATTTTACTTAAATGTTGTTTTGATGCAAAGTGAATTATTCTTTTCAAGTTTTGCATTGATATGGCATTAAAGTCAATTATTTTTATTCGCTTGTTAGGTAAATCTACTAATATTTTAGTCCGATCTATTTTTGCGTAAAAAGTATTATTTAATTCACATCTACTTGCTCTCATTAAATTGCTTTCTCCTTTTATCATAATGTATTACTTGAAGTTAGGAAAAAGTTTCTTAACTATAAGATATTTTTCCAGCCTCAAAAGTTTGTCCTAAGTTTAAGTTTATAATTATAAAAAAATAATAAGCTATAGAGAAGTCTCTATAGCTTGTAAAGCAATAATATTTATAGGCATACATAAAAAATATCAAAGTATACCAAAACTTCTCTTCTACGCTTACGAGATTAGCTGACGGATTCGGATTGAAGAAAATTAACCCTACTTATTATCGTGTAATAAGATTCACCCCAAAAAATGGTTCTCCCGTTCAAAGTGATTAAGCGTTACATATATCATTTTGTAATTATTAATATCTTATATATAAACATATCATTTTTAAATATTTGAGTCAATATATGTATAAGTCAATGTGTATTATTATGCAAATATAAACATTAATTAATCAATTATATATTATAAATTCTCCATTTTTCTTTATTTGTGAAAGTGAAGCAAATTTAATTAGTATAGGCTCGCATGCATTCGCTTGTGTTTTATTAATGTGTGCTAAATGAATAAATTATATTTTACGGAAATATTATTAGATATAGCAATACTAAGGAGTTTAATGTGCCTAGTTTTAAAAAATGTAATTTATATTATGCTGGATTTCCTAATTATTTAGTGCAATATAGGGGAGATTTTCAAGGACAAATTGATAATATATCATATGCCTGTGGCGACAAAATTACTGATACAATTGCAGTAATTTCTATAGCACCAGAAGATTTAAACCGTTTAAAGAAGGATGTTCCATCAATTCTTTATGTAAATCCTAGAAGCAAATACGTACTACAAGAGGTCTCGCCATCAAGTGTAGATAATATCAATGCAATCAAAATTAATCCATACTTAGACTTAAATGGAAGAGGCGTGCTTATAGGTATGGTTGACAGCGGAATAGAATATTTAAATGAAGAATTTATAAGAGAGGATGATACTTCAAGGATTGTAAGTCTCTGGGATCAGACAGTACCAGATTCTACCGATACATCAGTGTATATTGGAAGAACATTTAGCAATGAAGAAATTACTAAGGCAATCAAAGCTTATAGAAATAATCAAGATCCATATCTAATAGTCCCATCAAAGGATGAAGTTGGACATGGAACACAGATGGCTGGTATTATTGGCGCAAGAGGTTATAATGCTGATGTTCAAGGCGTTGCATCAGGATGTGAATTTGTAATTGTTAAGCTTTTTGAATCTATCAATTTTAGAAATGAGCTTCAAGCAAATGGTATTCCTTATACACCAGTATATAATGATTCAGAAGTTTTAGCAGCAATATATTATTTGCAAAGTGTTGCAGTAAGACTGAATAGACCTATGGTTATATATCTGGGTGTAGGTACAACCGAAGGCAGTCATGATGGTAATAATCTGCTCTCAAGGTATTTAACTTCTATTGGAAAACTTAGAGGTATTGTTACTGTTACTGGTGTTGGAAATGAAGGAGCGTCAGAAGGTCATACTTCTGGAATCATAAAACAAACTGGGGATGTGGCTTCTATTGAATTGAGAATACCTAGAGAGATGAAATATTTTTCTTTCACAATCTGGTTAATAAAACCTAATAGAGCATCTATAAATGTGGTTTCGCCTAATGGAGAATCATCAAAATTTATTAAAGCAAAGGCAAATGAAATACAAAATGTTAATTTTGTATTTTTTAAGACTCAAATGACTGTAAAATACTATGTTCCTGAGCATTTCACTGGTCATGAAGCCATAGCAATTAGTTTTGATGGCATAAAAGCAGGAATATGGACCTTTCAGCTAAGGGGAGATTATATAACAGATGGTAGATATCATATATGGTTACCACCACAAAAAACATTGCCAGAAAATACGAGATTTCTTCAAGCAGATCCATTTACTACATTGACAATACCATCTACGGCGCGAAGTGTAGTCACAACAGCTTATTATGGAAATGACAATGCTTTGGTTGCAGCATCTGGAAAGGGCCCTAATGTTAATACATATGTAGAAAACCCGGATATAGCTACTTTGGGGGCAGATATATTAGCAACGAATATAGGAGGCAAGACTACTACTGTTTCTGGCAGTTCAGTAGCAGCTGCTATAATAGCAGGAGCTTGTGCGCTTTTATTGCAATGGGGGATTGTTAATGGAAATGATAGAACTATGTTTGCAGCAAAAATCATAGCTTATTTAGTGCTTGGTGCAGATAGGAGCAATTTGGCTTATAGATACCCTACTAGAGAAATTGGATATGGATTTTTTGATTTACTAGGTACTTTTAATATAATAAGCAGAAGCTATAGAATGGACCTAGGCCTAGAAAATAAGTCAAGGGCAGATTGTAAAAAATGGGATAAGTATATTGAATACAGTGTAAAAGCATTATTTATAAGAATTCCTAAAGAAATATAAATGTTAAAAAACAATACATTTGTTTAAAATTGCACATTGAAGTAAGAAAATATGTAATATAAAGAAAAAAATCCTATTTTACCAACTAAAAGGTACTATAAATGGTATTTAATATTGTATTATATAGTGAACAGCATTGTTTGGTGCTAATACAATAATTTAGGGGGATATAATATGAATAGAAATATTAAAAGAATAGTTGCATTAACAATTGCGGCAACTGCCTTTAGCGCAATTGTACCAGCAACAAGCTTAACTTTAACTACAACAGCTTATGCGTCAACAGGTGATTTATCAAGCATTAAATTAAAGACATCAGGCGGAAGCACAATAAAGACTTATAGTGATGATAATTATAAAAGTAAAAATGAAGTTGATGACGATGAGTTGAAAAATAATGAAACTTATTACGCTAAGACTTCATCTAGTAAAATAAAGATAAGTGTAAATGGCGCTGACTCAAGTAATGTTAGAATCTTTAAAGGAAGAACAAGTTCTACTAAAGGTGTAAAAACAAGCAGCACTATTGAACTATCCAAAGGATCAACAACAGTTCTTACAATAAGAACATATAACGATAATCCAGGAACGGTCAAATACAGTGATGATTCATATTCTAGTCAATACACTATTAGGGTGAAGTGTACAGCAAGTTCTTCTAGTGATGATGAAGATGATAATAAAGATGTGTATTTGAAGAGCATCTCACTTAGTGAAGGGGATTTGAGTTTTTCTAAAAATACTTCTGATTACAGTGTAAATGTTTCTGGATCTGTTGATGAAATTAAAATAACCGCAAAACCAGATTGCGATAGTGATGAGTATGATGATTATGAAGTAAAAATAGATGGAAGTATTGTAGATGAAAGCGATAAATTTAGAAAAACAGTATCTTTAAATAAAGGAAAGAATAATATAAAGATAACTGTTAAAAATGATGGTGATAAGAGAACATACACATTGAATATTTATAGAGGTGGAAGTAGCAATAACTCTAATAGCAGTGGTACACCATTGCCAACTAAGAATATTAAGACAAATCAATGGGTACAGGTCAATGGAAGATGGCAATACAACGATTCCATGGGTAATTCAGTAAAAAATAATTGGATACGTAATTACTACTTACAATCAGATGGAAACATGGCCACAGGGTGGTTAAACTATGGAGGTACATGGTATTATTTAGGTGGCGACGGAGCAAAAAAAGCAGGCTGGCAGTTAGTTAATGGCAATTGGTACTATATGGATTCAGAAGGAAGAATGCAAACAGGATGGATTAAGGATGTGTCTGGAAAGTATTATTACTTATATAGTAATGGAGCTATGGCATATAATACCACTATTGGTGGATATAGATTAGGATTTAATGGTGCTTGGATTAAGTAGAATTCATAAAATGCTTAATGTAAAGTTTTTATTTAGAAATAGTGATAATCTAGCTAATTAACATATATAAATAAACTAATTATAATCTATACTTATGCGTATAACTCACCGAAATGAATAACATACTTTTGTTACAGTTTCTGGGCAATTCTGATGGGTGATTCTAAGTCTATAAAGTTGCATCCAAAGTGCTAGCCTCAAAGAACAAGCTTTGAACTAGCACATTTGGAACAACTTATAGCCAAAGAATCACATCCATCAAAATTACCAATGAAACATTCCACAAAAGTATATTACTCATTTCTGGTTGGAAGATATTTCATAGTCTAAGTATAGTCTATGATTGTCTTATCTATACTTTTAATAAATTTATGACCCATACTAATATTTATAAATATTAGTATGGGTCGCATTTTTATAAATATAATAAGGCCATTTAATTATATTTATATTTTCATAATGAATAATTTGTACTTTAGCTAAATACTATTAAATATAAGTAATACTAAGGAGTCTGCTGTGCCTAGTTTTAAGAAATGTAGTTTATATTATGGAGGAATGCCTAATTATTTAGTTCAATATAGAGGAGATTTTAGAGGTCAAATAGACAAAGTATCTTATGCGTGTGGAGATGTAATTACTGATACTATCGCGGTCGTATCTGCTTCACCAGAAGATTTGGTTAGATTGGCTAAGGATGTACCATCGATTCTTTACATAGATCCTAGAAGTAAGTACGTATTACAAGATATATCTCCGTCAAGTGTAGATAATATAAATGCAATTAAAATTAATCCTTACTTGGACTTAAATGGTAGAGGTGTCCTTATAGGCATGGTTGACACTGGAATAGATTATTTAAATGAAGAATTTATAAGGGAAGATGATACTTCAAGAATAATAAGTCTTTGGGATCAAACTATTCCTGATTCTGATGATACCTCAGTTTACATAGGAAAAACCTTTAATAATGAAGAGATTACTAATGCAGTCAAGGCTTATAGAAATAAACAGGATCCATATTTAATTGTACCTTCAAGAGATGAAGTTGGGCATGGAACTCAAATGGCCGGTATCATTGGAGCAAGGGGGTATAATGCCGATGTTCAAGGGATAGCTTCTGGAAGTGAGTTTGTGGTTGTAAAACTTTATGAGTCCATGGAATTCAGGGAAGAGCTCATAGCAAATGGTATTCCATATACACCAGTATATAATGATTCAGAGGTATTAGCAGCAATAGATTATTTAAAAAATGCTTCAGTAAGTCTTAATAGACCAATGGTTATATATATTGGAGTTGGAACAACAGAAGGTAGTCATGATGGTAATAATTTAATTTCAAGGTATATAGCATCGCTAGGAAGGCTTAGAGGACTAATTACAGTTGCTGGTGTTGGAAATGAAGGCGCTTCAGAAGGTCATGCTTCGGGAATTATAAAGCAAACAGGGGATATAGTTTCTATAGAATTAAGAATATCAAAGGAAATGAAATATTTTTCCTTTACAATTTGGGTAATAAAACCTAATAGGGCATCTATAAATGTAATTTCGCCTAATGGAGAATCATCTAAATTCATTAAAGCGAAAGCCAATGAAATACAAAATGTTAATTTTGTATTTTTTAAGACTCGAATGACTGTGAAATATTATGTTCCGGAATATTTTACAGGCCATGAAGCAATAGCCATAAATTTTGATAGCATAAAAGCTGGAATATGGACATTGCAATTACGAGGAGATTATATAACTGATGGAAGGTATCACATTTGGCTGCCGCCGCAGAAAACATTACCAGAGAATACAAGATTTCTTCAAGCAGACCCATTTACTACACTAACAGTACCATCTACAGCCAGGAGAGTAGCCACAATAGCTTATTATGGAAATGATAATGCGTTGATCGCAGCATCTGGAAAAGGTCCAAATGTTAATGTAGATATAAATAACCCAGATTTAGCGACTTTAGGGATGGATGTATTAACTACAAAAGTAGGAGGGGGAACTACAACTGTTTCTGGTAGCTCGGTGGCTGCTGCGATAATTTCTGGGGCTTGCGCACTTTTGTTGCAGTGGGGAGTTGTTAATGGAAATGACAAAACCATGTTTTCAGCGAAAGTTATAGCATATTTGATTTTGGGTGCTGATAGAAGTAACTCGACATATAGATATCCTAATAGGGAAATAGGGTATGGATTTTTTGATTTACTTGGTACATTTAATATTATTAGCCGAAGTTATAGAATGAACCTAGATTTAAAAGAAAAAGATGAAGTCAGCATGGAGAAAAAATGTATTGAATATAGTGTGAGAAATCTATTTATAAGACTTCCGAAAACACATATGGAAATATTAAAATAAAAAATATGAGTATTTAATTAGGAAAATTTTCTTTATATATAATAATAAAGTTTCATATCAGAACTTGTATTATTTCTGAAGATTGTATTCCAAATTCATTTACAGTTTAACCCAATGTGTAATTAAATAATTGTGATGTTGCAAATCAACTCTAGTCATACTTTTCATTTTTAAGCAAATACTATTACTGATCTAAATTTATTAGAATAATTTTGGATAGTAAAAGGAGGTTTACACATGACAAATAAATTTAAAGAAAAGTTCGTTGGAATGCCAATAGAAAAGCATGATGCAGCAGCATGGGCTAATATGGAAGACGCACAACCTGTATCTAATGTGAACATTCCCAGCGAAGTACAAGTTAGGAATGCAAAAGAATATGTAGATACAAATCAAAAGTAAGATCTATAGTTTAAGATTCAGTCAACCGAAATGACAGGTACTCTGTTGCTTCGGTTGCTATAGAATAGAGTTGTGAATTTCTAACAGCAAAAGTTGTACCCATTTACGCATGCTCCTTAGACGAGCTAAGGACAAGCGAGAATGGAACAACTTTTGCTGAAGAAATTGCTACGACTCCATTCTAAATGCAACACTGCACAAAAGAGTACCTGCCATTTCTGGTGAGGAATATATTTTAAACTATAAATGTAACTTGAAATTGAGGTATCTATAGAAAAATCCCCGGAAAATCGGGGATTTTTTATTTTGGTTACTATTTACATGTATGTTATTTGGAGCTTTTTACTAATATTGCATATCAGCTAAGCGCTTATAAGTTTCATATCTTTCTTTTGCATTCTTTTCTGCTTCATCAAATAATTTATCGGCTACCTCTGGGAATACGTTCATTAATGATGAGTAACGTATTTCTCCATGTAAGAAGTCTTTATATGGAGCAGAAGGTTCTTTTGATTCAAGTAAGAATGGGTTTTTACCTTCATCTTTTAATAATGGGTTATATCTATATAGATGCCAATATCCAGACTCAACAGCTTTCTTTTCTTCTTTTATACTGTTACCCATACCAACTTTTATACCATGGCTTATACATGGAGCATAAGCTATAATGATTGATGGTCCTGGATATTTTTCAGCTTCAGCTATTACCTTAATGGCATGATTCATGTTTGCACCCATAGCTATTTGAGCAACATACACGTAGCCATAGCTCATAGCCATAAGTCCTAAATCTTTCTTTCTAGTTTTCTTACCTGCTGCTGCGAATTTAGCAACTTGAGCAGTTTGAGTAGATTTTGAAGCCTGCCCTCCAGTATTAGAGTAGATTTCTGTGTCCATTACAAATATGTTTACATCATCACCCATAGCAAGCACTTGATCCACTCCACCGTAGCCTATATCGTAAGCCCATCCGTCTCCACCGAGTATCCAGTGAGACTTTTTAACTAAATAATCTTTTCTTTCTAATATCTCTTTTGCAATTTCATTATTAGAATTTTTTAGAACTTCTAAAACTTTAGAAGAAGCTGTTTTTGATCCGTTTCCATCATTGAAGTTATTAAGCCAATCGCGGAAAGCATTCTTAATCTCGTCATTAAAGTCAGATGATTCTAAACCTTCATTCATTAAATCTGCTAGCTTTTCTCTTATTTGTTTAACACCTAGGAAAATACCATATCCAAATTCGGCATTGTCTTCAAATAATGAATTTGCCCAAGCTGGACCTTTTCCTTCAGCATTTGTGGTATAAGCTATAGAAGGAGCACTTGCACCCCATATAGATGAACATCCAGTTGCATTAGCAATTATCATTCTTTCACCAAAAAGTTGTGTTAGAAGTCTTATATATGGAGTCTCTCCACATCCAGGGCAAGCACCGTTGAATTCTAGGAGAGGTCTAACTAATTGGCTGCCTTTTAAGGTATTTCTATCAATCAAGTCTTCCTTAGGTGTAAGCTTCATTGCGTATTCCCAGTTTTCAGCTTGCTCTAATATTTGTTCTTCAGCCGGTTTCATTATAAGAGCTTTACCAGGAGCAGGACATACATCAGCGCAGTTGCCGCAGCCTGTGCAGTCTAGAGGAGCTATTTGTATTCTATAACCGTAGTTTTCTAGACCTTTTCCAGCAGCCTTCTTTGTAATGAAGTCCTCAGGAGCATTCTTCATTTCGCTTTCATCAACTAAGAATTGGCGTACTGTAGCATGAGGGCATATGAATGCACATTGACCACATTGTATACACTTATCTGTTTGCCATTCAGGAACATTAACAGCTATACCACGTTTTTCATAGGCTGTAGTTCCAAGAGGGAAAGTACCATCTTCCATTCCTTTAAATGTACTTGTTGGTAATTCATCACCTTCAAGTCTTGCCATAGGACGTTGAATATTTTTAACAAAGTCTGGTTCGTCTTTAACTGGTTTATCACTATCTTTAGCATTGGCCCAAGATTCAGGTATACTAATTTCGTTCAATGAATCTACTCCTCTATCAACAGCATCATGATTCATTTTTACTATTTTATCACCTTTTTTACCATACAAGTGGGAAATTGAATCTTTTAAATATTTAACTGCATCTTCAACAGGAATAACATTAGCAAGTTTAAAGAATGCAGATTGCATTATCATATTAATTCTATTTCCAAGACCTATTTCGCCAGCAATAGCAATTGCATCTATAGTATAGAATTTAATATTATTTTTTGCCATATATCTCTTATATGCTGCAGGTAATTTATTTTCAATTTCATCCTTATTCCATGGGCAGTTAAGTACAAAAGTTCCATTATTTTTTAGTCCCTTTAACACATCAAAATTATAGATAAAGGATTTGTTGTGACAAGCAACATAATCTGCATTATAAACTAAATAAGGAGATTTTATAGGGCTCTTTCCAAATCTTAAATGGGACACTGTAGTACCACCAGATTTTTTACTATCATAAGAAAAATATGCTTGAGCATATAAATTCGTATTATCACCTATAATTTTAACAGCACTCTTATTTGCTCCAACTGTACCATCTGATCCTAACCCCCAGAATTTACAGCTTATAGTTCCTTGTGGTGTAGTATCAATTATTTCTCCTTCAGGCAGAGAAGTGTTAGTAATATCATCAACTATACCAACAGTGAAATTATCTTTTGGCTTATCTGAATTTAAATTAACAAAAACAGAAATAATTTGTGATGGTCTTGTATCTTTAGATGCTAAACCATATCTTCCACCAACTATCACTGGTTTGTTGTCTTCGTTATAGAAAAGCTTAGTAACGTCTAAATATAATGGCTCAGCAGGTGCGCCAGGTTCTTTTGTTCTGTCTAATACTGCTATTTTCTTAACAGACTTAGGTAAAACGTTAAAGAAGTACTTATCACAGAAAGGTCTGTATAAATGAACCTTTATCATACCTACTTTTTCGCCTTTTTCTCTTAAGTAGTCTACAACTTCGCTTATAGTGTCACACACTGAACCTATGGCTACTATAACTCTTTCAGCTTCAGGATCTCCATAGTAGTCAAATGGGTGATATTCTCTTCCAGTAATATTTTTTAATTCTTTCATGTAATTTTCTACTATATCAGGTACAGCATCAAAGAAAGGATTTTGAGCTTCTCTTCCTTGGAAGTATATATCAGGATTTTGAGCTGTGCCTCTGGCAACTGGATGTTCTGGATTTAAAGCTCTATCTCTAAAGGCTTTTAATGCAGCTTTATCTACGAGTTTAGTTACTTCTCCAAAATCAGGTACCTCAATTTTTTGGTATTCATGTGATGTTCTAAATCCATCAAAGAAATGAGTAAATGGAACTCTTCCTTTAATTGCACTTAAATGGGCTATACAGGCTAAATCCATTACCTCTTGAACACTGCTTGATGCAAGCATAGCAAATCCAGTCTGTCTAGTTGCCATAACATCTTGGTGATCTCCGAAAATTGATAGTGCGTGAGTTGCAATTGCACGAGCAGTTACATGAAATACTGCAGGCAAAAGTTCTCCAGCAATCTTATACATGTTTGGTATCATAAGCAGCAAGCCTTGTGATGCTGTATATGTAGTAGTTAGTGCACCGGCTTGAAGTGATCCGTGTACTGCGCCAGCTGCACCAGCTTCGGATTGCATTTCAGCAACCTTGATTGGCTGATTGAACATATTTTTCTTTCCGTGAGCAGACCATTCATCAACCCCCTCGGCCATAGGTGTAGAAGGAGTTATAGGATATATTGCAGCTACTTCAGTAAAATTATAGGAAGCATATGCTGCGGCTTGATTTCCGTCCATTGTTTTTGTGACTTTTTGCATTAGGCTAATCCTCCTCTTCTATTTTTATAGAAAATCATAATTTATTTATCTCATTTATTATTTGAAAACTGAGGAAAAGTATACATATTTCTGATAAGCCGTACATTTAGTAATAATTTATATTAAATTATGGACATGGAAGATATTAAATATAAAATTCTATAAACGAAATCTTTATACAATCTTTATGCAGAAGAAAAAAGTCTTAATCCAATCTTTATATTATAGCTAGTAATATTTATATATGAGATATGAATGACGAAAGGAGAAATATGATGATGCTAGATTTTATTTTTTTGACATCATTATTTGTAGGATTTTTTTCTATCATACTGTTTGCTAATTGGTGTGGAAAACAAACTAACAAGTAAAAGAAAATAAATGGGGGAATATAAATGCTAAGTTTAGTTGTAATTATAATTTTACTTTTTGGATATTTAGGGTATGCATTGTTTAATGCAGAGAAATTTTAAAATTATTAGTAGTGGAACTAGGAGGAATAGTTATGGAGTGGTTACAAATAATAATAACTTTACTACTTTTTATGATAATAGTAGTACCAGTTGGAAAGTATCTATATTATGTTAGCACTGGTCATAAAATCATTGGAGACAAGCTATTTGATAAAATCGATAACTTTATCTACAAGATATGTGGAATAAGTAAAGATAACGAAATGGATTGGAAAGAATATATTTTTTCTATTATAGCAGTGAATGCTGTAATGGTATTTATAGGTTATATAATGCTTAGAGCTCAAGGATTCTTATTTTTTAATCCAAATAAAATAAATGGAATGGAACAAAGTCTATCTTTTAATACAATTATAAGTTTTATGACTAATACAAATCTTCAAGATTATAGTGGAGAATCAGGACTTTCTAATTTTAGTCAAATGATAGTGATTATTTTTATGATGTTTACATCAGCAGCAACAGGCTTTTCAGCAGCTATTGCTTTTATTAGAGGAATAATTGGAAGAAAGTTAATGGGAAACTTTTTTGTAGATATGACAAGAGTTACAACAAGAGTTTTATTGCCACTATCAATAATAGTGGGAATTCTTTTGGTAAGTCAAGGCGTACCACAAACTTTATCTGGAACTAAAACAGTTACTACAATAGAAGGTAAAATGCAAGATATAGCAATTGGCCCGGTAGCAGCTCTTGAATCAATTAAGCATATAGGTACAAACGGCGGAGGTTTCTTCGGGGCAAATTCGGCTCACCCATTTGAAAATCCAACACCTATATCAAATTTAATTGAAATACTATCTATGATGATACTTCCAGGAGCACTAGTTTATACTTTTGGGTTAATGCTTAGAAATAAAAAACAAGGCTGGACCATATTTGGAGCAATGGCTGGAATATTTATAATAGCACTTCCAATATGTTATTATGCAGAAAAGGCTGGAAATCCAGCATTAGCACATGTGGGACTAAATCAACTTATGGGGAATATGGAAGGGAAAGAAGTGAGATTTGGAGTAGGACAATCTGCATTATTTACGACAGTAACTACGTCCTTCACAACAGGAACAGTTAATAATATGCATGATTCCTTAACACCTATAGGTGGAGCAGTTGCTCTTATGAATATGATGCTTAATGTTGTATTCGGAGGTAAGGGCGTAGGCTTTATGAATATGATGATGTATGCTATTCTTACTGTCTTTTTATGTGGACTTATGGTTGGAAGAACACCAGAATTTTTATCAAAGAAAATTGAAGGTAAAGAAATTAAGCTTATAGCATTAGCTATAATAATTCACCCATTACTAATATTGATGTTTTCAACTTTGGCATTAATATCGCCAGAGGGAATTGCAGGAATATCAAATTCAGGATTTCATGGGTTAACTCAAATAGTTTATCAATTTACATCCTCAGCAGCAAATAATGGTTCTGGATTTGAAGGGTTAGGAGATAATAATCTGTTTTGGAATACTACGACAGGTATAGTGATGTTTTATGGAAGATATTTATCAATTATAATTCTTCTTTCAGTAGCTGGCTCTTTAGCCGCCAAAAGAACAATTCCAACAACAATAGGAACTTTTAGAACAGATAATACAATGTTTGCATTAACTCTAATTGCAATTGTTTTAATAATTGGAGCATTAACATTTTTACCTGCTTTGGCGCTTGGACCAATAGCAGAACATTTAACATTGTGGAATTGATTATTATGAAGTAGAAAGCAAGGAGAAAAATAATATGAGTGATAAAAGAAAAAAGTCTAAATTTATTACAAGAGATATATTAAGAGAATCGATTATAGAGTCCTTTAAGAAATTAAATCCTAAATATATGATAAAGAATCCAGTTATGTTTGTTGTTGAAGTGGGTTTTGTTATAACTTTATTGCTTACATTTTATCCAAGCTTATTTGGAGATAAAGGAAGTAATTTAAGAATATATAATTTTATTGTAGCTCTAATATTGTTTATAACAGTACTTTTTGCAAATTTTGCGGAAGCCGTAGCTGAGGGTAGAGGAAAGGCTCAAGCTGATAATTTAAAGAAAATGCGTAAAGATACTGTAGCAAAATTGTTGAATCCTGATGGAACAACTAAAGTCATAAATGCAAATGAATTAAAAAAAGGAGATATAGTTTTAGTTGAAAATGGAGATATAATTCCTAATGATGGTGAAGTTGTAGAAGGAATAGCCTCTGTTGATGAATCTGCAATAACTGGTGAGTCAGCACCTGTTATGAAAGAACGTGGAGGAGATTTTGCATCAGTTACAGGAGGAACAAAGGTTGTAAGTGACTGGCTAAAGATCGAGATAACAGCAACACCAGGTGAGTCATTTTTGGATAAAATGATATCTCTTGTAGAGGGAGCATCAAGACAAAAAACTCCAAATGAAATTGCGCTTAATACTGTACTTGTTAGCTTAACAATTATATTTCTTATAGTTATAGTTGCACTTTATCCAATGGCTAATTACTCGGGTGTTTCAATTTATATTTCAACTTTAATAGCACTCCTTGTTTGTTTAATACCAACAACAATTGGTGGTCTATTATCAGCTATTGGGATTGCGGGTATGGATAGAGTTACTAAATTCAATGTTATAGCTATGTCAGGAAAAGCTGTAGAAGCCTGCGGCGATATTGATACAATGCTTCTTGATAAGACAGGTACTATAACATTTGGTAATAGATTAGCCTCGGATTTTATACCAGTTGACAACGTAAGGAAATTAGATTTAATAAATTATTCAGTAATCTGTTCAATAAAAGATGATACACCAGAAGGAAAATCAATAGTTGATCTTGCTAGAAGAAGCGAAGCAACAATTAATGAAGAAGAGTACAAAAATTTAGATTTTATTGAGTTTACAGCTCAAACAAGAATGAGCGGAGTGGACTTGCCTGATGGTACTGATATAAGAAAGGGAGCTTCTGATTCTATAAGAAACAGAATAAAAGAAATGGGAGGAATTATTCCAGATGATTTAGATGAAGCTGTTAACAGAGTATCGAAACTTGGAGGAACACCTCTTGTAGTTTGCGTAAACAATAAAATATACGGAGTTATATATCTTAAAGATACCGTTAAGCCAGGTCTTGTTGAAAGATTTCAAAGACTTAGAGAAATCGGGATTAAAACAGTTATGTGTACTGGTGATAATCCATTAACTGCTGCAACTATTGCTAAAGAAGCTGGTGTAGATGAATTTATAGCTGAATGTAAACCAGAAGATAAAATTGCTGCAATTAAAAGAGAGCAAGAACAAGGTAAACTTGTAGCCATGACTGGAGATGGAACCAATGATGCACCAGCTCTAGCACAGGCAGATGTAGGGCTTGCCATGAATAGTGGAACCACAGCGGCTAAAGAAGCAGCTAATATGGTAGATTTAGATTCGGATCCAACAAAAATTCTTGAGGTAGTTGAAATAGGAAAACAATTATTGATTACAAGGGGGGCTTTAACTACTTTCAGTATTGCTAACGATGTAGCAAAGTATTTTGCTATTATACCTGCAATATTTACAGTAGCTATACCTGAAATGCAGATTATGAATATAATGAGACTTTCAACACCATATAGTGCTATACTATCGGCTCTTATATTTAATGCAATAATAATACCACTACTTATTCCAATAGCAATGAGAGGTGTAAAATATAAACCGATGAAAGCAGAGATGATGTTGCTTAGAAATATGCTTATTTATGGAGGCGGTGGAGTAATTGTTCCATTCATAGGAATAAAGGTAATTGACATGATTATTACTCCGTTAGTTAGAATTCTTAATATTGGTTAACTTAGATAATGAAGATTATTGGCTAAGAAAAAATTATGCACCTCAATAAGAAAAGGAGATTTTTATATGAAAATAATCAAAAAATCTATTCTGTTAAGTATTACTTTTATGGTACTTTGTGGGCTTATATATCCTCTTTTAATGACTGGAATAAGCCAGTTGGCTTTTAATAAAAAAGCTAATGGAAGTATGATAACTGTTAATGGAAATGAAGTTGGATCAGAACTTATAGGACAAAATTTCACAGATCCAAGGTTCTTTAGAGGAAGAATTTCAGCTGTAAATTATAACACTTATACAGAAGCAGATAATGTACCAGATGAAAGTGGAAAAGTAGTATATAGTGGAGTTGGCTCAGGATCACAAAATTTGGCTCCTTCCAATGAAGTTCTTAGAGAAAGAGTTGAAAAAGATATAAATGAATTTTTAGCTGCTAATCCTGGAGTTAAGAAAGAAGATATACCAACAGACTTGCTTACAAGTTCTGGTTCTGGGTTAGATCCTGATATAAGTCCAAAGGCGGCAGAAATTCAAATTCCAGCAGTTTCAAAAGCATCAGGAATAAGTGAAGCAGATCTTCAAAAAATAGTTGATAAATATACTGAAGGTAGAACACTTGGGGTATTTGGTGAACCAAGAGTAAATGTTCTAAAAGTCAATATGGAAATAGCTTCATTATTAAATAAAAATAACTTTATTAAATAAAAATAACTTTATTAAATAAAAACAACTTTTCCTGAGGATAAACAAAATCACTTTTATATTATTATCAGGAGATATATAATTTCATTAGGAAAAAGGTAAAATTACGGAGAGGTTAGGAGTGATTTAAATAGGAGTAGATGAAAGGCCAGATCCACAGTATCTTTTAAATCAAATAAAAAAAGAAGAGAATGTGTCTTCAAGAGGAAAATTGAAAATATTTTTTGGCTATGCTGCTGGTGTTGGCAAGAGTTATGCAATGCTTATGGAAGCACATGATATGAAGAAATTGGGCTACGATGTAGTGATAGGTTATATAGAACCACATGCAAGGCCAGAAACTATGGCATTGCTAAATGGACTTGAGAGTATAGAAAATAGGATTATTGAGTATAAGGGGATAACCTTAAAAGAATTTGACCTGGATATGGCTCTTATTAGAAAACCTGAAATTATGCTAGTAGACGAACTAGCTCATACAAATGCTAGTGAGCAAAGGCACAGAAAAAGATGGCAGGATATTGAGGAACTTTTAGGGGCAGGAATAAATGTTTATACGACTTTAAATGTTCAGCATATAGAAAGCTTAAATGATATAGTTGAAAGTATAACCCATATTTCAGTTAGAGAAAGAATTCCGGACAAAATATTTGATGAGGCTGATAAAGTAGAATTAATTGATATTGAACCAGATGAACTTTTGAAAAGATTTAGTGATGGAAAAGTGTATGATAAGGAACAAGCGACAAAAGCATTTAATAATTTTTTTACTAAAAATAATTTATTTGCACTTAGAGAAATTGCATTAAGAAGAACTGCTGATAGAGTAAATTATGAAGTAGAAAGTGTAAGGTTGTCAAAAGGGCAAATAACTGTAATGCCAACAGTCGATGCAATATTAGCCTGCATTTCTTCATCACCTTCTTCTTCAAGAGTTATAAGAACAGCAAGAAGAATGGCAGAAGCACATCATTCAAAATGGATAGCATTTTATGTGGAAACAACAAAGTCAAGAAATTTAAATAAAAAAGATAAAGAGAGTTTGAGTGCAAATTTTAAGTTGGCAGAAGAATTGGGTGGAGAGATAGTAACTGTATATAGCGATGATATAGTTGAACAAATAATTCAATATGCAAAATTTAGAAATGTCACAAAGATTATAATAGGAAAAAATCATAAAAAACCAAATAATTTTTTTAGAATTTATGCTAGAGATATAGTTGATAAATTAATGGAGTCTAATTCATATATAGACGTTTATGTTATACCAAATTCAACTTTTAATAAAGAAAAAGAAAATATTATAAAAAGAAAAAAAGTAAGGTTCAATATTTCGTGGAAAGAAATCTTAACAGCTAGTTTAATAATGATTATATCTACAATGATTTCATTATTCATAGACTACATAGGCTTTCGTGAAGCAAATGTAATCATGATTTTTATTCTGGGTGTAATTATAGTAAATATGAAAACAAGAGGGTATCTTTTAGGATTTATATGTTCAATCATAAGTATATTCTTATTTAATTTTCTTTTTACTGATCCAAGATATTCTCTTGAAGTTTATGATAAAAGCTACTTAGCTACTTTTCCAATAATGTTAATAGTGACATTTACAATTGGTACCCTCACAAGCAAGATACAAAGGGAAGCACAAAATTCTTTAGCAAGAGAGAATACAACACAAATTTTATATAGAGTAAGTAGAAAGTTACTAAGTGCAACAGGTACAGCTGATGTTGTGGGAATAGGGATAAAATATTTATCTAGATTACTAGAAAGAACAGTTATTTGCTACTTAGTTCAAGAAAATAAATTAACAACACCTTTTATTTATACGGCTACTAAAGGTGAGAAAGATCGGACATTGCTAAATAAAGAGGAAGAAGCTGTTGCATATTGGACATTATTAAATGATAAAGAGTCAGGTACGGGAACTAATACTTTCTATGGAGCAAAAGGATATTATATGCCTCTGAAAAGTCATAATAAAGTATTAGGCGTGTTAGGTGTCTCTTGTATCACTGGAAACTTAAAACCAGAACAAAAATTCATTTTCGAGACTGTAGCTAGTCAAATATATATTGCTTTAGATAGAGAAATTCTCGCTGAAACTCAGAAAAATTCAAAGTTAGAAATTGAAAGTGAGAGATTAAGAAGTAATCTTTTAAGATCAATTTCCCATGATTTAAGAAGTCCACTTGCAGGGATAAAAGGAGCAATAAGTACTATCATTGAAACAGGAGAACTTCTATCTAAAGATACTAAAGATGAACTTTTTCAAGGAATTTATGATGATACTGAATGGCTTATAAGATTGGTAGAAAATTTACTCAGCATGACTAGATTTGAAGGTGGGAACATGAAAATTAAAAAGAACCTTGAACTCGTAGAAGAAGTTGTATATGAAGCAGTTCAAAGAACTTCAAAACGATTGAAAGATCATGAGATAAAGGTGACAGTTCCAGAAGATGTTATAATGTTATCTATGGATGGAAATTTAATTGAGCAAGTTCTTATAAATCTTTTTGATAATGCTATTAAGTTTACTCCTAAGGAAGCTTTAATTGAGGTTAAAGTATATGAGGAAGTAGGTGATGTTATATTTGAGGTAATAGATGATGGGATAGGAATATCAGAAGAAATATTACCACATATATTTGATAGATTTTTTACAAATGGAGATAAAATATCTGATTCAAGAAGAGGTGTTGGGCTTGGGCTCGCAATTTGTAAATCTATAGTTGAAGGACATGGTGGGAAAATCAGCGCCCAGAACAAAGATGAAGGAGGCGCAATTTTTAGATTTAACATTCCAAAGGAGGGAAAGATAGATGGATAATAAGCCATATATTCTTGTAGTGGAAGATGACAGGCCCATAAGAAATTTCATAACAGCATCATTAAAAGCACAAGGATTTAATTATATGGAAACAGAGAAAGGAATTGAAGCTATTGCGCTTTCTATGTCTCATAAGCCAGACTTGATAATATTGGATTTAGGACTTCCAGATATTGATGGAATCAATGTTATCGCAAAGGTAAGAGAATGGTCTAAAATACCTATAATAATAGTTTCAGCAAGAGAAAATGAAAGACAGAAAATAGAGGCTTTAGACAAAGGAGCAGATGATTATTTGACTAAGCCTTTTGGAATTGGAGAATTATTAGCGAGAATTAGAGTTTCTTTAAGGCACAGTGTAACAAATGCATCTGAAAATAAAAATACAGAAATATTTAAGGTCAAGGGATTGGTTGTTGATTTTAATAAAAGAAAAGTTAGTATAGATGACGAGGATATACATCTAACCCCTATAGAATATAAAATAATGGCACTACTTTGTAAATATGCAGGAAAAGTATTGACCCATAATTTCATAATTAATGAAATTTGGGGTGCAGCTTTAGGTAATGAAACTCAATCACTTAGGGTTTTTATGGCAAGCCTTAGAAGGAAAATAGAGAAGAATCCAGCACAGCCACAATATATTTATACAGAAGTTGGTGTTGGATACAGGCTGATAGATGATTAGTTATTAAGATAAAAGCTTATCCTAATTCTTTTAAGGAGAGGCTTTTTTTAAACAGCTTTAATTTGTGAAGATAGTTCTGTTATAATTAAGAATATTTCATTCCAGTTATTAACTCTAGTTATTTTATCATTTATAGGTTTCCTGTTATAATTTGTATCCATAAGAAGAACGTTGAATCCTGCCTCCGATAGCTGAATTGCATTATTGTAGTTATCTTCAATAAAAACATTACAATCTAATTCGTGTGCTTTGTCAACCTTGTAGTGGCTACCTAAAACAAATAAGTTATCATAAGGTATTTCATTGTTTCTTAAAAATAGATGAGTCAGTGTTTTTAGCTCTAAATCTCTAGCTGTCACAAAATATATATTATGAAATTGATGCAATGTAGTTATAACAAGTTTAGCACCATCTCTTAGTTTTTGATCTGAGTGAAGTTTGAACTTATTTTTATTATAGAAATCGTCATATTCCTGCCTTTTTATACCCATAACTTCATGAATTTCATATTCTGTCACCTGATCTTCTGTTATATTCTTCTTAAAATATTTATTCGCCATATCTAGCCAGTCATAAGCATTGGTTATCGTTCCGTCGATATCAATACAGATATTTAAAGTATTCATTTTATTTACATCTCCTTTATTAATTATTGATATTAGAAAACTTCCACAGGGTTATTCTTAATTGAGGAAGCAAAGAATGGTTAAATTCTTTATAGATATAGTATATTTATAAAAAGCTAAGATAGCATTAAAGGTATGTTAATGTTGTGTTACTTTTATGAATAATAAAATAATGTTAGTTTATGATAGTTATTAATATGGAATTTTTAACATTATCTTAAAATTTTACGTGCAGAAATTTAACAATTTTGTTGTATGATATGAGCATATAGATTTAGAAAGGTTGTATTTAAAACAATTTACTAATTTAATGCTTATATTAAATATAATTTATACGCATTATGGTGAAAAATTAGAAATGTGATGTATAATTACAGTAAAAGATAAATAAATTTTAAGTACAGCGTTTTATAGAATAAATGATGTGATTTTAATACTATACCAAGTAATTAATGTGTACAAACTTAATATATTTACCATTGACTTTATGTAATGATGAAATTTAATTTCAAAAATAAAAAGGATGGTGGGATAATATGACTCCAAAAGAACTAACTCAAAAAACAGTTAAGGATATAATTAAAAGAAGAAAGAGAGCTGAAAACGAGATTAAAGCTTATCAAAGTGACCAAACTGCAAAGAAAATGAGGAACTGGAGTGTTAGGGTTGGAGGAAGTAGATGGTAATGATTTAAATATAGATCGAGTATATGGATTATATAATAAATAGAGTTACCAACAAAAGGTGACTCTATTTTTCATTTATATGTTATTTGAAATAAGTACATTGATTTGCTATTTATGTCATCGTTACTGCTAAAAAATGTGGAGAGAAAGTTGAAAATAGAAATATTGTGCTATTGAAACATGCAACGCAGTAGGTTTTGTATAGTATCATGATTTAAAGTATATAATTTTAATAAAGATAAGTATTTAGAGTAATAATTTTGGATTTAAGTTTTAATTGAGAAGTTGTAGATGTAAACAATCATAGAATTTTTAGAGGGTAGATTTACTAAAGTTACAACTGTCAATTTAAAATTATCAATATAAGATTTAAAGGAGAGGGAAAGAATGTCAGTAAGGGTTAAGTTTATAAGTGAAGTAGAAGTTAAAGATGAGAAAAAGGTTTTAAAAGCTGCTAAAAATGCTAAGGTAAAAATTAATGACTCATGTGAAGGAAAAGGAAAATGTGGAAAGTGTGTTATTAAAGTTATAGAGGGAAAACTTTCTGAACCAACCAAAGAAGAATTAAAAGTTTTAGGAAAAGAAAAAATTGATGATGGATATAGATTGGCATGCCAAACCCGTATACTTGAGGATTCAGTGATAGAAATAATAGATAGCGAAGATATAAAAGCTAAAAAGGATACTAAGTGTGGTGCTTTAAAAGTTAAGGATAGTGATAAAATAAAATTACGCAAAGAAGATATAGATGCTAATGATAAAGTAGAAGCTTCTGAAACTAAAGAGGTGAAAATTAAGATAGATAGTGATGATGATAAGTTGAACCATAAGGTACACAACAAAGATACGGCAAAAAAGAATAAAAAATCAGATAAATAGAATATATATAATATAAGGTACATAAACAAAAAAATAGTTAAATTAATAGGAATAGATTAGTGAATAATATTTATTTTAAAATAAGGCTTAGAAATGTTATTAAATTGCATTTCTAAGCCTTATTATTCATTTCGGCGAGTTATATGCATAGGTTAAGGTCTTAGTTGAATTATCTATATAAAATCAGTAAAAACAGGAGGATTTTTAACATGCTTTTTACAAGGAAACAAGTGTTAATTAATAATCGGGTATTACACTTAATAATGTAAATAAATAGATTTTAAAGGATAGGTGAAAGAATGTATACTAGAAATTTACTGTCTTATAATTATAAGTCTAATATAGATAGCATAGTTATAAGAAAAATTAATCTAATAAAAATGCTTTTTCTCCTGTTATTGTTAATTATTTTTTTGGCAAGTATAGTAAGGTTATATAATTCTATTGAATGTACAAATAGTAGTAGCCTCGCAGTTGATGACTTTAAAACCGATATCAGTATGCTTAGTGAAACGGTGAATATTATTGAGACGGAAAGAACATCAAATGAGAATCTTCAAATAAATCATTTTGGATCTGATGGCAAAATAGTTGATGCTAGTGAAATTAGAACAGACTTAGCGACAGCTTTAATTAAAATCGGAGATATGGATAACGATAAAAAGTTATCAGATGAGGAAATTACAGAACTTGGGATGATGAAATTGGATACCAAAGCTATTCAAAAAGAACTTAGGGAATTTCAATTTAATTTAAGATCATCAGACCATAATTTGAAAAATTTTATTGTTATAACGAAGGGGAAATATGCAGGAACAATACTTTATAATGGACCTTTAAAATTTATTGATGATGAACATAAGCGTTACTTTGGATTAGAATTATGTATGGATATTAAATGATTTTCAAATTTTAGAGTGATGTATTTATATTATTCAAAAACTAACATCAAATTTAAATATTATTAAATTCGACATATATATTTAATAAGTTTATCATATAAGATATAATAAATGATAAATTTATCTTTGTGTAAGCATAGGAGAAATATATGGAGAATTATGTGGATTTTATTAATAAGGCTTGGAAAGACTTTATTTCTACAGGAAATGTCAATCCTAAGGTTAGAAGTGAAATTGGTGATTCATGGATAAGATGCATGAACTACGGTGTTGACCCTTATGATGGTAAGGGTCATGTTAGATATTCTAATATAAATGAATTAATTAATAAAAATAATGAACTCATATCTGTAGCTAGGCCTGTTATGGAAAGTATTTATAGCATGGTTCGAGGATCAGGATTTGCATTATTTTTAACAGATAAAGATGGATATATAGTAGATGTAATAGGCGATAACGATATAATGAAGAGAATTGAGGAATTAAACTTTCTTAAGGGTGAATTATGGTCAGAAAATGTAGTTGGAACTAATGCTATAGGGACTGCCTTATACCTTGGTAAACCAGTGCAAACTATAGGAGCAGAACATTATGGGGTAAATCAACACTCTTGGACTTGTTCTGCATCTCCTATTTATGACGAAGATGATAATTTAATTGGATGTATAAATATGTCTGGAAATTATTATAATGCACATTCTCATACGTTAGGTATAGTAACTGCTGCGGCACAATCAATACAGAAGCAAATGGCACTCGCTATTTCGTATAAGTTACTTAATGTGACATTTGATTCCATATCAGAAGGCATGATAGTTATTAATGAGTATATGAAAGTTAAAAGAATAAATGGACGAGCTTTGAAAGTTCTAAATATATCATTAGAAGAAGCAATGAATATGAAAATTAATGAAGTACTAAATGGTGTAGACTTTCAAAAATTATTACAAGAAAAAAATAAATCTTTAAATAATATAGAATGGGATTTTTCTATAAATAATGACATAATAAAATGTGTTATAAATGTCTTGCCATTAAATAAAAATGGTAAGAGTAGTGGTATGGTAATAACTTTTACAGAAGTTAAGATTGTACATAAACTAGTAAATAAGTTTGTGGGATATAAAGCACAATATGAATTTAAAGACATTATGACAACAAGCAAAGAAATGGCAAATATGATAGCCTTCGCTAAAAAGGCTTCAAAAAGTGACTGCAATATACTAATACAAGGAGAAAGCGGTACTGGTAAAGAGTTGATTTCTCAGTCGATACACAATTATAGTGATAGGGCTAGAGGTCCGTTTGTCGCTGTAAATTGTGCATCAATACCTAGCGAATTAGTTGAAAGTGAATTATTTGGATACGAAAAGGGTGCTTTTACTGGAGCATCAAAAGAAGGGCATCCAGGTAAGTTTGAATTAGCAGACGGAGGGACAATCTTCCTCGATGAAATTGGTGAGCTGCCATTAGATATTCAAAGTAAGCTTCTTAGGGTTTTAGATAATGGAAAGATCGTTAGAGTCGGTGGGACTTATGAGAAGCAGCTAAATGTTAGAGTTATTGGTGCTACTAATAGAATATTGAAAAATGAAATAAGAAAGAAAAATTTTAGAGAGGATTTATATTATAGGTTAAGTGTAATGGAAATAAAGACTATTCCATTACGAGAGCGAAAAGATGATATAGATGTACTTGTAAATGATTTTGTTCAAAGGCTAAACATAAAAAACAAAAATAAGATTATAACTGTAAGTAAGGAATATATTGATAAGTTAAAGAAATACGATTGGGATGGAAATATAAGAGAACTTAAGAATGTTGTTGAGCGAGATTATTACTTGAGTGAAGATGAAATGATGAATATAGATATAAACAATTTAGATTACAATAATATGACACAAACTTTGCATCAAGAGCCTCTAAAACAAGAGGAGATTAAAATAGTTCCTCTTGATGTATTAGAAGAGAATGCCATAAGGGATGCTATAAAAAAATGTGATGGAAATCTTCAACTAACATCTAAATTGCTAAGTATAGGAAGAGCAACTTTATATAGAAAGATAAAAAAATATCATATAGATGTATCAAAATGAGAAAAGAAAAATCTGTGTATCAAAATGAGAAAATAAAATGTATCGTTTTGATACGTTTTTCTTTTATAGTTAATAGTTTTTATATAAAATCATACTATAAATAATAGGTAAAATAAAATTATATCAAGCAAATAACCTAAATAACTCAAAAAAATATAATCTTATTCATAACTTGGCATGGAAATTGCTTAATAAAATATATGTGAATTAATTAACAATTTATCCAAGGAGGAGTTTTAAGATGAAAGCAGCATTATGGTATGCAAAGAAAGACGTTAGAGTAGAGGAAATTGAAGAACCTAAAGTTACAGTTAATGGTGTAAAGATTAAAGTAAAATGGTGTGGAATATGTGGATCAGATTTACATGAATATTTAGGAGGACCTATATTTATACCAGTAGGACAACCTCACCCATTAAGTGGTACAACAGCTCCAGTAGTTTTAGGACATGAATTTTCAGGAGATGTCGTTGAAGTTGGTCCTAATGTAAAGAATTTTAAACCAGGAGATAGAGTAATAGTTGAACCTATAGTTGCATGTGGAAAATGTCCAGCGTGCTTAGAAGGAAAATATAATTTATGTTCATCATTAGGTTTCCATGGACTTTGCGGAAGTGGTGGAGGACTTGCTGAATATACAGTTTTCCCAGAAGAATTCGTACATAAGATTCCAGATGAAATGTCTTACGAACAAGCTGCTTTAGTTGAGCCAATGGCAGTAGCATTACATTCAATTAGAATTGGTAATTTTAGAACAGGGGATACTGCGTTAGTACTAGGATCTGGTCCAATAGGACTAGCAACTATTGAGTGCTTAAAAGCAGCCGGTGCAAAATTAATAATAGTATTACAAAGAAAATCTATAAGACAAGAGTATGCTAAAAGAGCAGGGGCAGATGTAGTATTAGATCCTAATGAAGTAAATATAGCAGAGGAAGTTAAGAAGCTTACTAACGGATTAGGAGTTGACGTGGCGTTTGAAACTACAGGAGCTCAAATAGGTTTTGATACAGGTATAGATAGCTTAAAGTTTGAAGGAACTTTAGTTGTAACTAGCATATGGGAAAATGATGTTAAATTTAATCCTAATGTATTAGTATTCACTGAGAAGAAAATCATTGGAACATTAGCATACAGACATGAATTCCCAGCAACTATGGCTCAAATGAAAGATGGAAGAATAAAAGCAGAAGGATATGTAACAAAGAAAATACATTTAGATGATATAGTTGAAGAAGGGTTTGGAGCATTAACAGGTCCAGAAAAGAAGAAACATGTTAAGATATTAGTATCTCCAGACAAAGAACTTGTATCTAAATCTTAATCTATATAGAATTTGCAATTAGCAATAAAGATATTAAATGGTACTTATAGATAAAGTATATTCTCGCAAGAACAAAAATTATACTAAGATTCAGATGAATAGAAAAAATCATCTGAATCAAGTTTACTTGGTTAAATTAGGAGGAACGTAAATGTATAAAATAGTGAATAAAAAGGAGCTAACAAATAATATATTTTCAATGGATATAGAAGCTCCAAGAGTAGCAAAATCTGCAAAGCCTGGACAATTTATTATCATAAAAAATGATGAAAAAGGTGAAAGAATTCCTTTAACTATAGCAGATTATGATCAGGAAAAAGGAACAGTAACTATAGTTTTTCAAACTGTAGGAAAAGGAACAAAACAGTTAGCTGCTTTTAATGAAGGGGATCATGTAGCTGACTTTGTTGGACCATTAGGTGTACCAAGTGAATTTATACATGAGGATATAGAAGAATTAAAGAAAAAGAATTTCATCTTTGTGGCAGGTGGAGTTGGTGCAGCACCAGTTTACCCACAAGTAAAATGGATGCATGAACATGGAATAGCTGTAGATGTTATTTTGGGAAGCAGAAACAAAGATTTATTAATATATGAAGATAAATTAAAGAATGCTGCTGGAAATCTTTATGTAACAACTGATGATGGTTCATATGAATTTAAGGGAACTGGATCAGATATGCTTAAAGAGCTAGTTAATAATCAAGGTAAGAAATATGATCATGCAATTATTATTGGACCAATGATAATGATGAAATTTACTTCTATGCTAACTAAGGAATTAGGAATAC
>NZ_JAKJJX010000019.1:0-127583 GCF_022320765.1 Clostridium sp. YIM B02569 | reverse complement strand
TCAAACTCTCAATAAAAAGTTTAATCTTAGCTTACTCAAATAAAAATTGCTGGTTTACTTAAATGTATTTATCATATTCTGTTCAATTTTCAAAGATCTCTCAGTCAAACTTGACTGCTTTATTATGATAACATCATTAGCTATCGTTGTCAATAATTATTTTTAATATTTTTTATAATTATTTAAAACTTTTTAGCTAATTTCTTATCTGTTGTTCATCAATTACTCGTGACAACGAATATAATCATATCATGTTTTTTATACAATATTACCTGCATATCCATTGTTATCAATAATTATAATTGATATACCTGCCCTTTTCTAATAAATACTCATTATTCCACCATGTGACACACGTGGAAGTGTTAATTGTATTGTTTCAATTATTTTCTATAAAAGGCCCGCAAAAACATATAACAACGTCTTTACTGTTATAGGAATCTACTCTAATATTAATAATATAGAATAGAATAGAATTAATTACTTAATAATTAATTATTCCTATTTATCTATAAATACTATTATATATAATTTTAGTTTCAGGAGATTTTAATTATGAATAAAGGAATTTTTTATTTCATTTTACCATTTACCATGTTTTCTTTTATAGGATGCTCAAGCAACATCGCTTCGCCATCCAACTCACAGACAGCTCCCCCTTCCAAAACATCAATACAAGTACAAAATACCCAAGCAATGGATGCAACTGAGCCTAATTCATTTATCTTAACTAGTAGCTCTTCATACTTTTGTCCATTCCTTTTTAATGGTAACAACTTAATATTTCCAAATCCCGATGAGAATAATAGAATTTCAATTATTCCTTCTCCTTTGCCTAAAGATATTCTCGAAAGTAAGAGCGTTACTGATTTTGCAAATTATTCTGCTGATAATATGACCTTAATTAATCAAATGATTTATTTTTCAAATGGTTCAGATAATAATGCTTTATCTTCATTTAACATTTCTGATAAAACTTACACAAAGTTGAATGACGATTCAGTAAATAATTTAATAGCTTCTAATTCAGAATTATTCTACATAAATAAAAATAACGAAAATAGGATTTACAAATATAATACATCAACATCAGAACACTCATTGGTATGTCCTGATAGTGTAGGCTCTTTTATAATTAATGGAGATTTTATTGTGTATCAAAACTTAAGTGATAACTCAAAATTATATTCAATAAAAACGGATGGTAGTAATAGACAAAAACTTACCGATTACACAGCTAATAGCTTTATAGTTTTTGATGGGCAGTTACTTTTTTTTAATTCTTCTGATAACAATAATCTATACTCACTGGACCCATCTACATTAAGCTGCAAGAGAATTTCCATAATGAATGGATTTCAGTTAAAAATTATAGATAAATCTATATATTTTATTAACGGCAGTGACTCAAATAACTTATACTCACTATCAGTAGACTTAAAAAATTCAACCGCTACCTCTAAACCAGAGATATCAGAGGGTATAAATGAATATTATTTGACTACCTCAGGTATATTCTATAGCCCAAGTATAAATGTGAATAATATATACTTCAAAGATTTTTCTTCTAAAAGTTAATGCAAAATAGGAGATAAGTATTTATAACTAAACACTTATCTCCTATTTCTTGCATTATGCACTTATAAAGACTTCACTATCTCTTTAAACTTATTACCTCTTATCATAAAATTAGGATACATATCAAATGATGCACAAGCAGGTGATAGAGTGACAATATCGCCTGGATTCGCTATGCTTTCAGCAAGTCTTACTGCCTCTTCCAAAGACTCAACCATATTTATATTAATTTTAATTCCTTTTTCATTTTCTAAATTATCAAAAACATCTTTGATCTTGTGCTTTGTCGCTCCCATAAGGATCAATTCTTTTATATATGGGTACCCCTCATATGCTAAAGGTTCAAAAGGTATATTCTTATCATACCCTCCTGCAATAACTATTACTTTTTCATCAAATGCTCTAAGCCCCGCTAAAGTTCTTGTAGGACTTGAAGCAATAGAATCATTATAATATTTAACTCCGTCTATCTCTCTTACAAGTTCACACCTATGTTCAACGCCAGCAAATGTTTCAGCAACTTTTTTCATTACCTCCACAGAGACATCGTCTTTTGTTGCTAAAAATGCTGCAAGATAATTTTCAACATTATGCATCCCCTTAATTACGATATCGTCTTTTTTGCAAACTTCCTTGTCTTCAAGATAGAGTATCCCATTTTTATAGTATGCCCCATCTATCAGTTCTCTTTTTGAACTGAACTCTTTCACATTTCCTTTCGCTTCTTTTATAAATCCATGGGTAATTTCGTTTTCTCTATTCACTACTAAAAGTCCACTTGAATTTTGATATATAAAGATATTCTTTTTCGCATCTATATACTCTTGCATACTTTTATGCATGTCTAAGTGATTTGGGGATAAATTTGTACATACTGCAACATCTATTTCTTGAGTCATTGTCATAAGTTGAAAGCTAGATAACTCTAATACAACTTTATCTTCATCATGTATGTTTTCTATTTCTGAAAATAATGGAGTTCCTATATTTCCTCCGACCCATGTTTTATACCCTTGACCTTCTAGTAACTTAGAAATAATTGTTGTTGTTGTTGTCTTTCCATCGCTACCGGTTATTCCATAGACTTTTCCTCTTGTATACCTAACGAACTCTTCCATCTCAGAAGTAACATATGCTCCTTCTTTTCTAGCCCTTACTAATGCTTCACTATCAGTCCTCATTGATGGTGTTTTAAATATCACATCAAACCCTTTTAAGTTATCTAGATATTTTTCTCCAAGCTCCAGCTTAACTCCCTTTTTATTAAATCCATCTGCAACATCTCTAAGTTCTTCTAAATTCTTTTTGTCAAAAGCCGTTACAGCAGCACCTAAATCTATTAAAAAATTGATTAACGGAATATTACTTACTCCAATTCCAACAACTCCAACTTTCTTACCCACTATAAATTCTTTAAACTCATTAAAATCCTTCTTCATGATTTATCCTCCAAATTCAAATCTCTATCCATCGTATATATTATTGCCAAAATTTGTTCTTCATTATTTTAATTATAACACTTGCAACAAAAAAATAAACTGACCCAAGAAGAAATTATCTTGAATCAGTTTTTATTTAGGTATAATCCTAAAATTCCAAACTTGCTTGGATATAATTTTCTATTTCACTTATTTTAATTCTTTCTTGTTCCATAGTATCTCTATTTCTAATTGTTACTGACTCATCCTCTAATGTATCGAAATCTATTGTTATACAATAAGGAGTTCCAATTTCATCTTGTCTTCTGTATCTCTTACCTATACTTCCTGTTTCATCGAAATCAAGATTGAATTTCTTACTTAACTCCGCATAAATATCCAAAGATTTTTCTGATAGCTTTTTAGAAAGAGGCAATATTGCTGCTTTAAACGGAGCTAATGCTGGGTGTAAATGCATTACAGTTCTAACATCTCCACCTTCTAACTCTTCTTCATCATATGCTTCAATTAAAAATGCTAAAGCAACTCTATCTGCGCCTAACGAAGGCTCTATAACATATGGAACATATTTCTCATTAGTTGTTTGATCTAAATAGCTTAAATCCTGGCCAGAATGTTCTTGATGTTTAGATAAATCATAATCAGTTCTATCTGCTATTCCCCAAAGTTCTCCCCAACCAAATGGGAATAAATATTCTATATCAGAAGTTGCATTCGAGTAGAAAGATAACTCTTCTTCTCCATGATCTCTCATTCTTAAATTTTCTGACTTAACATTCAAGTTTAGCAAGAAGTTCCAACAATAGTCCTTCCAATATTTGTGCCACTCTAAATCAGTTCCAGGCTTACAGAAGAATTCTAATTCCATTTGTTCAAATTCTCTTGTTCTGAAAGTAAAATTACCAGGTGTAATTTCATTTCTAAAAGATTTACCTATTTGGGCTATACCAAATGGTACTTTTTTTCTTGATGTTCTTTGCACTGCTTTAAAATTAACAAAAATACCTTGTGCTGTTTCTGGTCTTAAATACATTTCTGATTTAGCATCTTCAGTAACACCTTGAAATGTTTTAAACATAAGATTAAACTTTCTTATATCTGTGTAGTTCATCTTTCCACATTTGGGACAAACTATGTTATTTCTTTCAATATATTCTTTCAATTGTTCGTTAGTCCATCCATCAGCTGTCGCTACCTCTGCTCCATTTTCTGTCATATGATCTTCAACTAATTTATCAGCTCTAAATCTTGCCTTACATTCCTTACAATCCATTAATGGGTCTGAAAAACCTCCAACATGCCCTGATGCAACCCAAACTTCTCTATTCATTAAAATAGCAGAATCTAATCCAACATTATACGGACTTTCTTGAACAAATTTTTTCCACCATGCTTTTTTTACATTATTTTTGAATTCTACTCCTAAAGGACCGTAATCCCACGAATTAGCTAGACCACCGTATATATCTGAGCCTGGAAATACAAATCCTCTATTTTTACAAAGAGCCACAATCTTATCCATTGTTTTTTCTACTGCCATTGTTTTATCCCTCCAAATATATTTTTATAAAATAAAAAAGGCTTTAAGCACAAAGGGACGAAATATAATTCCGCGGTTCCACCCTTCTTGGCTTAAGCCCATCTTTCTTCATCGATTTCCTCACACTCAAAAGCTCCATTCATTTATAACCAATAATGATTTCCACCAAACATCATCTCTCTTCAACTGACTTATAAATTACTTTTCTTTTTCAACATGTGTATTTAATTTATAAATTAATTTTAACAAAATCATTTTATATGTCAAGTCTGAATATTTTCTAAAAAAATATAAAAAAATGGCTCCGCGAAGAGGACTCGAACCTCCAACCTATCGGTTAACAGCCGAGTGCTCCACCATTGAGCTATCGCGGAACGTCATTACTTAATCTATTATATCAGTTTTTTTAGATTATGCAACCCTTTTTTAATAAAATATCAAAATTATATCTCTATACTATAAAAGTTATCAAATAACATCTACATTTTAGAATTAATACATATTATATATTCCTAATTCATCTTTATAGAGCCTGAAAAGAACAAATTCTCAAGCGATTGTGGAACTGTAGATTTTTACCCATCTGATTTTTCAAATGTATGTGAAAAAAATTCGGCAGGATAATATATTTTTCATTCTCTTTACAAACTGTGATTCTCTGAGTAAGTATTTCCATAACTTATGCCCTCAAGAGTTACAATGTTCACAACTTTAAATTTAGTATAAATTCATATGGAATAAAAAAGCCATAACAATGCTTTCAAAATGCATGCTATAGCTTATAATACTATTCTAAAAAATAAAAAAATGGCTCCGCGAAGAGGACTCGAACCTCCAACCTATCGGTTAACAGCCGAGTGCTCCACCATTGAGCTATCGCGGAACGTCATTACTTAATCTATTATATCAGCTTTTTTAAATTATGCAACCCTTTTTTAGCAAAATATCAAATTTATATCTCTATACTATCAAAACTATCAAATAGCATCTGCCTTTAGAATTGTACTCCTTATATATTCCTGATTTATCTTTATAAAATTTAGAAATAAAAAAACTATAGCAACACTTCCAAGATATATGCCATAGCCCATACTATCATCCTAAAAAAATATGAAAAAATGGCTCCGCGAAGAGGACTCGAACCTCCAACCTATCGGTTAACAGCCGAGTGCTCCACCATTGAGCTATCGCGGAACGTCATTACTTAATTTATTATATCAGTTTTTTCTAATTATGCAAGCCTTTTTTATATTTTATTTGCTTTTGCAGTTTTCAGAAATACTTATAGCTTTTCTTTCTTATCATCCGAAGAGAATAATAATTCCTATAAATACTTATGCAGCTAATAAAATATTTCTGGACTTATTATAGAATTCCAGATTTCAAATTATGTTTCTATATTTCATTTTTTACTCAACAAAAAAAAGATTCATATATGCTTTTTATACATATAGAACCTTTTTATAGAAATAAATATAATCTATTTACTTTAACTGCATCAAATTATTTCTGTGGTCTCATTGTTGGGAATAATATAACATCTCTGATTGAAGCTGAATCAGTTAAGAACATTATAAGTCTATCTATTCCCATTCCCATTCCACCTGTTGGTGGCATACCTGTTTCAAGAGCACTCATAAATTGTTCATCTAGCATATATGCCTCGTCATCTCCAAGTTCTCTCTCTTTAGCTTGTTGTTCGAATCTTTGTCTTTGAACTATAGGATCGTTTAATTCTGAGTATGCATTACAAAGTTCTCTACCAAATACAAATCCTTCAAATCTTTCAGTAAATTCAGGATTTCCTCTCTTTTTCTTTGTAAGAGGTGAAATTTCAACTGGATAATCCGTAACAAATGTAGGTTGAATCATATTTGCTTCACCAAACTCTTCATATAAAGCATTTAAAACTTCACCTTTTGTTACTGTATTTAATGGTTTGGCAAATTCTAAGTGTTTTTCCTTTGCTATAGTTTGAGCTTCATCGTCAGATTTTATTTCATTGAAATCTACCCCAGCATATTCTTTTACAGCATCAACCATAGTGATTCTTCTCCATGGTGGCTTAAAGTCTATTTCTGTACCTTGATAAGCAACCTTAGTAGTTCCATTTACTTTTTCACAAATATATGCAACCATATTTTCTGTAATTTCCATCATGTCATTATAATCAGAATATGCTTCGTATAATTCTATAGCTGTAAATTCAGGATTATGTCTTACTGACATACCTTCATTTCTAAAATTTCTTCCTATTTCATATACCTTTTCAAAACCAGCAACTATTAATCTCTTAAGATATAACTCTGTAGCTATTCTTAAATACATATCCATATCTAAAGTATTGTGATGAGTAATGAAAGGTTTTGCTGCTGCTCCACCAGCTATTGCTCCAAGAATTGGAGTTTCTACTTCTATAAAGCTTTTAGCATCTAGGAATTCTCTTATAGCTGAAATGATTTTACTTCTTTTAATAAAAGTATCCTTAACTTCTGTATTTGTAATTATATCAACTTCTCTTTGTCTATATCTTAAATCTGGATCTTTTAACCCATGCCATTTTTCTGGAAGTGGCTTTAAAGATTTACAAGTCAACTCAAAAGTATTTACATTTACTGATACTTCACCTGTTTTAGTTGTAAATACTTCTCCAGTTGCTGCAATCCAATCACCTAAATCAAAAGTTTTATATTGCTTTAAATTTTCTTCCCCAACCTTATCAATCTTTAAGAATAGTTGTATCTTACCATCCTTATCATGTATATCTGAGAAAACAACTTTTCCCTGCCCTCTTTTAGACATTAGTCTTCCTGCAACGGTTACTTCCTTACCTTCTAGTGCATCATAATTTGCCTTAACTTCCTCTGATGTATGAGTTCTGTTGACTTTATAAACATCAAAAGGATCCTTTCCAGCACCTTGTAGCTCTGCTAGTTTAGCTCTTCTCAATCCTTCCTGTTCATTATACTGAGACTCTAACTCTTGCATGCTCATTTCTTCTGTTGACATTGCTGTACCTCCAATTAACTTCTACTTATTCCTAGTATTTCGAATTTATTAACTCCGTCTGGAACTGTTACCTCTACTACATCACCAACTTTTTTACCAACTAGTGCATTTCCAACCGGTGATTCGTTTGATATTTTAAAATTCATAGGATCCGCTTCTGCCGAACCTACTATTGAATACTCTACTTCTTCATCAAATTCATAATCTTTAACTTTTACCTTTGATCCAACTGAAACAATATCACTTGGAATCTCTGATTCATCTACAACCACTGCATTTTTAAGCATATTTTCTAATTGAATTATTCTTCCTTCTGTAAATGCTTGGTCGTTTTTAGCTTCATCATACTCAGAATTTTCACTTAAATCTCCGTATCCTAAAGCAATTTTTATCTTTTCAGTTATTTCTTTTCTTTTTACTGTTTTTAGATATTCTAATTCACTTTCTAATTTCTTAACACCTTCATAAGTCATAACATATTGTTTTGATTGGCTCATATACTTTAACTCCCCTTTAAAACCTTCTATATTATTTATTTTAGTTATTGATTATAATCTTTATTTTGATAAATTATCTATTAAATAAATCTTTTTAAGCAATCTCTTATTATATCGTTAACAGAGAGCACCTATAAATTTATAATAATTTGAAAAATATTTTAATCTGAAAATCATTTAACTTATTATAAATCAGCATATTTCATATGTCAATAAATCCTAATTTGAAGCAATTCGCTCCATTAGTTAGCAACTAATTCGGAACAACTTTACTCATAGCTATGATTGCTGTGAATCAACTATTAAATAAACCTAGTTTAAATATTAATATAAAAGTAAATTAGTAAAACATAAATTATAATTTTTACACAAAAATTAATACTCATATTTATACTAGATTTATTATTAAACCAAATTACATTTTTCTAAATATTAATAATATGCTTGAAACAATTAAATAATTCTAGTTATACTTACAAAACTATAATTCATCTTGATATTTTCTTAAAGCTTCAATAACTTTTTCACTATCATTTATAGTATTAATCTTATTTTTAAGTTCTGTGCATCTTGGAAGTCCTTTAATATACCATGATGCGTGTTTTCTCATTTCTCTTATCGCTTTAAATTCCCCATCATATTTTATTGCTAATTCGTAATGCCTAATACACATTTCAATTTTTTCATTATCTGAAACTTCTTGAATTACTTCTCCATTAAGCAAATTATTTATCTGTCTAAATATCCATGGATTTCCTTGACTTCCTCTTGCAATCATTATTCCATCACAATTTGTAGTTCTTTTCATTCTGATAGCATCTTCTGGAGAAAATACATCTCCATTTCCTATTACAGGAATTGAAACACTATCCTTAACTCTCTTTATTATGTCCCAATCTGCTTTCCCTTGATACATTTGTTTTCGTGTTCGTCCATGAACAGCAATAGCATCTGCTCCAGCTTGTTCCATCCCTTTTGCAAATTCTACTGCATTAATATTATCTTCATCAAATCCTTTTCTAAACTTGACAGTAACAGGTTTGGTTGAAACTTTTTTTATAGTTCTAACGATATCGTATGCAAGTTCCGGTTCTTTCATTAATGCAGATCCCTCTCCATTTTTAACTATTTTGGGAGCTGGGCATCCCATATTAATATCAATTATACAAATATCTTCCCTGTTATTTAAATATTCCTCACAAATTCTAGCCATCACATCTGGCTCTCTACCAAATATCTGGGCCGCAACTGGTTTTTCTTCATCTGCTATTCTAAGTAAGGTTTGTGTATTCTCGCTTCCATAATATAATGCTTTAGCACTAACCATTTCGGTGTAAACCAAACCGCATCCCATTTCCTTACATAATCCTCTAAATGATATGTCAGTTACTCCTGCCATAGGTGCTAGAAATATATTGTTTTCAAAGGTTAAATTCCCTATCTTCATTGTAGAATATACTCCTTACATCTTGTATAAATCTCAATTTCCATATAATTTATCTTTGGGAAATCTCTATTTCTTTGTTTTTTTCATATAATATTTTTAATCCTTCTAGTGTTAAATCCGAATCAACCTTATCAATAACATCAGTCTCTTTAGCTATTAAATTTGCTAATCCACCTGTTGCTAATACAAAAGGTTCTTCCTTATACTTAGAATTTTTCATTTCTTGTTTCATTTTTTTCACTATATATTCAACTTGCCCAATATAACCAAATATAATACCAGATTGCATACTTGATACAGTATTTTTGCAAATCATATTTTTTGGTACTTCTAATTCTACTCTAGGAAGCTTAGCTGCTCTTTCAAATAAAGCATCTGCCGAAATTCTAATTCCAGGACATATGCATCCTCCAAGATAATCTCCATTTGCTCTTACTGCACAAAAAGTTGTAGCTGTTCCAAAGTCTATTATTATAACTGGTCTCTTGTAAATTTCATATGCAGCAACAGCATTTACTATTCTATCTGCTCCAACTTCTCTTGGGTTATCATATTTAATATTTATTCCAGTTTTCACTCCTGGTCCAACTATTATAGGTTCGTGACAAAAACATTTTCTTAACATATTTTCTAAAGAATGCATTATATTAGGAACAACAGAAGAAACTATAACTCCAGTAATATTTTTAGGATCAATGTCACTTAAGTTAAATAGTTGCATAACTTGTATACCATACTCATCTGAAGTTTTATTTCCTTCACTTGAAATACGCCAACTAGCTATATACCTTTCTCCATTATGTACTCCCAAAACAATGTTAGTATTACCTGCATCAACAAGTAAAATCATAGAAAGCACCACCTTAATATAGTTAAATTAAAAGCAGCCCGAAGAGCTGCCTTAATTTTGAAATTGACTAAAAAATAACAATATAATTTTAACAATTATATTTAATTTGTCAAGAGTTTAAATGTGATTTTAGATTAATACCACCATTTTCTAGCTTCTGTTTTCACCTTAAATACACATATATGCATTCATTAGAATAATCCTATTATTTCCCCACTTTTTAATACATCCATCTTATTTGCTGCTGGTACCTTTGGAAGGCCAGGCATAGTCATTATGTCACCTGTCTGGACCACTATAAATCCAGCTCCATTTGATACTCTCACTTCTTTAACTGTAATATCAAATCCTGTAGGTCTAGCTAAAAGACTAGGATTATCTGATAGTGAATATTGCGTTTTCGCCATACATATAGGAAGTTTATCCAACTTGAACTTTTCTAATTCGTCAATTTGTTTTTTTGCTGCTGGAGTATAATTAACTTTATCTGCTCCATAAATTTTACTAGCAATTGTAAATATTTTCTCTCTAATAGATTTTTCCTTATCATATATAGGCTCAAAATTTGATTCACTATTCTCTAGTGCATCTAACACTATATTGGCAAGATCAATTCCACCTTCACCACCTTTAGCCCACACATCACACAATGCTACTTTAACCCCAATTCTATCGCAAAAATCTTTAATGAATTCCACTTCTTCCGAGCTATCTGTAACAAATTTATTTATTGCAACAACAGGTGTGATTTTAAACTTCTTTATATTCTCTATCTGTTTTTCCAAATTAGCAATTCCATCTTTTAGTGCTTCAACATTTGGGATATTTAATTCAGTCTTAGCTACTCCGCCATGATGCTTTAATGCTCTTATAGTCGCAACAACTACAACACATTCAGGTTCTAAATTACCATATCTACATTTAATATCAAAGAACTTCTCTGCACCTAAATCTGCTCCAAATCCAGCTTCTGTTATGACAACATCTCCCAACTTTAAAGCAAGCTTAGTTGCCATTATAGAATTACATCCATGAGCAATATTAGCAAATGGTCCTCCATGTATTAATGCAGGAGTATTTTCTAATGTTTGAACTAAATTAGGCTTAATCGCGTCTTTCATTAGTAACGCCATAGCTCCTTGTATTTCTAATTCCTTAGCATAAACAGGATTTCCATCTAAATTATATGCAATTACTATATTACCCATTCTTTCTTTCAAATCTTCTAGATCACTTGCTAAACATAATATAGCCATTATTTCAGATGCAACAGTTATATTGAATCCATCTTCTCTAACAAATCCATTAACCTTTCCACCCATCCCAACAATGATATGTCTTAACGCTCTATCATTCATATCCATTACTCTTTTAAATACAATTCTTCTAGAATCAATTCTTAAAACATTACCTTGGTGAATATGATTATCTATTGCTGCTGATAACAAATTATTAGCAGATGTAATAGCATGCATATCTCCAGTAAAATGAAGATTAATATCTTCCATAGGAACAACTTGAGCATATCCTCCCCCAGCTGCTCCACCCTTAATCCCGAAGACCGGTCCTAATGATGGCTCCCTTAATGCTATAACGGCTTTCTTCCCAATCCTGTTTAAAGCCTGACCAAGCCCTACTGTAACTGTTGACTTTCCTTCTCCTGCAGGAGTTGGATTTATAGCTGTTACCAAAACTAACTTTCCGTTATTATTATTTTTAACCTTATCATATACATCTAAAGATATTTTACACTTATATTTTCCATAGTACTCTATATCATCTTCGCAAAGTCCCAATTTTTCTGCCACATTTTTTATCGGCTCCATCTTTGCCTCTTGAGCAATCTGAATATCACTTTTCATTTGAAATCCCTCCTAAATATAAACCCAAAATCATACTTAATATAATTTATTATATCATTTCACTATACATAATAAAAGTTTTTTCGAATAATAAGTATAAATAAACTCCGAATATTCGTATTAATATGAATATTCTATGATTCTACATATAAAAAATTAAATGGCTATTTCAAACCCATTTTGTGTCTGAAATAGCCTGTGTATTAATTATTTACAAAAATATCTTCGAATTCTTCTGCATCAAGTTTTTCTTTTTCAATTAAAGCTTTTGCAACAGCATGTAATTTGTTTATATTTTCTTTTAGAAGCTTATTAGCTCTATCATAAGCCTCATCTATAAATTTCTTTATTTCTTTATCTATTTTAGAACCTATCTCTTCGCTAAAGTTTCTCCCCTTACCTAAGTCTCTTCCAAGGAAAACTTCATCATGCCCTGAAGTACTAAATGATATAGTTCCAATTTCTTCGCTCATACCATAATCCATAACCATACTTCTAGCTATATGACTTGCTCTATCTATATCATTTTTTGCACCAGTACTTATATCTCCCATAATCAATCTTTCAGCAACTCTTCCACCTAGGAGTCCAACCATCTCATCTTTTAATTTAGACTTAGATGTATAGGAAGTATCCTCCTTTGGAAGATGCATAGTATATCCACCAGCTCTACCTCTTGGAATTACACTTATTTCGTGAACCGGATCACAGTGTGGAAGCAATCTCATAACGACCGCATGACCTGCTTCATGATAAGCCGTTAATTTCCTATCATGTTCAGTTATTACCCTACTCTTTTTCTCAGGACCTGCAATTACTTTTGTTATTGCTTCTTCCATTTCAGACATAGAAATTTGTTTTTTGTCTTTTCTAACAGCAAGTAATGCCGCTTCATTTGTTAAGTTTTCTAAATCTGCTCCCGAAAACCCTGGAGTTCTTCTAGCAAGGACATCTAACTTCACATCATCATTTAGTGGTTTCTTTCTTGTATGAACTTTAAGAATTTCCTCTCTACCTTTTACATCTGGAGCTCCAACAATTATTTGCCTATCAAATCTTCCTGGTCTTAATAACGCTGGATCTAATATATCAGGCCTATTTGTTGCAGCTATCATTATGATACCTTCATTAGCACCGAATCCATCCATTTCAACAAGAAGTTGATTTAATGTCTGTTCTCTTTCGTCATGTCCTCCACCTAAGCCTGCACCTCTCTGTCTTCCAACTGCATCAATTTCATCTATAAATACTATACAAGGTGAATTTTTCTTTGCTTCTTCAAATAAGCTTCTAACTCTCGATGCACCAACACCAACAAACATTTCAACAAAATCTGATCCTGATATACTAAAGAATGGCACGCCTGCCTCTCCCGCTATCGCTTTTGCAAGTAATGTTTTTCCAGTCCCAGGAGGCCCAACTAATAAAACCCCTTTAGGAATTCTTGCGCCTATCTGTATATACTTTGATGGCAATTTTAAAAATTCAACAATTTCTTCAAGCTCAGCTTTCTCTTCATCCGCACCTGCTATATCTTCAAATGTAACTGTTTGTGTATCTGGAGTTACCATTTTAGCTTTGCTTTTACCAAAATTCATAACCCCTCTTCCACCACTTCCGCTTTGGGATTGTTGAGTAAATATAAATAGGAATATAAATATAAATACTGCCATTAATATAAATGGAAGTAATGTTGCTATCCATGTTGCATTATTAGATGGTTTCTCAAAAACGACTTTAACATCTAATTTAGGCTGATTTACTATAAGCGAACTAACAAGTTCACCCGGAGCAATAGTAACAAAACTTTTATTATCAGTAGTTTTTCCTTCTATAGTCATGCTGTCTTCCTTGACTAAGATACTTTCTATTTCATTTGAATTCCACTTTTGTATAAATGAACTATAAGTTATCTCATTAGAACCTTTTCCTGTTTGCCACATAGTAACTGCTGCTAAAATCAGCATAACTGAGCATACAATCCATACAGCCGCACTTGAATATTTTTTCATTCAAGGCCCCCCTCTCTCATCATATTTAAAATTTTACCATAGGAATATTTTTATTACAATTAAATTTGAACTTTCTATTTTTCATATACTTCAGGCTTTAATATCCCTATAAAAGGTAAATTTCTGTATTTTTCAGCATAATCTATTCCATAACCTACTATGAATCCATCAGGAACCTCAAATCCAATATATTTAACATCTAAATCAGATTTACGCCTCGCTTGCTTATTTAGTAATGCAACTATTTCTATACTATTTGCTTTTCTCGCTTTTAAATATTTAAGTAAATATGTTAATGTTACTCCTGTATCAACGATATCCTCAACCACTAAAATATCTTTTCCTTCTATACTATTATCTAAGTCTTTTAATATTCTTACGACACCAGATGTTTCTGTAGAACTTCCATAGCTTGAAACTGCCATAAAATCTATTTCACATTTAATAGATATGTTTTTTATTAGCTCGGCAGCAAATATTACTGATCCTTTTAAAATACCAACTATAAGTAAATCTTTTCCTCTATAATCTGTACTTATTTCACTTGCAAGTTCTTTAATTCTCTTACTTAAAATTTCTTCTGAGTATAGTATCTCTTGTATATCTTGTTTCATATTTAATATTCCTTTCTTTGAACGACTACTTTTAATATATTCGTACTTTTACTTGTAAGTTTATATTCTTCTGAGATTCTAATTCCAATAACCCATGCAATCCTTTCATCAAAGCATAAAATAGGGATGCATTCTCTTTCATTCTTAGGAATCTTCATATCAATAAAAATATCTTTTAATTTTTTGCTACCACTCATTCCTAGTGGAATAATTTTATCTCCATTCTTTCTATTTCGTATTGAAATATTATTATTAATTTTATCAAAATCAAAATACTTAACGAAATCTCCTTGCTTTAAGTTTATAGAATTTTCATTATAACCATTAATTATAGAAAATTGAATAACATACTTATGAAACTCAACTGTATTTATATATATGTTATCTTTACCTAAAATTATTTCTTCTTTTTTACTATTTATATCTGATTTTTTTGTCTTTGTTTTTATGTATATATCTCCATAAACATTTTCAGCACAAACTCCATTTGGAAGATGCACTAACTTTCCAGAGTATTTTTGAGCCAAACAAGATATTTCATATATATGCTTAACTTCAAAATCGTAATTAGACTTTGAATACCTTGTTAACGCATGCCTTAATACTCTATTAACCAAAGGTTCTTCCTCTTTAAATATTTCCTTTTTTATTATAAAATAATCATTACATTCCATACAATATTTATTGTATAAACCAGCGGATAATTTTTCAAGGAATTCATTATCTTTTTGCAATAATGTAGACATCCTATTCAAAGTTTGTACTATATCTTCATTAAAATTTTCTTTCATATATGGCAATATATCTAATCTTATTTTATTTCTATTATAAATTTTTTCAAAGTTAGTTTTATCGATTCTTGGATTTAAGTTCTTTAGTTTTACGTAGTTTTCTACTTCTTCTCTACTCAAGCATAAAATAGGTCTTATTATTTTATCATCTCTAGAAGCCCTAATTCCTCCCAACCCTTCAAGGCCTGTTCCTCTCATAAGCCTAAATAAGACTGTCTCCGCCTGATCATTTGCATTATGCGCAGTAGCAATCTTATTAAAGCCTTCTTTTTCTAAGATTTCATCAAAAAAATCATATCTAGCATTCCTCCCAGCCATTTCCGAAGACAACTTACTTTCCTTAGAATAAGCATTAATATCTACACGTTTGACAAAACATTTTATTCCCATATCATTGCATGTATTAATGACATATCTCTCATCTTCAAATGCATCTTCGCCTCTTAAAAGATGATTTAAGTGTGCAGCAGCTATACTTATATTTAATTTTTCTCTTAGCTCAAATAAAACATTCAAAAGACATATAGAATCTGGTCCTCCAGAAAGAGCAATCAAAATTTTATCATTGGGTTTAATAAGGTTATTGTCTTTTATATAAGACAGTACTTTTCTATACAAAAATAACACTCCTACTTATTTATTATTATGTCATATACAATTCCGCTTCTTATATTTTACGTATATATGTTCTAAATGTAAACATTATTGCTTCAATTTAACAGTTCAAAACTCATTCTATATAAATATAACATTATTCTTAAAAACAATCTTATTTATTTACTTAAATATGAAACAAATATAAATAGCTGTTTCAAATTTAACTTACGATTTAAATTTTTGAAACAGCTATTTATAATATTTTAATAACTTATTGCATGATAATCTTAGCTATCTAAATAAACTTTTGAAACTACTACTGTCATATCATCTTTAATTGTTCCATTACTTAATTTTTTCGCTCTTTCTAGCACCTTTTCTGACAGTTCTCTAGGATCTGAATTAATTGTCTTTAAATAGTCTTCAATCCAAGTTGATTCTCCAGAGTTTGATTTATCTATATCTAAAATACCATCGCTAACATTAATTAAAATATCACCAGGTCGTAGCACTTCTCTTATAACTTCCACGTCCACTTCATCTACAAGTCCAAAAGGTAAATTCTTAGAATTAATAGATATTACATCACGGCCTCTTTTTATAAAGCTAGGTGCTGCGCCTATCTTTACAAATATTGCATTACCATTATATAAGTCAATTCTATTTAAATCTAAAGTTGCATATTTTTCATCTTCCGAAAATCTCATTCCCATTATAGAATTAACTGTGTTGACCGTTATATCTTCATCGAACCCTGCTTCAATAAGCTTTTCTACCAAATCAACAGTTGCTTTGCTTTCTTCCTTAGCCTCTGGTCCAGACCCCATCCCATCACTTAGAATCGTCATATACGTTCCATTTCTTGTCCTTCCAAAACTATAACTATCACCTATTTGAGTTTCTCCACCTTTTGGTTCCATTGCACCATAAGACACCATATAATACTTTGGTTTTTCTTCTATCGTTATAATACATTCATTTGTCTGTGGATTTATTTTACAACCATCATCCCCAATACATAATTTCATTCTCATAGCACTGCTCAATAGAGAAACTATGTTTTTTCCATAATAATCAGCTCCTTCGCAATTATTTACACTTAATCTAATCTTAACCCTACCGCTTTTATCTATATAGCAAAAAATATCATTGTAATATATGGAGTTTTTATTCAGTATACGTTTCGTCAATCTTTCTAAATCAGTATCTATTCTAACCTCCTTTTTAAAATCATTAAGAAGATTATCTAAAGTACACGATATGTTAGTTATATGGGATGATAATATATTTCTTCCTTCTGCTAATCTTTCCTTTATTGATTCATTTACATTATAATTAGTTACAATGCCCTCTGCATTTTTTAAAAGTGTAAAATTCTTAATACATCTTTTTTGCAAATCCATAGGAATTGCTAATTTGCCCTCCTCCTTACTTTGAATTAACATTTGAAAAGAATTAAATGTTTGATGAAACTCTCTTTCCCAGCATAAAGGCCTATTTTCGCAGCTTGAACAACTTCTATCTGCCAAGTTTTCTACCAATGCACTCCCTTTCGATTTAATCAATAAATTTTCATTATCATTGTTAGTTAATAAGCATCTTGATACATTTGTAAGTACACTTGTAAGCTCTTTTAATTTAAAAGTAAATTCCTCCTTTATTGCATTTAATTGAATTTCCCCTAAAGATGCTTTCTTTCTATATGGATTTATCTCAATTTCAATACTTGTAAATACAGGTTTTGGAACACACAAAAATAAAACAGAACTAGTAAGAACCTCAACTCCCAACTTCAATGTTACTGCATTAGAGTACAAAGCTAATGCAGTATAAATTATTATACCTGATAGTATTGAAAATATTTTCCCCGTATCTTTAAATATACCAACAATTAAGCCTCCAACTCCAAAAAAGGCTACACTATACATCATGTCATTTGAAGCAACTCCAAGCATTATACCCATAGAAACTCCAATCATAGTTCCATATGTTGCGCCACCTACATACGCAATTGTCAAAACTAATGTAAGTGCGCATATATTTCTTATAGAGTAATTACTAATATTTATATTACCTATTCCTGCAACTAATAAACACAAAAATATTCCAATACTTACTATTTCCTCTGAAGAAAAGAAGTAATTGGTATTAATCTCTTCCAAAGAATTTAACGCATACTTTATAACATAGTATATGGGCAATACAATTAATGTCTGTATTAAACATAAAGTTATATTTACGCCAAGTTCATATTTATTAACTAGTAAACCATAACAAAAAAAACTACTTAGAATTATTACAAAACCTACTAATTCTTTTTTTCTATTTTTAGCTGTTGCTATAAACACATAGTAAATTGTAACTAAAGCTACAGCTACTAAATATACATAACCGTCTGTCAGTAAACTACTTATTGTTAGATATCCTATAGCGATTCCTATCGCCACAGTTAAACTATTTCTCCTATTCTCTTTTGTAACTACAGCTATCAAATACGCAATTCCTATTGGAGCTATACCAAGACTATCTGATTGATTTAATAATAAATTCACTCTACCGAGCAAGATTCCTGACATTAGAATAATCCCTAACTTCACTATAGATGTTTTCATCCACAACTTTTTTCTTAAGTTTTCTACTCTAGTTATTCCTTCATACTTATCCAACCCTAATCCATACTGCACATTAGCTCGCCTCATTTCCAAATAATGTAATTTGATTATAGCATCATGACCTTACGATAAATGTCATAAGGTGTTTATCGCATAAAGTTTTCGTAGGACAACTTCATCTATATTTCTCTAATATCTAATGATTTAATAGATTATTTTCTTTATTACATTTTGATCTAATATCATACTTAGTCAAGGTAAATCAAGATATCTGGCTAATTATTAAAATTAGAACGTTATAATTAATTTGTCGTTAATCTTATTTTATTAGAAATTTATATATAAAATATTTTTCATAAAATTATAAATCGTGAATACACTTTTTAATTACTCCTTAAAATAATATTTTTTACGATTATTCTCGGATTTTCTTGGCTTAAGTGACCAAAATTCGTATTCAGTAATCAATCTTATGACAAGTTAACTTACAGTACTCAAAATATTAAGTACTAAAAAAAGCCTAACATAAGTGTAGTCATCTACATTCATATTAAACTTCTATCTATAACTAATTTAAACACCATGTTAGAAAAGTAAACTTTAAATATCTCATTCTTAGCATTATAAATCGATGCTAAAGTTTTCTTCTCAATGGCTAGGAATTTATTCAGAATATTATACCTTTATCTTATACTTCATATAATAAATATTTTCCAAACAAAAAAAGACCTGAGCTATTGCTTAAGTCTTATGGTTGCGGAGGCAGGACTTGAACCTACGACCTTCGGGTTATGAGCCCGACGAGCTACCAACTGCTCCACCCCGCGATATTATTCTTTTCATATATATGGTGCCGAAGACCGGAATCGAACCGGTACGGTGTTTAACTACCGCAGGATTTTAAGTCCTGTGCGTCTGCCAGTTCCGCCACTTCGGCATATTCATTATATCCTACAAGGTTACGACATATAAGTTAAATGCTTTGATAACAAAACTTACTAAACTTTATGGTTGCGGAGACAGGACTTGAACCTATGACCTTCGGGTTATGAGCCCGACGAGCTACCAACTGCTCCACCCCGCGATATTATTTTTTTCATATATATGGTGCCGAAGACCGGAATCGAACCGGTACGGTGTTTAACTACCGCAGGATTTTAAGTCCTGTGCGTCTGCCAGTTCCGCCACTTCGGCACATATTGGTAGCGGAAATAGGACTTGAACCTACGACACCTCGGGTATGAACCGAGTGCTCTAGCCAGCTGAGCTATTCCGCCATATCAATGGTTGCGGGGGCAGGACTTGAACCTACGACCTTCGGGTTATGAGCCCGACGAGCTACCAACTGCTCCACCCCGCGATATTATTTTTTTCATATACATGGTGCCGAAGACCGGAATCGAACCGGTACGGTGTTTAACCACCGCAGGATTTTAAGTCCTGTGCGTCTGCCAGTTCCGCCACTTCGGCATATCTTATAAACTAAGTGCCAACGACAAGGCTAATTATAATACATATTCTTTTTAGTGTCAACAACATTTTTTTATTAATATTATATATTAATATTTTAATTGTAATAATCAGTGAATTACAAGTTTTAATCACTGTAAATATCTATTTATAATCTTAATAATGCAGAACAAACTGTAAACAAATATAAAAATTTCTCTACAAATCTATTCTGCATTTGAAATTTATCAAGCAAATTTTATATTTATTTTCCCATAAAGATTAAAAGAACTCTTAGCAGCCTTTTTTTCCACCTTTACTTTTAAATTCTTGATGCTTCTTTACATCTTGCATTCTTTCTTCGCTATCCTTTAGAAACTTAGACATAATATCTTCGAAATTTCCTGAATTAGTAGTTTTCTTCTTATCAGGTGCCTTCCAATCAATCTCTGCTGGTTTAACCGATTTTCTTTGAACATTTGCTTGCTTTATTGAAAGACTGATTTTGCCATTATCATCAATTGAGATAACTTTCACTTTCACTTTATCTTGCTCACTAAGATGTTCTCTAATATCTTTTACGTAAGAATCTGCCACTTCTGAAATATGAACTAATCCAGTTTTGCCTTCAACTTCAATAAAAGCTCCAAAGTTTGTGATGTTTATCACTGTGCCCTCTACTATGTTTCCTGCCATTAAGGTCATGTTTAAAAGACTCCTCCTTAAATTTAAAAATATATAAATTTATAAGAACAAATCTGCTATGCAGATGCTCTTTAATTTAGAATACAAATTTAATTATTTAGCTACTATAATATTACCAGAGTTTTATAAGTTTTTCTATAAATTGAAATTTAATTTTGATTTGTTATCTCTCCATTAACAACTTTTTCACCAGGCTTAATCATCCCAAGTCTTTCCCTTGCTAATTTTTCAAGATAATCCGATGAATTTGAATTAATTTTATCAACTTCATCTTGAAGTCTTTCGTTTTTTTGATTAATTTCATTTAACTGAACTTGCTTACTGTCAATTTCCTTTTGAATTCTATTCATTGTTATACTTTGCCTAATATAACTAAAGGCAAAGAAAATGATAAATCCAGTAATTATTGTCCGCTTTAATATTAACTTCGTTTTCATCTATAAGAACCTCTATTTTGCAAATTCTCTTAAGTCTATTGTAAACACTATATTAGTATTATTCAAGTAATTTTTTATCATTTCCTTTTATCTGTAATTTTATATGCAATTATTTTTAATGGATACAATAAATTTTTTAATAAAATTCTAATCAATTTATAAGATAATTTTGCAATCAGCATCTCGCTGTTGTAAAAATACTTACTAATAAATTTGAAGTATAATATAATGGCCATAATTATGAAAATATATACATAGGGAGTTAAAAATGCATAATTAGTATATAATAAAAAGGTAAAAACAATCAAAGCAATAAGTACACAAAATAGCATATCTTCTATTATTGTTAATATCTTCATAGAGTTTAATCCTCTTATTCCTCTATATATATCAAACAATATTCCCGTTATAACACCTCCAATTAAGCTGCATATAACAAGATTAATCTGCATATTCAATCCTAAAGGCATACTATATTCCTACTTAAACAATCTGCTTATTATGCTTTCATTGCTTTTCTTAGATATCTTTCCGTTATATACCATAGATGCAATGCTTCCAGCAATTATAACATCACCATTTTGCACATCCAACTTGTTCATTTTTAACTCTTCTCCCTTGATAGTTAAATTTCCTAGATTAGTTGTTAAATCTATTTTTTGCTCATCAAAACTTATAACCTCTATAACACCACTTAAAGTTAATTTTTTTCTATTCTCTAGAGATAAACTTGATTTATTATCTTCTACTTTATTTTCCACTCTTTTCTCCATTAAAAATTCCTCCATTTATTTTTCTTATACAATATATGTTTGTATTTTGCATTTTAGAATTTAGAACCTTTAATAAGTTAAGTATAGTGGAATTTATTTCTTAAAAGCTGTTAAGTGTTATTATTTATGATAATTTCACTTAACATAAATCTTTTTTGTTCAATCCCCATATATAGATAAAGAGTAGATAAACTATATAGTTTCTACTCTTTATCTTCTTCACCCTCAAGGATAATATACATTTCTTTTGCTTCTTCTTTTCTAACATGTTCTACTACGCTAGCAATTTCCGCTTTTAATACTTTATTAGCAAACGTTATTTCAATTATATCCCCTTCTTTTATTTTTGTAGAAGGCTTTGCTACTTTCCCGTTTATTAATATACGGCCACTCTCACATATTTCTTTCGCTACAGTTCTTCTTTTTATAATACGCGATACCTTTAAATATTTATCTAGCCTCAAAATTTCTCCTCCATTCAAAAGAACCCGAGAAAACTCGGGTTCATATTTACTCTGTCTAACTTGTATTTTATTACTTGTTAACTTTATCTTTGAATTCCTTACCTGCTTTAAATACTGGAACTGTTGTTGCAGGAATGTTTATAACTTCTTTAGTTCTAGGATTTCTTCCTTCTCTAGCTGCTCTTTCTCTAGTTTCAAAAGTTCCAAATCCAACTAATTGAACCTTTTCTCCTTTTTCTAGTGCTTCCTCAACACTTTCAATTAAAGCTTTTAATGCTAATTCTGCATCTTTTTTTGTTAATTTACTTTTTTCCGCCATACTAGTAATTAATTCTGCTTTATTCACAATAACATCCTCCTTAAAATCCAGTTACATATTTTCTAACTGTTTTCTTTATGTACTAAATTGCACTTCTTTATTATATAACCTCTTCAGCTACCCGTCTATAGAAAAACGCTTTCTTTTCCTATATATAACTAAATAATCCAATAAATCGTTACAAAGTAGTTCTTTATAAAATTATTATTCTTCATAAACTAGAAAATTCCTTTATTTAAATTACCTATTAACCTAAGTTTTTTGAAATTTCCCATAGTTCATTCATTTCATCTAAAGTCATACTTGTTAATTCAATATTCTTATCCTTAGCTGCTCTTTCAATATACTGAAATCTTTTTATAAACTTGTCTATAGTATAATTTAATGCTATTTCTTCGTCTACTTTCAGAAACCTTGCAATATTTACACATGAAAATATTAAATCTCCGACTTCTTCTTCTATTTTCTCCACATTTTCTGTATTATATACATCAATTACTTCTTTTAACTCTTCTTTTACCTTACTTACAGCAAAATCTATATTTTCAAAGTCAAATCCAACCTTACTTGCCTTTTCTTGAATCTTATGTGCTCTTAAAAGTGCAGGTAGTCCCTTTGTTATTCCTTTCAGTTCATCTACAACACTATTATATCCCTTTTCTTTCTTCTTTAACTCATCCCACTTTATTAGTACATCTTCTGAAGAATTCAATCCATCGGCATCTTTAAATACATGAGGATGCCTACTTATCATTTTATTGCAAATTCCTTCTATCACATCTCCTATATCGAAATATCCGTCTTCTTTTCCAATAGATGCATGAAAAACAACTTGAAGAAGTACATCTCCTAATTCTTCGATTAACGAATTATCATCATCTTGATCTATTGCGTCTATTACCTCATAGCTTTCTTCTATTAAAGCCTTCTTAAGAGACTTATGAGTTTGTTCTCTATCCCACGGACATCCATCTTCACCTCTCAAAACTTCTATTATATCTAAAAAGTCATTAAAGTCTTTTTTGTTTTTTAAATCCTTTGGTATATAAATAGATGTTAAATAATCTATATCCTCCTGCATATCCAGTTCAAATAACGGTATCTTTCTTATGCTTTCCTGACCTTCTATTCCGGCTGCTCTTACATAATAAATCTCTGTTTCATCATTATAGCATTCTAGCAATCTTAATTTAACTTCTGATGCTATCAATTGATTGTATACCTGAGTAACAATTGTTCCTATTCTTTTGTCTAAAATTTGGTTACTTATGTCAAAAGAGTCTATAACCTTTAACCCCTCTATAGGATCAATCTTAAGGCTTTCAATCATTGCATCGATAAAACTTACTGCTGGTATAACTTTATATTCTATTCCATTTTCTTTACATAGTTCTATTAAGTTAAATACTGATTTTTCTGCAACCAATGGATGACCTGGAACTGCATAAATTAAATCAGTCATATTCTTATGTTTATTAATTATGTCTTTTGCGATATTTAAGTATACTTCATCAAAATTATCTATGCTATCATAAATATTATCATAAGTATCAAATACAATATTTTTTTCCTTCAGGTAATCTACTGTTGGATGCTTTTCTGTTCTTAGAAATATATGCTTGCTTGCTTCGAGTTCATTTATTGTTCCTATTGTCAATGCATCCTTACTTCCTGGTCCTAATCCCACTATCTTAATCATTAGAATTTCTCTCCTTTTTACTTTCTTTTAAATCTATCTCTTATTTCTTCAACATTAAATACCTTGAATACAATTATCATTATAATATATACTATCATACCCAAAAATATAGATGTCAAGCAAGATATTCCATTACTAATTGTATTCTTATATAAAATATTATAACTTATTAATACAATTAACATCATAATACTGGATGCATAGCAAGGTTTTATTAATATTTCGTATAAATTAAGTCTTACTCTTAGTGTAAATTTCATCATCACTATATTTAAAATACTTACTGTTAAATAAGCTCCAAAGCTCGCCAAAACAGCACCATATATGTTAAACATTTGCATAGGAACTAATACCCACGTTAATACAATTTTAATCAAACACCCAATCAAGAGGTTAATAACAGGTTTTATATAATGCCCTGTTCCTTGTAGTATTGCTGTTGTTGTTTGAGTAATTATTATAAAAGGAATTGTTAATGATAAATATTTTAATATCTCTATTCCTTCAAACCTGCCTGGAAATATAAACTTCATTACTGGTTCAGCTAAAAAGAATAACCCAAAAGTGCACGGAATAGCAATTACTGATGCCATTTTCATAGATGCATCTATTTTACTTTTTAGCTCTTTCTGTTTCTTAAGTATGAAATTCTCAGCTATGATAGGAATTAGAGATGTACAAATAGCCATAGAAAGAGTTAATGGAATATTTACAATTACAGACGCTTTACCTGTTAATTGCGCATATAATACAGTTGATTGTACATTTGTGAATCCCGCATCTAATAGTTTTTGTGGTACTAAAATGGAATCTATTAAATTCATAATACTTGATACTGTAGTACCTAATGATATTGGTATTGCAATCTTTAATATAGTATTTAATATTTCTGGATTGCTTTTTATTTTTTTAATGGCATAACGTTTCTTTACTCTTTTATAATTCGAGTATAAATAAGCTCCTCCAAGAACAGCTCCCGCAGTTGCTCCAAATGCTGCACCACCTGCTGAGTACTCTATGCCTCTAGGTAGTAAAAATACAGCAAGTCCAACACCGAATATGACTCTACCAATCTGCTCTATTATCTGTGATATAGCTGACGGAGTCATATTTTGTAACCCTTGAAAGAATCCTCTAAATATAGTTACAAATGATATTACAATTGGTGCAAATGATATTCCGATTAATGAATAATACGCTTTTGGATCCCACTTCAAAAATAATACTATTGGTTTTGCAAAAAAGAATAATGCTAAAGTTGTGCCTGTCCCTATTATTGTCATTAAAATAGCAGATTCTTTCATTACTTCAAAGCTTCCATATATATCATTTGTTGCATTCTTTTCTGATATCATCTTAGAAATTGCAACTGGAACTCCAGAAGCCATAGCTATAAAAAACATATATAGCGGGTATGACATTTGATAATATCCAATTCCCTCATCTCCAATTAACATTATTAGTGGCCATCTAAAGAATAGACCTAAAAATCTTGTTAATATTCCTGCAACTCCAAGAATTATGCTCCCTCTTATTAGGGATTGTTTTTTCATAAAACACCTCCAACCTTACATGTTACTAATTAATTATTATTGTAAGTTTGGAGGTATTATTCCTTTTATTTTCATAATGTGGTTATTTATAAGTATTATTGCTCCATTTGTTTACCTAAGAATGCTGCTGCTGTCTCAACTAGCTTTGTTTCAACTTCACCAAGCTCTCCATCTTCTTTTGAAAGAATAATTACAGCTCCTATTTCATCACCCTCAGCTATGATTGGTGATATAACTTGACTAGTATACTCTGTTTCATCGTCATCATTATGTAATGGTATTACTGCGTTATCAGCTTTATTTAATAATACAGTTTTTCTTCCGTCCATTATCTTTTCTAGCTCACTGCTTACTTTTCTTTCTATGTAGTCTTTTTTTGGTGCACCACTTACTGAAACAAATGCATCTTTATCAGCTATTAGTACTACATGACCTATAACTTGTTGCAAGCTTTCACAATATTCCTTTGAAAAGTTAGTAAGTTCTTCAATCGGTGAATATTTTTTTAAAATTACTCCACCATCTCTATCGGTAAAAATTTCTAAAGGATCCCCTTCTCTTATTCTTAAAGTTCTCCTTATTTCCTTTGGTATTACTACTCTTCCTAAATCATCAATTCTTCTAACAATTCCTGTTGCCTTCATTGGTTATATAACCTCCTTTGAACTCTATTAATTGGTTGCACTATTATTATTTGAATTTCTAGAAATTTTATACACTTATAGACAAATTTTATATTAATTATTTTTTTGTTAATATAAATGCTGTTATTTCAATGTAATACATATAGTAGAAACAAAAATAGGACTACTTTGAATAATCAGAGATATTTCAAAGTAGTCCTAACTTTCATTATTAACAGCTAAATTATTAATAGCTACCTAATTATATTTTAGTATTATAATTTATCTTCATAAGTTTTTACTTTTAGGTCTGTTTTCCATTCTGTAATCTTAGAACTTAAAGCATCTTGTTGCTTTTGTTGTAATAATGATGATTTTATTTGATCTTTAACTTGTTCAAAAGGAGTTACTTGTGAGTCTTTTAATCCAGTAGCCTTAATTATATGATATCCGAACTGACTCTTTACTGGCGCTGAAATTTCCCCTTCTTTCAAATTCTTAAACCCATCCATAAATTCAGCAACTAATTGTGTTGAGTTATATGCTACAAATCCTAAACTACCACCATTATCTTTAGTTCCTGAATCTGTTGAGTTTTCCTTAGCTAATTTCGCAAAATCAGCTCCAGAATCTAATTTTGCTTTTATAGCGTTAGCTTTTGTTAATGATGCATCATAATCTATTGATCCATCACTAGCCTTTTCAGCTATTAGAATATGTGATGCATTCGCTCCAGCTCCTTGTGTATATTTTGAATCCTTATTTTCATTATAATATGTTTGAACATCGTCATCAGTAACTTCTATATCTTTCACTATATCTTGTTGAACAGCCTGCATTATAACATTATTTTTTACAACATCTTTTAGCTGATCTTCAGTCAATCCATTTTGCTCTAGAACACTTTCAAATTGTCCTTCTTCTGAATACTGAGATTTAATTTGAGCTATCTGATCATCAACTTGCTTATTTATATCATCATCAGATGGCTTAAGATTTAACTCAGTAGCCTTTTGTAATACTACTTTTTGAGTTACTAAGCTATCTAATTCCTGTTTTTTTGCTTGTTGTAACTGATCTTTAACTTGAGCATTACTTTCATAATTATCTCCATACTGCTGTTTTAGTTGTGCAGTATACTTTTCCATTTCTTTATCTAAATCACCTTTTGTTATTTTTTCATTTCCAACTGTTGCAAGAACTGTTTTCTGTATCGCTTCTGGTGTTTTCTCAATCATTTTGCAACCCATAGCCGATACCGCAATTGTCACCATAGCTAAAGCTGCAACAAATTTTTTTAATTTTTTCAAAGTTTTCCCCTCGCTTATTCTAGATTTAAACCCACTAAAAATAACTTTCCACATAAATATATATAATTTAGACAAGCTAAAATCACTTTTCAAATTCTACTTAAACAAAACTTTCTAGAATTATAAAACGAAATTTGAAAAGCTAAATTAATTTTTGTCGGACGATATTATTCTTTTAGGTTTCTTACTGTAAAAATTCATAACATTAGTATATCAATATTGCTTTTATAATTCAAATTTTTTACACTATTTTATTTCTTCTACTTTTCTTTTATATCATAGATTTGTTACAATATTATGTCATCGAAAACTTCCTTCAGAAACTCCAATTTATTTTCCTTCTTAATATATTTTAATTTAAATGCGAAATAAGGGTTTGAACCAAACTTTAGTACTACGCTATTCTTATATTTTTCCATCAATATTTTAAATATATTTTTATATTCACTTTCACCTTGTGAAAACTTGAACAATAATTCTTTTGGAGTTTCTTTTATCTCTTCAATGAATATAGATTTAGCTCTACTCTTTATATAAGCAATATCCATTAAATTATACACAGGTTCTGGTATCTTAGAGTATCTATCTTCTAGTTCTTCTTTGATATCACTATAATCGTCTAATCCCTCAATTGCAGCAATTTTCTTATAAACTTCAATTTTTTGAATTTCATCTTCTATATAATTTTCTGATATAAAGGCATCTACTTTTATATCTAAGGTTGTTTCTATAGGTTCTTTTTGAATTTCACCTTTAAGAAGTTTAACAGTATCTTCAAGCATTCTGCAATACAGATCATATCCTATAGAGGCCATATGTCCATGTTGAGAAGATCCCATCATATTACCTGCACCTCTAATTTCCAAATCTCTCATAGCTATTTTAAAACCAGAGCCCAATTCAGTGAAATCCTTTAATGCTTTAAGCCTTTTTTCAGCAACTTCTGTTAATACTTTATCCTTAGTATATAGCAAATACGCATATGCAATTCTATTTGATCTTCCAACTCTACCTCTAAGCTGATATAACTGAGAAAGTCCCATCTTATCTGCATCATATATTATTATAGTATTTACATTTTGAATATCCATTCCAGTTTCTATTATAGTAGTGCAGACTAATACGTTATACTCTTCTGACATAAAGTCAAACATTTCCTTCTCAAGTTGTCTTTCTGCCATTTGACCATGAGCAATTCCGACCTTACTCTCTGGAACTAACGATTGAACATACTTAGCCATCCTTTCGATATCTTCCACTCTATTGTATACGAAGTAAACTTGACCGCCTCTACCTATTTCCCTAAGAATTGCGTCTCTTATAAGCTGATCATTTTGTTCAACAACATATGTTTGGACAGGGTATCTTTCTTCTGGTGGTGTTTCTATGACTGAAATATCCCTAACTCCACTTAGCGACATATGCAGGGTTCTAGGAATTGGAGTTGCACTTAGAGTTAAAACATCAACATTTTTCTTAATTCCCTTAATCTTTTCTTTTTGCTTAACTCCAAACCTTTGCTCCTCGTCTACTATTAATAAGCCCAGATCTTTAAATTGAATGTCTTTAGATACCAATCTATGAGTACCTATTAAAATATCTAAATTACCTTCCTTCACCTTTTGAAGTATTTCTTTTTGCTGTTTCGCCGTCCTAAACCTGCTGACCATGTCTATCTTTATCGGAAAATCCGAAAATCTATTTTTTATATTTTTATAATGTTGCTCTGCTAAAATGGTAGTTGGAACTAAAAGAGCAACTTGTTTTCCATCCATTACTGCTTTAAATGCAGCCCTTATAGCAACTTCTGTTTTACCATATCCAACATCTCCACATAAAAGTCTATCCATAGGTTTATCAGATTCCATATCTATCTTTATTTCTTCTAGTGATGTTAATTGGTCTGGAGTTTCTTCAAACGGAAACTCATCTTCAAATTGTTTTTGCCATTCAGTGTCCTTGGAAAACTTATGTCCTTTTACAGTACTTCTCATTGCGTAAAGCTTAACTAGATCTTCAGCTATTTCATTTATTGATTTTCTTGCCTTTGCTTTTGCTTTTTGCCATTCAGCGCTTCCAAGTTTATTAACTTTAGGTGACTTTCCTTCACTTCCAATATACTTTTGAATTAAATCTAATTGATCTACTGGAACATATAATTTATCGCCTTTATCATAAACAATATCTAAATAATCTCTTTTATGGCCTCCAACATCTATTTGTTTAATTCCCTTGTATACTCCGATACCATGATTTGCATGTACTACGTAATCTCCCGGCTTTAATTCCGCAAAGCTCTTGATTTTAGAAATTCCCTTTTTCTTTGCCTTACTACTTTTTAATTTTCTCTTTGCCGCACCAAATACTTCTTTATCTGATATTATACATACTTTATATTGGGGATATTCAAATCCTCTCAACTGATTACCAAAAGTTATTACAACTTCACCATATTCAATTTTATCAACAGTATCCTTATAGACACTTTCTATACCTCTATCTCTTAATGTTCCAACTAAACGTTCCCCTCTAGCTCGAGTTCCTGATAAAATTAGTGTCTTATATCCTAAATTCTTTTTACCTAATATTTCGTCAATTAATAAATCTAGCTGACCTTGATAGTTATTTAATGTTGTTTGAGCTACATTTACTATTGATAGTGGCTTTAGCCAGCCAGAAACTTTTGTCAATGCTTCGATAAAAGCAATCTTTTCATCTTCAAATGATTCTAATACTTCTTCTTTATTTATTAATAAATTTCCTTGCCCGGGAAATATATCTCCTCTTTGAGAAAAAGCTGTGAAATTTTCTTCAAACTCTAAATAAGTTGATTCTAATTTTCCATTACATCTTTGAACATTATCTACTATAAAGAAATAATTCTTAAAATAATCAAAAAGACTTTCTGTTTCTTTGGTAAAGTACGGAAGATAACTATCTATTGTTTCAAAAGACGAAGTCTCTTCTAGTAGTTCTAAGTTTTTATTTAATATTTTTCTTAGTTTTTCTACTCTTTCACTATCTTTATCACTTTCCGCAATTTTATTAAACTCTTCCTTAAGCTTATTTCTTCCAACCTCTAACATCTCTTCTGAAACTATTACTTCTTTTGCTGGGAAAATATCTATCTTTTTAACTTTCTCAATACTTCGTTGAGATTCTGTATTAAAGGTTCTTATTGATTCTATTTCATCGCCAAAAAGTTCAACTCTATATGGATAAGTTGAACCTGTTGGAAATACGTCTAATATGCCTCCTCTAAGTGAAAATTGTCCTTTGCCCTCAACCATTTCCACTCTTTCATAACCTGATTGAATTAATTTCTTTGATATATCGGCAAGATTAACTTCATCGCCTTCTTTAAATTTCATGCTGTATTCCAAAAACAAATTATGAGGAGTATATTTTGCAGCAAAAGCTTCTATTGATGTCACTATTATTTTTTTCTTATTATTTAATATTTCATTTATTACTTTTAATCTTGCCCATCTCAAATCTCCAGAGATAGCATCAATATTATAGAAAACCATTTCCTTTACTGGAAAATAATATACCTCACTAGTATAAAATATCAAATCTTCATAAAGATTTTTTGCCTCCATATCGCTTTGAGTTACAATCACAATTGATCTGTTAGTATTTTCAAATATTCCACTTATAATGTATCCTCGACCTGATTCAGATGCACCATATATACCAATAGGGTATCTTTTACTTTCAATCCCTTGTATTATGTCTTGAAATTCTAAACTACTTTCCAAGGGCTCCAATAACCCTTTTAATCTCATCCCATGCACCTTCCTTAAACTGTTGTACTCGCCTTGAACCCATTGAACTGATTCATAGCTGTCTTAACATCATTTTTAATTATTTCCGCCACCGCCTTTGTGGACGCTTCTATACTTTCACTTAAAATAGCAGTTTCTTCTTTTGTAAATTTACCTAATACATGCTTTACTAAATCTCCATTAGGTTGTCCTACCCCTACTTTTATCCTTGAGAAAATTTCACTATTTAAATGTGCTATAATGCTCTTTATTCCATTATGCCCTCCAGCACTTCCTTTTTCTCTTATTCTTAATTTTCCAACTTCTAGGCTGATATCATCATATATAACTAATATCTCATCGTTGTTAAGGTTATAAAAATCAACTACTTCTCTTACACTTTCACCACTTAAGTTCATGTAAGTAGTTGGCTTTAAAAGCATAACCTTTTTTCCATTTATAAAACCTTCTCCATACATACCTTTAAATTTTTGCCTGTTTATTTCAATATTATACTCTTTTGCAATATTATCAATAACTTTAAAACCAATATTATGTCTTGTATTCTCATACTCATTCCCTGGGTTTCCAAGACCTACTATTAAAAACATACTTGTGTCCTCCTTAGCGCTCTTATCTAATCTTATTATTTTTATATTTTGTAAGAGAAAATGTAAATGTGACTCCTATATTAGGATGATTCTTGACCCATACTTCCTCACCTTGTTGCATAATTATCATTCTTACTATTGGCAATCCGAGTCCAGTACTAACTTTGTTTGTTCTAGATTTATCTGATTTATAAAATCTATTCCATATATGCCTTATTTCTTCATCTGCAATTTTAGGTCCATTATTATATATCTCAACAAATACTTTAGACCCCTTGGAATATGTACTAATTCTTATAATTCCATTATTTCCGCAGTATTTTATTGCATTATCTAATAAATTAGTTATGACTTGCATTGTCTTGTCTTCATCAGCTTTTACATAACAATTCTGGTCTTTCAAATCTATTTTTAACATTATTTGCTTTTCTCTTATCTTTTGTTCATTATTTATAACACATAATCTAATTAACTCATTTATATCGTTCTTTCTTATATTGAATTTTAATTTACCTGATTCAATGGCTGATAAATCTAGTAAATCATTAATTAATCTTGTAAGTCTTTTTATCTCACTGTATACTATGTCTAAATAATATCCTTCTTTATCCCTTGGAATTACTCCATCTATTATTCCAGCAATAAATCCCTTTATAGAAGTTATTGGTGATCTCAACTCATGAGAAACATTTGATATAAAATCTCTTCTATTATTCTCAACCTTTTCTAAAGACTCCGCCATTATATTAAATGAACTTGCCAACTCACCAATCTCATCACACGATTCTATATGAACTCTTTTATTAACTTCTCCATTAGCAAACCTTTTGGCTGCCTTGTTTATTTCAGCTAAAGGATTAATCAATATTTTCTTTGAAACTAATGATAAAACTACAGATGCAAATACCATTGCTCCTAATGCCGATATCCATACAATAAGATATATTCTATGCAACTGTTTACCTATTGTTGATAAAGGAGCTGTCATGACAATATATCCTTGAAACTCATCATCTTCTAATATCGGATATATATAGGTGTAACGATCTCCAATATACTCTACTGGCTTTCCATCCAATAAAGAATATTTACTATTATCTAGATTCTCTGGTTTATTGTCTATCTCCTTAGTACTTGAAGTTTTGGAGTATATATATATATTATCAAACTTATCAGAAACAGTAATATCAGCATTTGCTCCAACACTTGACATATCCACTATAGCCTGTAATTTATCATATTCCAATGAATTTTTGTTAGAATTGTATGTTTTTATAGATTCGGATATATACTCTCCATCTTTCTGAAACTGCACCTTCTTTTCAGTAAAATATGTTATTCTAAACCATATAGATAATAACCAAGCTAATGAAACTAAAACAATAGTCAAAATAACTATAAATGTTATTATAAGTTTTTGAAGTAAGCTTCCACTCTTTTTCATTTAATTTACCTCAAATTTATAACCAACACCCCATACTGTTTGGATTTCCCACTGTTCTCCACTACTTAATTTTTCTCTTAATCTTTTTATATGAACATCTACAGTTCTAGAATCTCCTGGATAATCATATCCCCATACTTCACAAAGTAATTGCTCTCTCGTAAAAACTTTATTTTTATTATTAGCCAAATAATATAATAGTTCAAATTCCTTTGGTGGCATTTTTATTTCTTCTTCATTATATATAACTTTATACGAAGTTGAATCTATTGATAAATCACTTAATTTTATTACTTCATTTTTAATATTCTCTGAAGAATATCTCCTTAATACAGCTTTTACTCTGGCTAACAACTCTTTAGGTTCAAAAGGTTTTACTATATAATCATCTGCACCAATTTCCAGTGCTAAAACCTTATCAAAGGTGTCCCCCTTTGCTGTAATCATTATAACTGGAGTTTCCTTCTGTTTTCGTATCCATTTTAGAATATCAATTCCATCTATATACGGTATCATAACATCAAGCAAGACAATATCTGGATTATATTCTAAATAAAATTCTTGAGCCTCTTTACCATTCAAGGCTATCTTTGTATTATATCCAGAGCTTTTTAAATACATGTCTATAACTTCACTAATGTTTTCATCGTCATCCACAATCAGAACCTTGGTTGTAACTCCATCCACTCTTCTTTCCTCCTTAATTTATTACTATTACATAAGCATTCATATCCTAATATAACATAAATATACTATTTATTATAGAAAACAAAATTATCCTTTAATTATAATAAATATTCTAAAAATATATAAGTATACTAATTATTTAATAGATCCTATTTTAATTAAATCATAAAACTTTTCTCGTTTACAATCTTAATATCGACTTAATAAAATAAATTTATTTAACTATAAAAAATAGAATATATATTCACCCTAATTACTTAGAGTAAATATACATTCCTTTCAATATCTTATTTATTTAAAAACTCTTTAAATTATTATTTATTGTTGACATTCAAATAACTTACTTATTGGTTGATCATCATAAATTCTCTTTATTGCTTCTGCAAATAAAGGAGCTACTGATATAGATCTAATTTTGCTATTATCGTTACCTTCTTTTAACGGAATTGTATTTAATAGTACTAATTCTTCAATTGCTGAAGTATTTATCCTGTCCATTGCAGGGCCAGACAATACTCCATGTGTACAGCAAGCATATACATTCTTAGCCCCTAAATCCTTAAGTGCATTCGCTGCATTTGCAATAGTTCCTGCTGTATCTATCATATCATCAATTAATATACATCTTTTTCCTTCAATATCACCAATAATATTCATTATTTCTGAAACATTTGCCTTTGGCCTTCTCTTATCTATGATTGCTATTGGAGCATGTAAATTATCCGCAAATTTTCTTGCCCTCGTTACACTTCCTAAATCTGGTGAAACTACAACAACATCATCTTGATCTACTAATCCTTTTGATATATAATGCTCAGCAAGTATCGGTGCTCCAAGTAAATGATCTACTGGAATATTAAAGTATCCTTGAATCTGAGATGCATGTAAATCCATAGTTAAGACCCTGTTTGCTCCCGCTGCAGTCAATAAATCTGCAACCAGTTTTGCGGTTATAGGATCTCTTGATTTAACTTTCCTATCCTGCCTAGCATATCCATAATACGGAATAACCGCTGTAATTCTACCCGCTGATGCCCTTTTAAATGCATCAATCATAATTAGCAATTCCATTAGATTGTTATTAACAGGTGAAGATGTAGATTGAACTATGAACACATCATTCCCTCTAACAGTTTCATTAATATCAACAGATATTTCACCATCGCTAAAAGTTGAAACCTTAGAGTTTCCTACTGGAACTCCTAAAATCTCTGCTATATCTTGAGCTAACTGTGAGTGCGAATTTCCAGTAAATACTTTTATATTTCTTCCATGAGTTATCATAATTGAGAAGACCTCCTTAAAATTTTGGCTGATTTATTATTAAAAAATTATTTTTTTAATCCCTTTTTATCTACCCATCCACTGATATTTCTTTGCTTAGCTCTTGCAACTGCAAGATCACCTTCTTTTACTTCAGATGTAATGGTCGATCCTGCCGCAATATAAGTATTATCGTGAATTGTGACAGGTGATACCAAATTGGTATTACAGCCTATAAAGCTATGATCTCCTATAATAGTCTTATGTTTATTCTTACCATCATAATTTACAACTACTGTACCACATCCGAAATTACATTCCGATCCCACTTCTGCATCTCCTATATAAGTTAAGTGAGAGACTTTAGTTCCATCTCCAATAGTAGATTTCTTTATTTCTACAAAATCTCCTATTCTTGCATGCTTACCAATTGTCGTTTCTGGTCTTATATACGCAAACGGACCAACAGTAGTATTATCACCAATATTACTATTTAATATAACTGAAGCTTGAACATCTACCTCATTACCAATATTACTATCAACAATTCTTGAATTTTGATAAATTAAGCAGTTATTACCTATCTTTGTATTTCCCTCTAAAATATTATTAGGATATATTATTGTATCTTTGCCTATTTCAACATCAATCCCTATATATGTTGTTCTATGATCAATTAGAGTAACTCCATTTTCCATATGCATAAGATTTATTCTATTCTTAAGTATTTCTTCTGCTTCTGCTAACTGAACTCTTGAATTTACTCCGATAGTTTCCTCATATTCAGTTACGACTGCACCTATTTTTTTACCTTGAGATTTTAATATTCCTATAGCATCTGTAAGATAATACTCACCTTGTCCATTATTATTTGTTATCTTGTTTAATGCATCTACAAGTAGCTCAATATCAAAACAATATATTCCTGAATTCATCTCATTTATCTTAAGTTCTTCTTCAGTGCAATCTTTATGCTCTACAATTTTTGATACGCCGTCATTCGTTCTTACTATTCTTCCATAACCTGTAGGATCATTAACTATTGCTGTTAATATAGTTGCTGAATTTTTTGCTTCTATATGTTCATTAAATAGCCTTTCAATTGTTAATTGCTTTATTAAAGGAGTATCACCAGTAAAAATTGCGACTACTCCTTTCTTATCCTTTAAGAACTCTTCAGCACACTTAACAGCATGACCAGTTCCTAATTGTTCAGCTTGCATTGAATAACTAACATTTCTATCTAATGTTCTCTCTTTAACAAGCTCAGCACCTTTCCCTATAATTACATCTATATCATCAATTCCTGATTTTCTTATCGAATCTATAACATGTTTTAGCATTTCTTTACCACATACTTTATGCAATACTTTAGGTAAATCAGATTTTATTCTTTTACCTTGACCCGCTGCTAAAACCAGTGCACATTTATACATTATATACCACACCTCATTTATAAATTTATATTAACACGATTATTTACTTACAATAATCGGTTAAATATTCATATCAATTTAATTATATTGGAAAGCTACTCTTATTTCAACCCATTAGTACATTTAATATTTGGCTATAGAAATACTTTATGACAAAACAAAAGGAAGTTATTAAAACTTCCTTTTGTTAAAATCCTAGCCTTCTACAACTTCTTCTGAGACTGCTTTTTCATAAGCTTCTAAAATTGCAGTTTGTATTTTTTCTCTTGCTTCTGTATTTATTGGGTGAGCTATATCCTTAAATTCTCCATCTGGTGTTTTTCTACTAGGCATAGCAATAAATAAACCCATTTGTCCTTCTATAACTTTGATATCATGAACTACAAATTCATTATCAAATGTGACAGAAACTATTCCTTTCATTTTACCTTCTGATGCAATTTTTCTAATCCTAACATCTGTTATTTGCATTTTACTCCACCCCTCCCAGTTGCCTTAAAAATATTTAATATTATATAATTTCTCCACAAATTTCTAAATTCCTTTTTTATATTTGATAAATCCTTATAAAATTTATTTTTTTGTGTAATCTTATACAAATACCAAATTTCTGGGATTGTCCTATTTGAACTTCAGAACAATTTCTATTCACGACAACTTGAAGTAACAATAAATATTTACCATAAAATTAATATTTTTCTTGTTGGGCCTATCTACAAATTTAATGTTCATTTATATGTATACTGAATTAAAAGTATTTGGAATTACGCAGCATCTTTAGAGTAAAATTTTCTGTTAATTTTAAGAAAATGTTTTTGAAGGTTGTATCCCTATAATTGCTGATTTATCAACAGCTTTTAACTCTACAATAGAAACATATTCGTCTACTAATTTTTTTTCAATTTGCTTATTATCGACTAATACTCCTATTCCTACTAGCTCGCTATCGAACTCTTTCAATAAGTCCTTAATACCTATTGCAGTTCCTCCACCCTTCATGAAATCATCAATGAATATACATTTACTTGATGGTTTCATGGACTTTTTTGATAGAGACATTTGTTGCAATCTTCCATTGCTTCCTGATACATAGTTTATAGTAACTGTAGGACCTTCCGTTACTTGACTATCTCTTCTAGCAATAACTAATTGTACGCCTAAATTTCTAGCAACCTCATAAGCTAAAGGAATACCTTTAGTTTCTACCGTTATTACATAATCAATCTCTTTTCCTTGAAAACACGATGAAAGCATGACTCCTGCTTTATTTATTATCTTAGGATCATACATTAGATCCGTCATATATATTATATTTCCAGGTATAACTCTTCCATCATCACTTAATTGCTGACATAATTCTAATGCAAAAGCTTTCTTCTCTTCTTCGCCACTTTGAGGAATGTATTTTATCCCACCTGCTACTCCTGCAATTGTTTCAACTTTACCCATTTCAAGTCTTTCTAGAATTTCTCTAACAACAACAATATCTTCACTTATAGTAGATTTAGCTGCATTTAGTAATTCTGAAAATTTATTTAATCCCAATATTTTATTTGGGTTTTCTAATAATATTTTTGTTATGGCAACTACCCTATTATTTCTTGTAAACTTCTCCATAAAATCACCCACACGAATTTTTTTATATTAAATCGCTTTAATATTCATATTTTATGCTAATTTCAAGTTAATATCAATATTTTTAGTTATAAAGTTAATTTATATTTATAACTTGTTCACAAACTCGCTAAATATGCATAAAATATTGTGTATTTATTTTTTACTATGGTTGATTTTTTGAAAAATGTATATAATTATAGTTAAAGTATAAAACTAAAAATTCTATACTCAAATTTTGGAACTTATAATAACATTTAGTTTTATTAATTAAAAAGGAGTTGATCATTTGTCTTTCAATTTTATAAAAGATAAAGATAAAAAAATTCATTTCATTGGCATTGGTGGAATTAGTATGAGCGGACTTGCTGCTGTTTTATTAAATAGTGGTTATAGTGTATCTGGCTCTGACTTTAAGGATTCTGCAATCATTGATAAATTAAGATCTTCAGGTGCTGAAATTTACATAGGTCATAGAAGAGAGAATATTAATAATGTAGATTTAGTAGTCTATACCGCTGCAATCCCATCTGATAATCCTGAACTTTTAGAAGCCAAGGAAAAAAATATTGCATTAATGGACAGAGCTGAATTCTTAGGGCAAATTATGAAGGGGCATAAATACAGTGTTGCAATATCTGGAACTCATGGAAAGACTACATGTACATCCATGCTTTCTCATATAACACTTGCTGATAATTTAGATCCAACTATCTTAGTTGGTGGTGAATTAGATGCAATTGGAGGAAATTTCAGAATTGGTAATAGTGAATATTTCTTAACTGAAGCTTGTGAATATAAACGTTCATTTTTAAAATTCCCACCTTACGTTGGAATAATTCTAAATATTGATTCTGATCATCTTGATTACTATAAAGATATAGATGAAATTGCTGATACATTTTTACAATTCTCAAGACTTATCCCAGAAGATGGTTATCTTGTTGGATATGCTGACGATCAAAGGGTAAATGAAATTCTGTCTGAGACAAATTGCAATACTCTAAGTTATGGATTTAGTGACAATGCTAATTTAACTGCTAAAAATATTCATTTCAATACAAATGGTTGTGCCACTTTTGATGTGTATAAGGACGGTAAAAACTTATTCAATATTACTTTAAATGTGCCAGGTAAGCATAATATATTGAATGCCCTTGCTTCGATTTGTGTTTCTCTTATATTTAATATTTCTAATGACTGTATTATTGAAGGATTATCGAACTGCAAAGGAGCGCATAAAAGATTTGAATATAAGGGAGAATTAAATGGTGTAACTGTTATAGATGACTACGCTCATCACCCTACAGAAATTAGAGCCACATTAAGTACTGCTAAACAAATGAATCATAATAAGACTTATTGTATTTTTCAACCTCACACTTATACTAGAACAAAGGCCCTATTTGATGAATTTACAGAATGTTTCAATGATGCAGATGAACTTATACTAATGGACATCTATGCAGCTAGAGAGAAAAATACTGGACTTGTATCTTCTGACGAACTTGGTGATGCATTAAGAAATAAAGGATTGAAATGTATCAATGTTCACTCACATGATGAAGCACTTAGTTACGTAAAATCAAAACTAGTTTCTGGTGACCTGCTATTAACAGTAGGTGCTGGTGATGTAGTTATTGTTGGGGAAAAATACCTAAAAGCCTAAATACTTAATTTGCTAAATAACTTAGGAGGAATGCTCATGAAAATAGCAATAATTTCAGATATTCATGCTAATGTCTATGCTCTTATTAATCTTTTAGAAGATATTGATATTGAGAAAGTTGATACAATTATTTGCCTAGGAGATTTGGTTGGTTATGGTCCTCACCCTAACGAAGTAATTTCCATGATCAGGAGACGTCATATTCTTTGCATAAGAGGAAATTATGATAGTTCCGTAGTTGATAATGAATATTCATATATAAGAGAAACTCCTATTAATGCTTTTTCTCTTCCTTGGACAGTTAAAGAATTAAGAGAAGAAAATAGACTATTTCTTGCTAATCTACCTTCAACTTTAACTTTGAATATTGCTAATAAAAGTCTCTTATTTGTTCATGGAAGTCCAGATAAAATAGATGAATATCTCTTAAAGGATGGAGATAATACTTCAGAAGTTATGAACTCCATTTCTAATGATGTATTAATTTGTGCACATACGCATATACCTGGAATGAAGGATTTTAAAAATAAGGTATATATAAACTCTGGTAGTGTTGGAAAGCCTAAGATTGGTAGGCCAAATAGCACTTATTGTATTTTAAATATCAGTAAGGAAGATGGAATGAAAGTTCGGATAAAAGAAATTCCCTACGCATATAAAAGGATAGTTAAAGATATGACAATGTTAAACTTTCCAAAAGAATTGATTCAGAGTTTTGAAAACGGCTTAGAATAGACAAGCATGTTAAATAAATACTCTTAATATAAAAAAAGCTTTATTTTTTATAATTTTACTATAAAAAATAAAGCTTTTTTATGATAAATTACATATATTTGTAGTTTATATATTTATTTCACGTATTATTTATACTCAGACGCTCTAAGGCACTGGTTTATTATATGTTTAGGGACAGGTCCTAAGTTGCATTCACCAAAAAAGTATTGTAAAATCTATTTATTATCAAGGGTAATAGGTTACATAAATGATATTTTAAAATAGTGAAAAATTTTTTTCATTAATAATATGTTTTGATCACAAGATTAATTATAAAATGGAGGTCATGCAATATGGCAAAATCAATTTTAATTAGAAGTCTTTACAGAAATACTGATGATTTCTTATCAAAGGAAATAACAATATCAGGTTGGATAAAAACTTTAAGATCATCTAACGCTTTTGGATTTATAGAAGTTAATGATGGTTCTTTCTTTAAAAATATTCAAGTAGTTTTTGACGATAAGTTAAATAACTTCAAAGAAATATCTAAATTACCTATAAGTTCATCAATTTCAGTTATTGGTATCTTAGTTGCTACTCCTGAAGCAAAACAACCTTTTGAAATTCAGGCTAAGAATATTATTATCGAGGGTATGTCAAACTCTGATTATCCACTTCAAAAAAAGAGACACACTTTCGAATACTTAAGAACAATAGCTCATTTGAGGCCTAGAAGTAATGCATTTGCTGCAACTTTTAGAGTTCGCTCTGTTGCTGCTTATGCAATACATAAGTTCTTTCAAGATCAAAATTTCGTGTATACTCACACACCAATAATAACTGGTAGCGATTGTGAAGGTGCTGGAGAAATGTTTAGGGTAACAACACTTGATCCTAAAACTCCTGAATTAAGTAAAGATGGAAGTGTAGATTTCAGCAAGGATTTCTTTGGCAAAGAGACTAATCTTACTGTATCTGGTCAGTTAAATGCTGAATGCTTTGCTTTAGCGTTTAGAAATATCTATACATTTGGACCAACATTCAGAGCTGAAAATTCAAACACTACAAGACATGCTGCTGAATTTTGGATGATTGAACCTGAAATTGCCTTTGCAGATTTACAAGATGATATGGAACTTGCTGAAAATATGCTTAAATATGTTATTAAATATGTTATGGATGAATGTCCTGAGGAATTAGAGTTCTTTAATCAATTTGTTGATAAAGGTTTATTAGAAAGATTAAATCACGTAGTTTCATCAGATTTTGCTAAAGTTACGTATACAGAAGCTGTTGAAATACTACAAAAGTGTGGAAAGAAATTTGATTACGATGTATCATGGGGCATTGATTTACAAACAGAACACGAAAGATATCTTACTGAAGAACACTTTAAAAAGCCACTATTTGTAACAGACTATCCTAAAGATATTAAAGCTTTCTATATGAGATTAAATGATGATGAAAAAACAGTAGCTGCTACTGATCTTTTGGTACCAGGAATCGGAGAAATTATAGGTGGTAGCCAAAGAGAAGAAAGACTAGATGTGCTAAAAGATAGAATGACTGAATTAAACCTATCTGAAGATGATTACTGGTGGTATTTAGAATTAAGAAAATATGGAGAAACTAAGCACGCTGGTTTTGGTTTAGGTTTCGAAAGATTAATTATGTATATAACAGGAATGACTAATATTAGAGACGTAGTTCCATTCCCTAGAACTCCTGGAACAAGCGAGTTCTAATTACTTAACTGTTAATTTTATATTATCAATAAAGAGGGGTATATCGATTAATTCGATAGCTCCTTTTTTGATATTATGTAATGATTAATTTAATATATATATATTGCAATAGTAACTTTGCATTTAAAATTCTATCAAGTTAGTTAGCAAATTAAGATTTATGAACTAATCCAAAACATATTTATATTAAATTTTTCCACCTTGTATTCTGCTTGACTATCTTTATATGGCTATTATACTTCTATAGATTTATTTAAAATTTATTTCATCTGTAATCTATACCTGAGTATTCTTTTATATGTCTTTTATATGGCAATTAATCTAATATTCGCTTATAAAAACATTACATGTACTAACAATATTTAAAATTGTATATATTGTATTGATTATCTATACATAATACATATTATAATTCAGATATTAGTATAATTTTATTTATAAAATTAATTAAGGAGATAACCAAAACCTGATTATCTCCTTAAATTCAGTTGATTTTTATTCTATTACTTATTGTCTTCTTCGAATTTTCTCATGAATTCTACTAAATCTTTAACACCTTCAATTGGCATAGCATTATATATACTTGCTCTCATCCCACCAACTGTTCTATGTCCTTTTAGATTTTCAAATCCTACTGCTTTAGCTTCTTTTACAAATTTAGCATCTAGTTCATCTGAACCTGTTACAAATGGTACATTCATTAAAGAACGATCTTTCTTTACAACAGTTCCTTTAAACATGCTACTTGAATCAAGAAAATCATATAAAATAGAAGCTTTTTCTTCATTAATTTTCTTCATAGCTTCTAGTCCACCCTTATTCTTAACCCATTTAAATACTTTTCCGCATATATATATTCCATATGCTGGTGGTGTATTATATAGTGATTTATTGTCTGCATGAACCTTATATCTTAACATTGTTGGAGTCCCTGGTAATACATCTTCTGTGATTAAATCTTCACGAATTATTACTACAACAACACCAGCTGGTCCTGCATTTTTTTGTACTCCTGCAAATATTAGTCCATATTTTGATACATCTACTGGCTCAGATAAGAAATCTGATGACATATCTGCTACTAATATCTTATCCCCAACGTTTGGTAATTCTTTATACGTAGTTCCATAGATTGTATTGTTATGACATATGTAAACATAGTCTGCATCCTCTGAAACTTTTAAATCCTTTAAATCTGGTATATATGAAAAAGTTTTATCCTCTGAAGACGCTAATATATTAACTTTTCCAAATATTTTTGCTTCTGACGCTGCCTTTTTTGCCCATTGCCCTGTAATAATATGATCCACAACTTTATTTTTCATTAGATTCATTGGAATCATTGCAAATTGTTGTGATGCCCCACCTTGAAGGAATAATACCTTATAGTTATCCGGAATATTCATTAATTCTCTTAATGTTTTTTCAGCATCGGTGATGATTTCTTCGAACGCTTTAGAACGATGACTCATCTCCATAACTGACATACCTGTCCCCTTGTAGTCTAGCATTTCCCCCGCAGCTTCTCTTAGGACTGACTCCGGTAATACAGCTGGTCCTGCTGAAAAATTATAAACTCTTGACATTGAAAAAGCCCCCTTTGATATTTTTATTTGTAATCTATAATATTATAACACAATTTAAATATCAAGTAACAAAATTATCATTTATTGATATAAAAAGTTAATGGACTTATATATACTTAAATCTGCTAAAATACTTAATTTATTATCAATTATGAGTTTAGTATCTTATATCAAATCTGTTGTATAAAAATCTAATTATCAGACCTGTTTTCTAACTAGTAGTTAGTTCTATTTTTTAAATATGTTAAACAAAATAATATATTTTTTCATCATAATACTATAAATACGCCAATTTTACTGATATACTACTATTATGTTTAACATTTAACTAAGAATTATGTTGTAAATTGTACTATAACCAACATTTGAGGAGAAGATAATATGAGATTAATTCCAATTGAATGTGTAAAACCGAATACAGTTATTGGTAAGACATTATACGATTCTGATGGTAGAGTATTAGTAAGAGCTGGTATGGTCCTTAGTGAAAGAATTATTTTTAAGATAAAGGATTTAAATATTTTATCAATATATATAATTGATGAATTTAGTTCTGATGAAATTGAAGATATTATTAAACCTGAATTGAGACAAAAAGCAATTCTAACAATAAAAGAAGCTTTTTCAAATATAAATAGACTTACTGTTGCTGATAAGTTTTCAAAAAATGAATCAGTATATTTCAATAATATTGAGTCTATGGCTGAAGATTTAATTGAAAATGTTCTAAATAATAAAAGTGTCTTACTTTCACTAATAGACATAAGAAGCATGGATAATTATATCTACTCTCATTCTGTGAATGTTGCCGTAATATCACTAGTCCTTGGAATTGCATTGAAGCTTCCAAAAAGACAACTTCAATATCTTTGTATTGGATCATTGCTTCATGATGTTGGGAAAACATTTATTCCAAAGGAAATTCTTATGAAAGAGGAAGAACTAACGGATGAAGAAGTTACAATATTAGACCAACATCCAATACTCGGATATAAATATTTATCAGACTCTTATAATCTGAGCGCTAATAGCAAAATAATAACACTACAGCATCATGAAAGACCTGACGGATTAGGTTATCCTAATAGGCTAGCTAATGATGAGATAAGTACCTTAAGTAAAATTGTAAGCATTGCTAACGCATATGACTCTTTATCAACCGGTAGACCTAATAAAAGAGCAATGTTTCCAAGTGATGTTCTTGAATATTTAATGTCTAATGCAGGCAAAAAATTTGACTATGAAATTGTTAATATATTCTGCAAAATTGTAATTCCCTTCTCAAAAGGAACTTTAGTTGATCTAAGTAATGGTGACATAGCTGTTGTGCAAGAAACTATACCTAACTTCCCACTAAGGCCTATTGTAAAAATTCTTAAAAGTTCTAGACCAGGTAGGGTTAACACTGAAATTAATTTAATAAGCGAAACCTCTGTAGTTATATCAAATATAAGATATGAATTATAAAATAATGAATATTAAGATTACGATTGAATAATATTGTTAATTTATTTGGTTATACTAATCATTGGAGGCGATTTTATGAAGGATATACTATATCTTGTAATTCCTTGCTATAATGAAGAAGAAGTTTTACATGAAACTAGTAAAAGATTGCTCGTAAAAATTAAGACTATGATTTCAAATAACCTAATATCTAATAAAAGCAAAATACTTTTTGTTAATGATGGTTCAAAAGATAGAACTTGGAGAATAATTGAAGAGCTTCATTCCAAAAATAATATATTTTCAGGAATCAACCTTTCAAGGAACAGGGGCCACCAGAATGCCTTACTTGCTGGGCTCATGGTTGCTAAAGATTATTCAGATATGACTATATCATTAGATGCAGATTTACAAGATGATATAGATGTCATAGATGCATTTGTAGAAAAATATTATGATGGATGCGATATTGTTTATGGAGTAAGATCCACTAGAGAAACTGATACCTTTTTCAAGAGAACAACTGCATTAGGTTTTTATAAATTAATGCGTATTCTTGGCGTAGACATGGTCTATAATCATGCAGATTATAGGCTTATGAGCAAACGTGTTGTAGACGGGTTAAGTCAATATAAGGAAGTTAATTTATTTCTTCGCGGAATGATTCCATTAATAGGATATAAATACTCAGTTGTTGAATATGAACGTCATGAAAGATTTGCTGGTGAATCTAAATATCCTCTAAAAAAGATGATTGCCTTTGCCTTGGACGGAATTACATCCTTTAGCATAAAACCAATAAGATTAATAACCCTCCTTGGTTTTACTATATTTTTTGCTGGAGGCGCAGCCCTAATTTATACTCTTATAGTTAAAATTTCAGGCCGTACAGTTACTGGTTGGACTTCATTAACCCTTTCCATTTGGGTACTTGGCGGAGTTCAGCTCTTATCTCTTGGCGTAATAGGAGAATATATCGGAAAAATATATAATGAAGCTAAACACAGACCTAGATTTATCATTTCTGATAAATTAATCAATGTTGATAAAGAAAATAAGTAATACAAAGATGACAATACATGTCTTAATTAATCCATGTACTGTCATCTTTATATTACTACTTTTTTATAGACTTAGATATATTTCTATTAAGATCTGATACTGATATAATTCCTTTTTTCCTAAGCATTTGTACATTCTCGAGTATTTCACTAAACGATATAATATTTTCTTTAGTAACTTTTATTTTTAAAGATGCTTTTCTCTTTTTATATTTATACGTACTAAAATTTCTATTAATTACTCTAGTAATCATAAATCTATCTCCTATAAAAAATATCTCATGATAGATTTATCGTATTAAATATATTACTCTTTATTTCTTTTTAGTAAAAATTTGTATTTTAGTTAAATGCTTAATAGGAATTACATTAAAAGTTTGCTACTTTTTCGATATGTATTTATTTTCCTCTATATAAAATCTCCATGGAAAATCTATTGCTTCTTCTGCATAATCTATTCCGATTCTTTTCGTTTCCACTATTTTAAACGTATCTTTTTCTCCTTCTTCTATATAAAAATCACCTTCATCGTATAACCTTTTATAATTTTCCGATTTATCTATTGAAAATGCAATACACAGTTTTGATGGTCCATTTGTAATTGCCTTTTTCTTTGTTTCTGAAAGTTCATCATAATTTTGATTAAACCTTTTTTTTGCAAGATAATCAAATTCATTTAACGGTTCCAATGCTCTTATTAGAACTCCCTCTCCCTTATCTTCTAATCCACTTATAACATTAAAACAATAGTATTTTCCATAAATAAAATAAACATAAGCAATCCCACCTTCTCTAAATAAAGGTTCAGTTCTTTCAGTCCTTCTTCCATTATAAGCATGCGATGCCTTATCTATTTCTCCTATATACGCTTCTGTTTCAACAATTTTAGCTCTTAATGTCACTCCGTCAACCTTTCTTATAATAACTTTTCCCAAAAGTTCTTTCGCTAAAATTAATGCACCTTGTTTATAAAATTCTTTATTTAAAATCAAGCTTCATTCACCTAACTTTCACTATAAGTAATATAACTTATATTGTGATATATGGGCCTATTTTATTACTCCAAAATTTATCCACATAGTTCAAATAATAATCCACAACTTTTTTTAATTATACTCACACATTTGTGGATATTTTCAAAAACATCTTATATTAATGTTAAAGTTCTATAATAACAATTTGTTCTTTTTTTATACTTTCTTTAACATCTATTATTCTTTGATTAGTTGAACCTCTAAACTTAAGTCCATCTGACATCTTACTTTCTTCAAATTTTCCATCTACAAGAACATCAATATTGTTTAATAAATCACTCCAGCCCAATCTCGAATCCTTATTTTCTAAAATATATTCATAAGTATATCCTGTATAGCTCCAAATATTTAAACCTTTTTTTCTAAACTCCTTTGCCATATATGCAAATTTATCTGCCTGTTCCCACGGATCTCCGCCACTAAATGTTACTCCCTTTATAATTTCATTATTTAATGTATCATTAATTAATTCATCTATATCTCTTTGCTCTCCTCCATAAAAATCATGAGTATCAGGATTAAAACAACTTTTACAGTTATGCTTACAACCTTGTGAAAAAAATACTCTCCTTATACCGGGCCCATTAACTAAACTCTCATATGCTATCCCTGCTAATCTTATAGTCTTTTCCATTAAACTTACACTTCTTTCTCATCAATCTATTTATATACATTCTATTAGATAATTAATTATAACGTAAGTATAATCACATTTACAAATCACCTGCCTATTACACCTATCTTGAATTTGAATTATAGACCTTAAGCATTTACATGCTTATTGGTATAAAAAAATGCAGAGTCTTAAAGACCCTGCATTTTCACTCTTTATCTTATAATTAACTATTTGCTTTAACGTAATTAAGTCTTCCGCCTTCTTTAATAACAGCAATTTCCTTCTCTGTTAGATCAACTGTTGCCTCAAATTCAGTTCCTTTAGTTAAGTTCTTAACTTTAACTACTCCTGATTCTAAAGCAGCTTGGATATCTTCCATCTTCAAGTCATCAACTAAATCAATCTTTTCATAATCAGCTTCATTCTTAAATTCAATTGGAACTATTCCATTATTTATTAAGTTAGCTTTATGAATTCTTGCAAATGATTTAGCTATAACAGCCTTAACTCCTAAGTATAATGGTGCAAGTGCTGCATGTTCTCTACTTGAACCTTGTCCGTAATTTCCTCCAGCGATTATAAATCCACCATTAAATTCCTTAGCTCTCTTAGGGAATTCTGTGTCAACTGTGTTGAAGCAGTATTCTGCAAGGTAAGGTATATTTGATCTAAATGGCAATAACTTAGAATTCGAAGGCATAATATGGTCAGTTGTAATATTATCTTCAACCTTTATTAATACTTTACCATCTAATTCTTCAGCTAATGGTTTGCTTACTGGGAATGGCTTAATATTTGGCCCTCTAACAACTTCAACTTCAGCATTTGTTGGTGCTGGTGCTAAAATCATAGAATCATCTATTAAAAATTCCTTAGGCATATCTATTGTTAAATCTACATCCACTTCGGTTGGATCAGTTAAAACTCCATTTATAGCTGAAACTGCTGCAGTTTCAGGACTCACTATATATATTTGTGCTGATAATGTTCCACTTCTACCATAAAAGTTTCTATTTACAGTTCTAAGGGAAATTGCATCAGTTCCAGGTGATTGTCCCATACCGATACATGGTCCACAACCATTTTCAAGTATTCTTGCCCCTGAACTAATTATATCTGCTAATGCACCGTTTCTAGCTATCATTTCCATAACTTGTCTTGATCCAGGTCCTATTACTAAGCTAACATCTGGATGTACCTTTTTACCTTTTAATATCTTAGCAACCTTCATTAAGTCTTCATAAGAAGAGTTAGTACAGCTTCCTATAACTACTTGGTCAACTTTAATCTTACCAACTTCGCTAACCTTAGCTACATTGTCTGGGCTATGAGGCTTAGCTGTAAGTGGTGTCAATTCACTTAAATTAATTGTTACTACTTCGTCATATACAGCATCTGCATCTGGCTTAAATTCTATAAAGTCTTCTTCTCTTCCTTGTGCCTTAAAGAATTCTAAAGTTCTTTCGTCACTTGGGAAAATCGAAGTTGTAGCTCCAAGTTCTGCTCCCATATTAGTTATAGTTGCTCTTTCAGGAACTGAAAGTGTTTTAACACCTTCACCAGCGTATTCAAATACTTTCCCTACTCCACCTTTAACAGTTAATATTCTTAGAACTTCTAATATAACATCTTTAGCCGCTACCATTTTATTCAATTTTCCAGTAAGCTCAATCTTAACTACCTTAGGAGTATTAATATTATAAGCTCCTCCTCCCATAGCAAGAGCAACGTCTAATCCACCAGCTCCCATAGCAAGCATACCAACACCACCTGCTGTTGGTGTATGGCTATCAGAACCTATTAATGTATCTCCTGGCGTTGAAAATCTTTCTAAGAATATTTGATGACATATTCCATTCCCTGGCTTTGAAAAATATACTCCATATTTAGATGCAACTGTTTGAATAAACTTATGATCGTCTGCATTTTCAAAACCTTGTTGTAACATATTATGATCTATAAATGCTACTGATTTCTTTGTCTTAACTCTATCTATTCCCATAGCTTCTAATTGAAGATATGCCATTGTTCCTGTTGAATCTTGAGTTAACGTTTGATCAATCTTTAATGCTATAGGCTCTCCTGCCTTTAATTCACCTTCAACAATGTGGCTTTTTAAAATCTTATAAACTAAATTATCTCCCATGTTTAATCCCCCTATTATTGCTTATTTCTTTCTTCTAATCGTCTATGATACTCTTTATATAATTGAACTACTTCTTTATCAAATAAAGTTCTCTTTAATCTAACTGATGTAGCTCTTACAAGTTCAAGTATTCCTTTTGCTTCATCCTCTGTAAGTTCTCTATTATATTCTCTAAATTTATTTATTATTGAAGCTCTTCCTGAATGCTTTCCTATAACAATTTGTCTTTCAAGACCAACTATATCTGGATCAAATGCTTCATAATTCTTAGGATCCTTTATTGCTCCATCTGCATGAATTCCTGATTCATGTGCAAACATATTTGTTCCAACAATGGCTTTCCAGATTGGAAGTTCTCTTCCTGATGCTCTTGATACATATTGTGATACTTCTCTAAACATTTGTGTATTTATTCCATCACCGTTATATCCGTAAACAAGCATTAATGCCATTATAACTTCTTCTAATGCTGCATTACCTGCTCTTTCTCCAAGACCATTTACAGTTACTCCAACATGCGATGCTCCACCCTTAATACCTGCTACCGCATTAGCTGTTGCCATTCCAAAGTCATCATGAGTATGCATTTCTATATCAAAGCCTGTTTTATCATATATATATTTAATATCATCTCTAATTTTAAATGGCTCCATAATTCCTACAGTATCGCAATATCTAAATCTATCTGCACCTGCTTGTTTAGCTGCATTAATATATTCAACTAAAAAGTCCTTATCTGCTCTAGATGCATCTTCCCCATTAACAGATACATAAAGACCATTTTTCTTTGCAAATTCTACAGATTTAACCATGCTTTCTAATACCCATTCTCTAGATGTTTTAAGTTTATGCTGAATGTGTATATCCGATACTGATATTGATATGGCAACTGCATCAACTCCACAATCTATTGATTGTTCTATATCACTGACTACAGCTCTATTCCATGCCATAATACTAGGTTTTAAATTTCTTTTTACAATTTCTTTTATAGCCTTCTTTTCGTCCCCACCCATTGTAGGAATCCCTACTTCTAGCTGATCAACACCTAAGTCACTTAACATTTCTGCTATTACTATTTTTTCTTCATTAGCAAAAACCACCCCTGCTGTTTGCTCACCATCTCTAAGAGTAGTATCTACTATAGAAACTTTTTTATTAGTTTTTAAATTACTAAGTGCCATTTTAGTCCCCCCATTTATATTATTTTCTTATTACTTAAAGCATATTTTTAATAAATTAACATTTTTACTGTATATTTATAATATCATATATTAATAAATCTATACAAGATTTATTTTATTTTTTTTGCAACGAAACAGCCACTCTCCTGCATGTATTTTCAAATTTTAATTGTTTTTAATGAAAATACTCTCAATTATTGCAAGTTTTTTTTTTGATGTTGCAATACATTGATAAATTAACAGTCCATTTTCTTTAGCAGATTTATCCAAAGCATTTGGTGTTCATACCAAATAGTTACATTATATTCTCTATTAATTTCATTAATATATTAAAGTTTACTTTTTATACCTCTATTTTTTAATAATTCTTATAGAAAATATGTTTTTTTGCTTCCTTAATATATAACTTCTGTATTATATAACTCATTCCTCATAAAATTATTTGTTTCATATTGCCTTATAAGCCAATATAACATCTGATGAATTAAATATATATTGATATATTTTTATATAAAAAAAGAAGATGAGATTAATAAATCCATCTTCTTTTTCTATATTATAATTTATAAATTAAAAATCTATTATCATTATGCTTTTAGTAGTGATGCCCATGTCTCTCAGTATGTGATATTCTATCTTCTCTTTCATGATACTTTCCAGCACCGAATCTTTCATCTAAACTTAAATATCCTGTAACTCTTGATATTCCTTGAATATTCTGACTGCCACATTTAGGACACTTGCTTTCATTGTTTTGAAGATAAGTACCACATTCTCTACAATATCTTATATGAAAATTAATACCCATATAACTGATATTAGTATTTCTATATGCATAATTTATTATATCCATTATTGTTTCTGCATCTGGTGTGTCATCTACTTCAATATAACTTATATGACCACCATTACAAAGTTTATGGTATGGTGCTTCAATATCAATCTTATCTTTAATAGATATTGGGTACGAAACAGGTATATGATAACTATTTGTGTAATATTCCTTATCAGTTACTCCTTTTATTAATCCAAATATCTTTTGATCTTGCTTTATAAATTTACCTGAAAGCCCTTCTGCTGGAGTCGCATAACAACTCCAATTTAGTTTATATTCCTCTGTAAGCCTATCGCAATATTGTCTTATATGTTCAACAATCTTTATTCCTAATTTTCTTGCTTCTTCATCTTCACCATGATGCTTTCCAACCAAAGCTAATAATGCTTCTGCAACACCTATGAATCCGATTCCCCAAGTTCCTTGCTTTAATATTGGTTCTATAGAATCATCAGGTTTTAATCCTTCTGAACCCTTCATAAGTCCTTGACCTGCAACAAAAGGTAAATCCTTAACTTTTAGATTTTTCAAAATCTCATATCTATGCATTAAAGAATCTTTTGCTAATTCTAATCTTGCATCTAATATACTGAAAAACTTATTTATATCATTTTTAGCTTGCAACCCTATTCTTGGAAGATTAAGAGTTGTTGGTGCTATATTCCCTCTTCCCTTACAACCAGGCTCACCATTTACATTTTTCATAAGATAAGTTCTACATCCCATTGTAGCTGGAACATAACCTTTATCGTAATATTCCTTATTAAAATCTGCATCAATATTCATAAAAGTTGGATTCATTCTCTTTGCAGCTACTCTACATGCTAGTTTGTATAAATAAAAATATTCATCATTCTCTTCCCTATTAACGCCTGACTTAACTCTAAAAATTATGTTAGGAAAAATTGGTTGTTCACCTTTACCTAATCCTTTTTCATATTCTAAAAGAAAAACTTCACATACTAATGCTGCATCTGAGCTTGTAGGTAAACCAATATTAATTGAACTAAATGGTACTTGAGATCCCGCTCTAGAATGCATTGTATTAAGATTATAAACTACACCTTGCATTGCTTGTTGTACCTTTTTTCTTACTTTCTTTTCTACCATAGCTTCTAACTTTTCTTCTGATACACCTAGTTCCAATAATTCTTCTCTAATTTCTTCTCTAGTTGGCTCTACAAATATACCCATGTCATTATCAAAATCCGGATGAGATTGACCACCAAACATATCATTTTGAGTTGATTGCAATAATATACATGATAATTCAGCAGCAGTTTCAATTCTCTTAGGAGCATTAATTGTTCCATATCCAGTATTAAATCCATTCTCTAATATCTCTTTTGTTGGTATATGCAAGCAGTTTACAGTTAAATTATAGCTATCTAAGTCATGATAATATAAATCACCATTCTCATGAGCCTTTGCCAAATTCTTTGGCATAGTAGCTAGTGTATTCCACTTATTTGATTCAGATGCTATTCTTAATAACTTAGAACTGAAATTATTTCCTACATTTGCATTATCTCTATCAGTTTCAACTCCAATTTGTCTTATAGCCTTCATTAAATCTGATTTTATATCTCTGACTTTAGTTCTTTCACGTCTGTATGCTGAATAAGCGACTGCTATATCTTTGTGTCCCTCATTTCTTAATGCTTTCTCTACAAAATTTTGTATTTGTTCTACAGTTATAGTCTTCTTATAGTCTTCTTCTATATAAGTAATCACCTTATGTACAGTATCTAGAACTTGACTTTCTTTTAAATTTAAACCGATTTCACTAGCTGATCCTTTAATTGCTTGAGCTATCTTATCTGAATTAAATTCAACTTCTCTTCCATCGCGTTTCACAACATATAGCATTATTATTCCCTCCATGGCACAATATATAGTATTTTTACTACCGTACTATTATACTGTATTAGGTATTCATTAGCAACACTTCTAATTTTTTATTTTTAAACCACTAGATTTTAATTATCTCAATTTATATCCTATTATCTTTCGATTTATTCAATTTTTACGACTTTTTTATGTTTGACTTATTGTAGATAATCTTTATTGTTGTAATTTACTATGATTTATAGTATTTTTTCATAACAAACTATAAGAAAATTATTATTATATGTGTTCTAAAAAGTTAAATTGATTAAAATTTACTGTAAATTATCATCTTGTGCGAACCAAAAAGTTTTATGAAAAACATAGTTTATTATCTATAAATATAATATAAATTATTTCTTTAAGTAATATATAAGAAATGTATTTTTTACAAATAGTGTTATAATTAAACTAAGACTATATATTTCTAGGAGGAACTAAGATGGATAAAATAGCATTAATAACTGATAGTGCTTCTGATTTGAATACAAATTTCGTAATAGAAAATAATATTAAAATAGTCCCGTTTAAAATTATATTCTCTGATAAAGAGTATATTGATGGAATAGATATAACGCCAAAGGCCCTATATGAATATTTGCCTAAGGAGATACCCAAAACTTCCTTACCTGGTGTTGATGATTTTACATTTGCTTTAGAGCAAGTAAAAAACGAAGGATATACACATGCAATTATTATAACAATATCAAGTGGCCTTTCTGGCGCTTATAACTCTGCAAGACTTGCATCTGAAAATGTCCCTGAAGTGAAAACTTTTGTATTTGATTCTATGACTTTAACCATGTCAGAAGGAGCTATGGTCATTGAAACTCTAAACCTAATAAAGCAAGAAAAATCCTTTGATGAAATAGTGATAACTTTACCTTCATTTAGAGATAAGATTGATGTGTTTTTTACAATAGATACATTAGAATACTTAATAAAGGGAGGACGAGTTGGTAAAGTTGCCGGAACTATAGCGGGCGTGCTCAATTTAAAGCCTATTATTACTGTTGGAGATGATGGTATATATCATACAGTTTGTAAAATAAGAGGCATAAAGCAATGCATATCTAAATTAACAAATATATTAATAAGTTATCTAGAAAATCATAAGTGTAAAGTTTGGATTTTAGATGGGGATGCACCTGAAAAATCTAAAATGCTTTATGATTCTATAAAAGATCTTCCTAATCTAATTGAATGTACCTTAGGCGGATCAATAGGACCTGCTCTTGGCGTTCATACTGGACCTGGTCTTGTTGGATTTATAGTTGAAAGATTAGATTAATCAAAAAATATCTATGTTAACTATTTACTCATAATTAAAGAGCTAAATATTAAAATTCATATTTTTTATTTAGCTCTTTAGCCTTTTACAGGTATACTTACTTTTCTACTTGTAAATAATAATAACAAAGAAATCTTTACTGAAAGGACTGTTTTGTTATTATGAAAGATTTTATATTAGATTCAACATATAAAGATGCTACTATTGTTAATAGAAATGATGATATCTTCACCATTTCATCAAATAGATTACCAAATAGCACAATCCCACATCACTCTATAAATTTGATTGCTTCTAGCTCAAATTCACATTCCAATTTAAGTAATAATAACAAATTTAGCACATACAATGTAATTGACTATCTATAATAATAGGTATAAAATAGTATAAGTGTAATATATTTATAATGTGCTAGGGGAGCCGAGAGGCTGAGATTTGATATTCATAAACCCTTAAAACCTGATCTAGTTAATTCTAGCGTAGGGAATGCAACCTCTTAAAAACTTTAAACTATTTATTTGGTTGATAATCTCCGAGCACAATTAAGGAGGTTTTTTTTATGTCAATTTTTAATGATTGGATCGAACAATTTTCTAAACTTTTCCAGAATTTCTCCCAAAACATTCAAGATATTCTTGCAAGTCCAATGTCCATTATAACTTTATTAGGATGTATTTTACTACTTATAGCATTAGCTAAGGCAAAAAAGATAAAATTCACGCCAGAACTAATTGCTAGAATTGGTATAGCATTAGCGTTAGCCACTATATTAAAAATGCTAAGATTATATCATTTTCCTCAAGGTGGTAGCATAACTTTAGGCAGCATGATACCAGTATTGCTCATAGCATTCATATACGGTCCTGAAGTCGGATGTTTAACAGGATTTCTTTATGGTGTAATAACCCTAATACTGGATCCATATATACTACATCCGGTTCAAGTTTTATTTGATTATCCATTGCCCTTTACAGCATTAGGTCTTGCCGGATTCTTCAAACAAAGAAGATTAGTTGGAGTGAGTATTGCAATACTGGTCAGATTTTTATGTCATCTTATTTCTGGTATAGTTTTCTTCGGGTCATTTGCCCCAGAAGGGATGTCCCCAGTAGTTTATTCTTTACTTGTTAATGGTCCAATGATTGGAATAGAAGGAATCATATGCTTAGTAATTTTAGCCGTTCTTCCTATAGAAAGAATTTTTCATGCATCATCAGTAAATACTATTTCAAACTAATTGTATATATAAAACAATTTATATATACAATTAGTTTCGAAGCCATACTTAGTAACTAAAAATTTCACTTATCAGCATTTTAAGCTTATTAATGCAAAATATATAGAATAAAAATAGGATTAATTTTGTTTTATAAAACAAAATTAATCCTATTTTTGATCAAATAATAAATAACTATTATTTATAAATTATTTATTTTAGACGTTTTAGTTGTATTTTGCAATCAAATTTTATTCTTCTATTTCAATTGCATTTACTGGACAGCTTTCTTCTGCTTCTTTTGCCTCATCTACACAACCTTCTGGAACTTCATCAACTATAGCTCCTGCTTTTCCATCATCTTGCATGTCAAAGCACTCTGGACATATAGATGGACATAATCCGCAAGCTATACAAGTATCTTTATCTACTTTTGGTTTCATGGTTTACTTCATCTCCTCTAATATCAAATTACAAGCTTATTATTTCCCAAGAAATATTAAGTTATGTATATTTAATAATATAATTTAAAATGATGAAATAAATATAGTATAAGGAAAAGAAGTTTTCTTTTAATACAATCCTTCAAATATTAGTGAATATAGCGGATTCTCCTTAACGTATTCCTCTGCTTTTCCTTGCTCCAATGCTTCTGTAAGTTCAATATTAATTGGTAACTCTCCTATTAAATGAATTCCAAGATACTCCGCATTTTCTTCTGATGACTTTCTGCTAAATACTCGTATCTTTTTATCACAATCTGGACAGTTTATATATGCCATGTTCTCTACTACGCCCTTAATCTTCACTCCTATCTTTTGGGCCATAATAACAACTTTCTTGACTATCATGGACACCATATCTTGTGGTGTAGAAACTATTACAATTTCATCAATAGGGAATTCCTGCATTACAGTTAAAGCAATATCTCCTGTACCTGGTGGCATATCTATAAGTAAATAGTCAAGCTCTTCCCAATTAGTTTCTACAAACATCTGCTTTAACACCCCTGTAATTACAGGTCCTCTCCAGATTACAGGTTCATCTTCTACCGCTGTTAAAAGATTCATGGAGATTATTTTTATCCCGCTTTCTGTTTCCACTGGCTCAAATTTTACCATATCATTTTCTAATGGAATTATTTTAGCTCTTTTATTGTTAACCCCAAAAAATCTAGGCATAGATGGACCTGTAATATCTGCATCCAACACTCCTACTTTATATCCCTTCTTAGATAACATACTTGCCATCATTCCAGTTACAGTTGATTTACCAACTCCACCTTTTCCACTTATAATACCTATAACATTTTTAATATTTCCATATCTGGATATTAACTTTAAACTTTCTTCACTACATCCTGTTCCTTTAGATTGACATGTGTCTTTACTTTTACAACTTTCACAACTCATTTATATATGCTCCTTTACTTACCAATCTTGTGGGACCTTATTAGGCTCACTTATTTTAATATCCCAGTCTTTATAATTATATTCTGCCGTTACATAGTAACTTTCAAAGGAATTATCCTTTTTATTATCTACTGTTATTAGTGTTTTGAAAACAGTACTATTATATCCTCTATTTTTTACTTTAATTATTGTATCAAAATCTTCATAATTATTGTTTACTAAATCAACACTAGGTAAAGTTTTGTTCAAACTTTTCTTAAAATCTTCTAAATCCACAGAAAATATGTATTTCAAACAATCTGTATCTCCAGCTATGTTCACTCCAACTTTGTTTCCGTTGGATAAGCTATCTTTTTTCTTATCAATAACTTTTAATATTGATTGATAATATATATAATTAAAGTCTCTTGGCTTTCTTATGAATGAAAGATTTTGCATTATTGTATTCTCTAAATTTTTAGGTACTGAAAATGCCTTATCGTCATCATAAAAGTTTCCTGTCCCATGTTCGTTAGCTCCAACTACATACTGATACTTTCTCACTTCATCTCCGGTACACACCTCAAAAATATAATCTGGATCTAATGAGCTTTTCTTTGAAACTTCACTTCCATCTGATAAAATCTTGTAAATGTCATCTATGGCTTTAGGATCATTAACTACAAACCTAAATCCACTATCTCTAACACTTTGTATAATAATTTTATCCACCTTATTTTGCTTTATATAATCAAATTGTTGATTTTTAAGATTCATTTTAACTTCTATATTATCAATGAAGCTACATCCTGAGAGCATCATACTAGAGACCAATACCAATGGTAAAACTATTGTTAAAAACTTACTATTTCTCACTGTTCTTCTTCGCTCCTTTGAAAATCCTATGGTTATTAAATACAACAATACCAATCACCAAAGTAAATATTGCGATAAATTGTGATGTTGATAGAATCCCGATACTCCCTCTTGGATCATCTCTTAAAAACTCTACTAAAAATCTACCTATACTATATACTATTAAATATAGTCCCACTATCTTTCCTGTTTGTTTTTCTTTCTTACTATAGTACAAAAGTATAAATCCTAGCAAAAAGTCAAATATTGATGAATAAATTTGCGTTGGATGCACGTGTATTCCTGCTGGTGCTAAAGATCCTTTTGGAAATGTAACACCTATTGGTAATTTGGTTTCTGCTCCATAACAACATCCAGCCAGAAAACATCCAATTCTACCAAAACCTTGGGCTATTGCAAGACCTGGAACCGTCATATCCAACATTTCAACAATGTTCCAAGACTTTTTCCTAGAATATAAGTACATAGCCAAGGCTCCTCCACCTATGGCACCATATATAACAAATCCATATCCAAAGTTCAGTAATATGCTTGGCTCTTTAATAATATCTTTAATCTCAGTTAATATAAATAATCCCTTTCCACCAAGCGCTCCACCTATTACAGCTAAAATTACTAAATTTAATAAAGAATCCTCATCATAGCCTTTTTTCTTTCCTTTATTTATAAATATAGCAGCTGCAACTATTATTCCAATTGCAATCATTAATCCATAACTCTTTATTTGTATCCCAAATATCTCAAATAATATTATCCTCATTGCTCGCCTCCAAACGTCAAATAAGTATCAAGGAGAAGCTATTCTGGCCTCTCCTTGATACTTAAATTATAATACTTATGCTTATCCTTGGCAAATCTTATTTAACTCATCAACTCAACATTCACACAATTATATATTTTATATCAAACATATAATGTAGTCTTTTCATATTAACCACTTATAATCCATAAAACTTTATATACAATAAATTGGCTAATTTCAACTTTGAGATGATTTAATACTTGAAATAATCGTATTTAAAATAGTCTTCATATTATCCTTATAATCCTTTGACTTAAGATTAAATAATATCTTTGCTGTTTTACCTTCTCCTAAATTTAGATAATAGCATTCATTGTTAAAATCATATCCATTCTTTACTTTTGTTTCATATTTAACTAATACCCCAGAATTATAGGAATTTTTAAAAGATGTTAATTCTGAATTATAATATTCTAGGCATTGACTATTTAAATCTTTTTCTGCAAACACGTTTATATCCTCTTTGGTATTTACTACTTGCAATAAACCAGTAAGCTTATTATTTTTGTCTTTAAAATCCAATTCATAACTCACATATTGCCCTTTACTTTCTTTTTCCTCCACATTCCATTCACTTGGCAGAGATATAACATATTTATTATCGTCAAAAGAATATTCTTTAAATTTGCTTATCCCCTGATCCATAAGAATTACCTGTTCGAAATTTTCTTTAAAGAAGCCCTGGGTTATGACCAGTATCAACATCAATGATAACAATATTGACGTAACAATCAACTGCTTCTTATTCATAACAATGTTCTCTATCTTGCCGGAATTACGATTGAAGAATTTTTAAAATCATAGAACATCAACCAATATCCTTGGCCATTATTACCATCATTAGTCCATGTTACGAAACCTGTTCTTCCACCATACGGTTGATCATTTTTTTCTTTGCTTCCTGGTATTGCATATATAATATATTGCATTTCTCCATCTTTATTACATTTATATCCTAATAAGAAATGTCCTGTTTTACTAATGTAAGGATAATAATTTAACATTGGATAATATGCTAATGTATATTTGTTATAATTTGAATCATTTGATAAATCTTCTATACCATTTACAATGATTTTATACCACTTACAGAAGTTTATATCATTCAATTTTCCAATAAACGGTTTAAAATCTTGTGCTAACTTCTCAAAATACTTACCTATATCTCCACTTATAGTGAATCCCTGATTTGAGGCATTTTGATTATTATTATTTTCATTTGATGTATCTCCCATATTTAAGTCTAGCTGTCCCATGCCTCCGGTTTCACCGCTAGTCTCTGGCTGTCCCATTGTTCCTGTGTTCATTTGATTCATTCCAGCATTTGATGATGTTTGATCTGTTACAGTATTAGTGCCTGTCTGGTTCATATCTCCTGTGCTAGTCTGATTTGCCGAGTTCCCTGACCATGGTTGCCACATTGTTCCTGCATCAACCTGGCCCATTCCAGTATTTGAGTTACCTTGCTCCATAGACTCCACTGTACCAGTCGTATTCATCGTAGATGTATCATTTGCTCCTGTGGCTCCACCTAAATTTCCTTGTTGAATATTATTTTCATATTCATCGAAATCTATTATGTCCATTCTGTCTGATGTATCCACGTCATTCAATTTATCCAATTTAAAGTTTTCTTCTATTCTCCTAGAGCTAACTTGCACATTATCTATATCCTGATTTTCATTTCTACATTTCTTTTCTAATTTGAATTTCTTCCATTTAGAATTATGATTCTTCTTATCCTTTATAAATCCATATACTATAACATCTTCATACATGTGATGACTTACTTTTAGATCTATTACACCATCATAAGTATCTAATTTCTTAGCTATTTTACCAATAACATCATCTATATCTTCTTCTTTTTCGAAATAGTCATACTTATCATGTTTATCATATTTATCACACTTATTATATTTTTCATCTTTATCCCATTTATCATATTTGTCGTACTTATCATATTTATCCGCTTTATCATATTTGTCATGTTTATCGCACTTATCTTCTTTATCACATTTATCATGTTTATCACACTTATCGTATTTTTCTTCTTTATCGCATTTATCGTGTTTATCACACTTATCATATTTGTCTTCTTTATCACATTTATCGTGTTTATCACACTTATCATATTTACCTTCTTTATCATGCTTATCGCACTTGTCATGTTTATAATCTTTCTCACATTTTTTGCTCTCTTTATTCTTGTTTCTTTCCTCATCTAAATTATCTATAGTTTCAGTTATGTTTTGATGATCTTCTGGAATCCTATTTTGTTTATCTTCAACTTTAGATTCTATGTTCGCTTTAGGTTGAAGATCAATATCATCTTTTTTTCGTTCAACTGATTCATCTTGTAATTTAGGTGCCTTTACTAATTCATCCTCTTTCGTACCTGATTGAGTGATAGTTTTATTTAATGTACTTACAGTCAAATTTTCTTTTTCCTTAGTTTGTAATGTTGTTTTATCAACATATTTCCTAGAATCAGCTTTTATAATCTTAAACTTTCTCCAATTATCAGCAGATTCTTCTCCATTCATAAAACCATGCATTACAAATTCTGTTTCATTATCTTTTACCCTACATATAGCAGCACCAGATATTTTTTCATAAGATATTCCAAGACTAGCTATGTTATTTACATAATATTCTTTGCTAGTATCTCCTTTTCCGACTTCATTTATTGCTAAAGGTCCAATATCAATTAATTGTTTTAAATCCTTCTTACAACATATAAGTACCATGGAATAATTATCTTCCTGCCTAAGATTCTGCGCATAAAATGAGATTTTACACTTATCACCTTTAGCCTCCACCTTAGCATATCCAGACAAAGCTTTATCATTAGATTGAGAATATCCTCTTTCATCTTCTTGTAATATTATAAAGTTTCTATACAATTTGTTGTGTGCCAACCCTATATTCCCTCCACATATATTTATTCCATATAGTATATGTTTGGAAATTAGAATTATGATTTAACTAATACTTTTCTATATTTTCATACTCTATATAGCCCAGCAATTTTAATAGAAACTAAAAAGTAGAGAACGAATAATTCAATAATTACTCATTCTCCACCTTTTAGTTTCTTATATCATATATACAATCTGATAAGGCCGCAAATTCTTCTAATGTTAATGTTTCAGCTCTTCTCTTAGGATCAATTCCTGATTTCTTAAATGCTTCTTCTAATTTCTCTTTATCTACTTTTAATGTTTTTGCTGCATTCCATAAAGTTTTTCTTCTCATATTGAAACCTGCTCTTACAATCTCAAACATAATATTGATATCCTTAGTTTTAACTCTTGGTTCATCTAATCTATCTAGTCTTATTACTATAGATTCAACCTTTGGTCTAGGAATAAAACAAGTTGGTGGTACCTTCCTTATTATGTCTGTATTACAATAATACTGAACTAAAACCGACAATGCACCATATTCCTTACAATTAGGTTCAGCATTAATTCTCTCTGCAACTTCCTTTTGAATCATTATAGTTAATGATTTAAAATTATATCCACCTTTTAGAAGCTTAACTATTATAGGGGTTGTAACATAGTATGGAAGATTTGCTACAAGCTTAACACTTTTCTCATCTCCAATAAGTTCATTAAAATCCACTTTAAGTGCATCTTTATGTATTAAACTAAAATTCTTGTGCTCCCCCAACTCTTGCTCAAGTATCGGAATTAAATCATTATCTAATTCAATAGATGTTACTTTTTTAGCTTTCATCAAAAGTTGAGCGGTAAGCGTACCTACACCTGGTCCAATCTCTATAATAAAATCTTCATTGTTAACTTCTGCTCCATTAACTATATCATCAAGAACAGAATCATCAACCAAGAAATTTTGCCCAAGGCTTTTTGAGAACTTAAAATTATATTTTTTGACTAGTTCCTGAGTTTTTATATCTTTTAAATCCATTTATTTCTTACCTACTTCCAATTGTTTTTCTATTTCTTTTATAGCATTAGTAAATTCTTCTTTAGTTATTCCATAATTATTTAATCTAGAAACCATCTGCGCCGCATTTCCATAACCTATTCCTAATAACTTACCAAGAATATTTCTTCTAATCTTTGAAGTATTATCTCCTGTAAGCTTGAAATAAAACATATCCTGCATAGTAAAAAATGATTGTTTTTCTTCTTGTGTTATCTTTGCCATTTCAAGCGCCTTCAAAATAACTTCTGGGCATGCATTTTCTACTCCAATATCTCCGTTCTTAAGTCCATCTTCTTTTGCAATATATGCATGTTTTATTCCTTTAACTCTTTTTGCTATTATTCTTCTTATTTTTTCCCCTGCAAAATCTGGGTCTGTTAATACAATTACCCCTTTTCTTTTCTGGGCCTCCTGTATTCTTGCTATGACCTTTGCATTTATTCCAAATCCTCCTACAGCGATTATTTCTGCATCTATAGCTTTCTTTACAGCGTCAACGTCATCTCTACCCTCAACGACTATTACTTCTTTTATCAATGTGTTACTTCCTTTCTTTATTAATAATTACTTTATTGCATTCATATATCTATACCATAAAATAGCCTTAAATTTATTTTATCTCATTTCTAATAATATGATAAAACATCCACAAATTCAAAGAAAAAAATAGAGATAACATCTGTTATCTCTTAAAATAGCTTACCATTGCCCTGGGTAAGCAACTACTAATACATCAACTGGTCTTCTTCCCCACGAATCACATTCATTTGACGAATTAAGGTATATGTCAATTCTGTCGCCCTTTATAGCACCACCTGTATCTGATGCAATTGCATATCCATACCCTTCCACATATACTTTACTTCCTAGTGGTATTACGGATGGATCTACTGCAATCGTACTCATACCACCTTGATTTCTAACAGGCGTTCTTCCTGTAGCTGTAGTAGAATGGTTACTATAAGCTGTTGCTGTGCAATTAATCTTTTTCTTATAAGTTATTCTGTCTCCACCTCTGCTTGCGTACACTTGACCAGTTCCTTTGACCACAACTTCATTTTGTGGTTCCAATATGGTTTTAGTACTCTTTACATTACGAGAAATTTCTACCCCATCTTTATATATTATTTGATAAGTAATTTGTTTCTCACCATTAACTCCTTCACTCTTAACCTTCTGAACACTACTGTCCAAATTTTCATCTTTTTCTACAATTGTATCGAAGTTAATTGGCTGTTTTTCGGTGACATCTTTTGTTTCCACTTTGACAAGTTGGACACTTTCGTTACCCTCTAACTTAGACTCTAGGGATGGTGATACTTCATCTACGTCTTTGTCAAATTCTATTCCTTGATCTTTTAATGTATTTTTCTCTGCATCCAGCATATCCTCAACCGTATCCTCTGCCGTTTGCAATTGTACTTCCATTCCACCAGCCTTAATATCTACTGGAACAGCCTTTTTTACTTTAATAGTTTCTTTTTCAGATACTTTGGATTCCAAGGACGGTTGCACTTTATCTTTAGGCGATACTTCTATCCCATTTTCTTGCAACACACCTTTAACAGTCCCCTTGTAAGTGACAAAAGTCGCTTCTTTACCGTCTATACTTATTACGAGCGTTTTTCTTATGCTCATTATAGTCACTGCTGTAACAACTACAAATGCTATCGCAATTGTTCCAATTATAATTTTTGCCTTCGGACCGTTAGAAAAACTTTGCCTAATAAATTGTCTCAATTTTTCTATCATTATTTTCCCTCCTTTGGCAAGAGTGTCTTTTGAATTATATATTAATATTCTAGACTTGTCAAATTAGTAAACTCTTGCAATATAATGAAGCATTGTAATAATGCACTTTGTGCATAAAATATAATATATAAAAATGATAGCGGTATTTAATATTACTTCATTATGAAATTAAAAATTTAATGATATGAAATTATAGAAACATTTATTAAACTTAATGATAATTTCAGTTTAATATTAGATTTACTTTATGTTGAATACAGAAATTATATTTAAAGTGTACATTTAATATTTTACCTTATTTTTCCTTTCTTATCAATCTAAAAAAATTCTCGTTAAATCTCAAATTTGCCTCATAAGGGTCAATATTCTTAATTTCTGCTATCTTAGTTATTATATATTCAATATAGTCTGATTTATTTCTCTTTCCTCTGTTTGGTTCAGGTGCCATATACGGGCAATCAGTTTCTACAAGTATTTTTTCTAAAGGGATTTCTCTAACTACTTCAACAACTTTTTTTGCATTTTTAAATGTAACAACACCTGTTATTCCTATATAATATCCTAGTTTTACGCATTCCCTTGCAAATTCTACACTCCCTGAAAAACAGTGAACTACACCTGTAACTTCTGGGAATTCCTTAATTATTTCTAATGTGTCTTGATGTGCATCTCTATCATGAATAACAACTGGATAATTTAGTTCTTTAGCTAAATTCATATGACTTCTAAATACATCCTTTTGAATATCTTTAGGTGGATTTTCATCCCAATAATAGTCTAATCCAATCTCCCCAATAGCTACTATTTTGTCATTATTCTTAATATAAGATTTAATTTCATCTAGTGTATCGCCTTTCATCTCATTCGCATTTTCCGGATGTATTCCTAAAGCTCCAAAGATAAAATTATGATCTTTAGTTAGTTGATCTGTTGTTTTTAAACTATCATATGATGATGCGCAATTTAGGATTCCAATAACTCCATTTTGATTAATCTCATTTAGCAAGGACTCCCTATCTTCATTAAAAGCTTCATCATCATAATGAGCATGACTATCTATTATTTTAAATTTTTGATTCATAAACCAATATTCCTTTCCTATTAACATTATTTCCAAATTGTCATATTCTAAAACTACTGCATTTAAATTTAGGATTACTTATTTAAATAATAACATAAAATTATTACTTATACCTCTTTATGATAGCTTTACTTAAAACTATATGATCAAATGCAAATCATAGCAATTAAAATAAAAATAAATTCGTAAATACTAATTTTTTTACGAATTTATTATTTGACACTTAAATGACATATTAATGCATTAAAATTAATATTGTAAAGTAGTTAAAGCATTATTATTTACCCCTTTTAACCATTTATTTAGTATGGTTAATGAACGTCTCACTCCCCTAAGTGAGACGTTCTATTTTTTATAATTATCTTACAATGCTACCTGTTGGAATCTCACCTGGATCCACTGCTTTTAATATACTGTCATCATCTGTTGCAGCACATAAAATCATTCCTTGTGATAATTCGCCTCTAAGTTTTACTGGCTTTAAGTTAGCAACTAAAACTACATTTTTACCTACTATTTCTTCTGGTTTATAGAACTTAGATATTCCAGAAACCACTTGTCTTTCTTCTCCACCTAAATCAACTTTTAATTTTAATAGTTTCTTAGCTCCCTTTATTGGTTCACATGCTAATACTTTTACTACTCTTAAATCAACCTTTTCAAAATCATCTATTGTTATTTCTTCTTTTATAGGTGTAATTTCTCTCTTAGCTGGTGTTTGAGCAGCCTTTAAAGCTTCTAATTCTTCTAATTTCTTATCTACATCTATTCTTGGGAATAAGTTGTCAGCCTTTACTACCTTAGTTCCTGCCTTAATTCCATCAAATGACTTTAATGATTCCCATGAAATTTCTGTAGTATTAATTTGCTCATTAATCTTCTTAGATGTTTCTGGCAAGAACGCTGAAATCATTACTGATGCAAATCTTAAGCTTTCGGCTAAATTATAAAGAACTGTTCCAAGTCTAGCCTTTTTACTTTCATCTTTAGCTAATATCCATGGAGTTGTTTCATCTATATATTTGTTTGCTCTTCTTATTAATTCAAAAACATATTCTAAAGCTTGAGGTATATTTAATTCGTTTATTGCCTCCTCAATTTTAGCTGGTGCTGATAATGCTAAATTTATTAATTCATCATCAATAGCTTCTTTTTCATCTTGAGCTGGCATTTCTCCACCAAAATATTTTTCAACCATTGCAACTGTTCTTGATAAAAGATTACCTAAATCATTACAAAGGTCTGAATTTATTTTCTTTATAAATATTTCATTATTAAATAATCCATCTGCTCCAAATGGAATTTCTTTTAATAAATAATATCTTACAGGATCAACTCCAAATTCATTTACAAGAACAACTGGATCTACTACATTACCTTTAGATTTTGACATTTTCCCACCATCAACAAGTAGCCATCCATGACCGAAAACTTGCTTTGGAAGAGGTAGATCTAGCGCCATTAACATTATTGGCCAATAAATAGTATGGAATCTTAAAATATCTTTTCCTATTAGATGTACATCTGCTGGCCAATATTTATTATATAAATCTTTATTTTCTTGGCCATATCCAAGGGCAGTAATATAGTTTGATAATGCATCAATCCAAACATATACAACATGACTTTCATCAAAAGTTACAGGTACTCCCCAGTTGAAGCTTGTTCTTGAAACACAAAGATCTTGAAGACCTGGTTTTAAGAAATTATTTAGCATTTCATTTTTTCTTGATTCTGGTTGAATGAACTCTGGATGGTCTTCAATATATTTAATTAATTTATCAGCATACTTGCTCATCTTGAAGAAATATGCTTCTTCCTTTGATTTCTCAACTGGTCTTCCGCAATCAGGACAGTTTCCATTAACTAATTGCGTATCAGTCCAAAAAGATTCACAAGGCGTGCAATACCACCCTTCATAAGAACTCTTATATATATCTCCTTGATCATATAATCTCTTAAATATGTCTTGAACAGCTTTAATATGATAATCATCAGTAGTTCTAATGAACTTATCATAACTTATATTCATCATGCTCCAAAGATCCTTAATACCAGCAACAACTTCATCTACGTGTTGTTTTGGTGTTATTCCTTTTTCTTCAGCTATTCTTTGGATCTTTTGACCATGTTCATCTGTTCCTGTTAAGAACATTACATCATAGCCTGTTAATCTCTTAAATCTTGCTAAAGCATCAGCAGCTACAGTTGTATAGGTATTACCTATATGAAGCTTTGTTGATGGATAATAAATTGGTGTCGTAATATAATATGTTTTTTTACAATCTGTACACATTATTTGTGTCCTCCTTATATTAAAGCAATTATTTATTGCTATTTTTCTATCATAATATTAATTTTTACCTTCTATATATTGTGTCATAACATATCCAGCCCGCATTTTTCAAGCATATTCTTCAGAATATTAGAATATTAGAATATTAGAATATATATTCTAAAGATTATTATCGTCTTCATGTTTTTATCTTCAAATTATCTTGGCTCTATCTTTTAATCTTTTCATAAGCACAAAAAAATCTCTATATAAGTATTAAAACCTATATAGAGACGTATTATACGTGTTACCACTCTAATTCTTATTTACCTCACAGCAAATAACTCAGTAGGTGACCAACATCACCCTGCAATATAACGGTCGCTTCCGTATTTCCCTAACCAAATAATTTTGACTCAGGAAACATGCTCTGAGACCATCTTCATAAAATTCACAAACGCTAACTTTCAGCATATATTAGCTCTCTTATGGAATGATTCTTTTACTACTCTTCTCTTCATAGCATTCTATTTAATTATTAGTAGTTTACTTAAGAGACTATCTTCTTTCAATATTATATGCAAAATTTTAACCTATAATATATATTAATCCCCAAATTATTTACATTATACTATTTGTTGCTCTCAAGTGCAATAACCTATTTATAATGTTTAAATTATATTTCCTTAGTTGATTCCTTAAGAAATTGTTTTTCACTATCACTCAAGAATGGACTTAATTTATCATAAGTCTCTTTATGATAATTATTTAGCCATTCTTTTTCATCCTCTGTCAGCAATTGAACATTAATTCCATCTAAGTCTATTGGACAATATGACATGGTTTCGAATTTATAAAATTCTCCAAACTCAGCATTTCTTTCGTCCTCAACAACTAGCATAATATTTTCTGTCCTTATTCCATGTTTGCCTTCTCTATATATTCCTGGCTCATTAGTTAATATCATTCCCGGTTCTAATTCTATTGTATTCGGTACTGGCCTTATTGTTTGTGGACCTTCGTGAACACTTAAGCAGAATCCAACCCCATGACCTGTTCCACATTTGTAATCTATTCCTTCTTCCCATAAAACTCTTCTACTTAAAATATCTATATTGGATCCTGTAGTTCCTTTTAAAAATTTTGCTTTCATAAGGTTGATATGTGCTTTTAGAACCAGCGTAAAATCTCGTTTTTCTTCTTCAGTTAATTTTCCCAAAACAATGCTACGTGTTATATCTGTAGTCCCATCAAAATATTGTCCACCGCTATCGACTAACAATATTCCTTCTTTTTCTAACTTATATGCACTTTCTTCTGTTGCAGAATAATGCATCATCGCTGCATGTTCTTTATATCCTGCAATTGTTCCAAAGCTTTCCTCAATAAATAAATCTCCTTGACTCCTAAAATCACATAACTTTTCCGCTAAGGTGATCTCTGTTATATCTTCCTTATCTAGACCTTCTTTGATCCACTTAATAAACCTTACCATTGCAACTCCATCTTTAAGTTGACAATTTTTAAGATTTTCTATTTCCTTCTTATTCTTTATGGCCTTTAATTTTGTAGTTATATTTATTTCTTCTATCTTCTTTATTCTTTTATTAATCTGATTGTATATATACGCACTTATTTTACTTGGGTCTAATATAACACTATCTTGTACTTCTTTTATATCTTCAAATATATCCTCATAATTTTTTATTATTATGCCTTCTTTAGTTAATGTTTTTTCATCAGCAGATGATATCTTTTCTCCATCTATGTATAGCATAGCTTTCTCTTCATCAATTAATGCATATGCTAAAGTTACTGGTGTATACTTTACATCATTTCCTCTAATATTAAAAATCCATGCTATATCATCTAATGATGATATTATATATGACTTTCCACATAGCTTTTTCATTTCATTTCTTACTTCTTGAATCTTTTCATTTGCGGTTTTTCCGCAATACTTTACTTCATGCAAAAAAACTTTTTCTTTGGGCATTTTAGGCTTATCTTCCCATACTTCTTCAATTAAGTCTTTATTCATTACTATGTTTATATTTTTATTTTCTTTTATTTTTAGAATTTCTTTATATTGATTAACCGATAATACTCTTCCATCAAAACCTAAAGTTTGGCCATCCATCATATTTTCCATCAACCACTCTTCTAAAGTCGGCCATCCAGGAATTCTCATCTTAAAAAGCTCTACTCCAGAATCTTTTAATTGTTCATTGGCTTGTATAAAGTATCTTCCATCTGTCCATAGTATTGCTTTTTCCATTCCGATCAATGCTGTTCCTGCTGAACCAGTAAATCCTGTTATATATGCTCTAGACTTAAAACATTCAGCCACATATTCACTTTGATGAAAATCTTCACTTGGCACTATATAATAATCTATATTCTCTTTTTTCATTATTTCTCTTAATTTTTGTATTCTTTCTGATACTCTCATATTTATTCCCTCTTTTAAATATATTTTTTAAGAACGTCATAAGACCTAATAAGTAAACACATATATGTATCTTAATCTTATTAGGTTCTTATTTTGGCAACAATATATTATTTCATGAATTCTTCGATTTCATCAATTTCCTTAATCATGTTCTTAGTTAAAACTTCACATCCATCTTTAGTAACTAAAATATCATCTTCAATTCTTATGCCTATATTTTCTTCAGCTATATATATACCTGGTTCCACTGTAAATACCATTCCTTCTGCAAATGTAAATTCTCTACCAAGTATACCTAAATCATGAGTATCTAGGCCTAAACTGTGACCTATTTTATGCCAATAATATCTGTTAACTTCTGATTTCTCTTTTATAAGCCCTAATCCAATACATTCTTGTGCAATTAAATCTTTAGCCCATACATTTAATTCTCTTGAATCCACTCCAGGCTTTATTCTTTCAATTACTGCTTTATTAACTCTAAGTACAGCTTCATAAACTTCCTTTTGTCTTTGAGTGAACTTACCATTTATAGGGAATGCCCTTGTTATATCTGCATTATATAAATTCCATTGAGCTCCAAGATCAAATAGAATTAAATCTCCATCTTTTAACTCACTGCTATTATCTACATAATGAAGTATTGTTGCATTTTTCCCTGCTGCTGCTATTGTTCTAAAAGCATAATCTTTAACGCCTCTTGTTTTGCATTCAAAATCAAAATAAGCCTCGATTTCATATTCCTTCATTCCAGCCTTCACATTTTTCATTAAAGACTTTACACCTTCAATAGTTATTTCTATTGCTTTCCTCATTTCTTTTATCTCATTCTCAGACTTAACCATTCTTAGAGGTGCAATTATACTTGTAAAATTCTTTATATTAATATGTGGATACTTACTAATAATCTCTTTTGCAAATCTATTTGATACAGAATCACTTTCTTCAAACTCTTCTCTATCCAAATCTAGATACAAATTAACTTTTTCTTTTCCCTTTATTAATACATTTAGGTAGGAAGTAAACTCCTTCATATAAGATACATCATTTATTCCAGATATCTCTTTTCCCTCAAAATCTCTTAATGTTTTTCCACTCCACATTTCTTTATCCAAATCTAAATCTGTCAAAAATAACTTTTCACTTACTATATTATTATATTTAGATAATACAACCAAATGTCCGTCTTCTTGTATTCCTGTTAAATAATAAAAGTTCTTATCTGGAGTAAATTGATAGAATTCATCTCCAGTCTTTTTAGCTGGTTTACCTGCAAATAATATCATTACTGAATTATCTTCTACACTATTCATAAGTTTGCTTCTGTTTTCTATATAAGTATCTTTATTCATAATTTAGCCTCTTTTCTACTATTAAAATATATTCCTATGTTAATATAATACTCCAATGATTCTAACTAATAAATATTCTGACTAACAAATTTTATCAAATAATTAAACTTGTTATTTTAAAAATATATATTTACCATAAATATAGCCATAATTATTGCTGTTGCATCAGCAAATACTGCTGCCCATAAAGTATGCCTTATCTTTTTTACCTTAATTGCTCCAAAATACACTGTAATTGTATAAAATATAGTTTCTGTGCTTCCCATTACAACTGACGCTATAAGACCTGTTCTTGTATCTGGTCCTAAACTTTTTATTATATCTGTAAACACACCAATTGCACCACTTCCTGACAGTGGTTTTATTATTAGTAATGGTATTAGATCTTTAGGTAATCCTATTAAATTTGCAAGTGGAGCAATTAGATTATTTAGTAAATCCATTAATTTTGCCTCTCTAAATACTTGCACTGCAATTATCATAGCTAAAAGATATGGAAATATTCTTAAGGTTACCATCAATCCGTCCTTAGCACCCTCTATAAACCATTCATAAACCTTTCTTCCTTTGAACATACCATATGTTATTATAAGTAAAAATATTATTGGTATTATGCTTTTACTTAAGTAATTAAACATAATTCTATAATCCTCCTTGAAGCATTTCTAATTAAATTCTAGTGTTGAGATTTCTAAAAATATTTCTGTAATATCTTGCAGCATATTACTCCAACTATTGCAGCTGTTGCCGTTGATGCTATCGTTGGCAATATTATTATTCCAGGATTAACCGAGTTACATGCTGCTCTTATAGATATTATCGTCGATGGAACTAACTGTATACATGTAGCATTTAAGACAAGAAAAAGCGCCATATCATTTGAGGCTGTTTCTTTATCTGAATTAAGTCTATCCATTTCTTCCATCGCCTTTATTCCAAAAGGGGTTGCTGCATTTGACAATCCCATCATATTAGCCGTAAGATTCATAACAATAGCACCTAAAGCCCTTTCATCCTTTGCAGCCTCTTTAAAAATTCTTTTAAGAATAGGCTTTAATAACTTTGATAATTTTTCAGTGAGTCCGCTATTTTCCGCAACCTTCATAACTCCACACCAAAAGCACATTATTCCTGTAAGTTCAATTATAAAAGTTACAGTATTACCTGACGAACTAATTATTGCTTTGGAAATAAGCTCTCCATTTCCAGTCAATAATCCAACTAGAATTCCAAAAAATATTAGAAAAAACCAAATATAATTTATCATATTCTCCCCCATAGTATAGTTATTCTTTACATTTATATTCCTTGCACTTATTTTTTAGTAGTGATAGGATATAATTACTAAACATAATTATATTATTTTAAGGAGAATTTTTATGAACGATTCAAATTTAAAGATAGCTCAACAAGATGTAGAAGAAGCTCTAAAGACTGTAGAAGACATGGAAAAAGTTATAAGCAATGATGAACCGTCAAAAGAACAGTTAAAAGAAAAGTTTATTTGTTTATCAAATAGAGTTCAGAAATTAGAAGATATTCTAAAAAACGAAGGAATCCTTTAAATAAAATAGGTATGTCTCAATATATTAAAAACTACATTGAGGCATACCTATTCTTTTAATTTTCTAAAATAACTTTTTGTTCTTTTCCATTTCCCATTAAATCCTTTGATGTCTTAACAAATACGATGAGTGTAATTATAACTGATAGTATATCAGATGTTGCTCCTGCGATCCATACTCCATCTAATCCTTTGAACCTTGGAATTATTATAAGACATGGAATTAATATTATCACCTGTCTCAATAAGCTTAAAAACATCGATATTTTTACTCTTCCTATTGATTGAAAGAAATTCGTAATTATAATTTGTGCTCCTATAAATGGCAGCATAATTAAAAATATTCTCATTCCATGAGCAGTTACTTCTATAAGCGATGATTCATTATTAAAAATCTTAACTAATGTTTCTGGAATTCCCTCAATTATTATAAATCCTATTACCACTATTATTGTAGCTATAATAACCCCGTATTTTACCGCTTGCTTAACTCTATCATATTTTCTAGCGCCAAAATTATAACCGATTATAGGCTGAAGTCCCTGATTTAATCCAAATATAGGCATTAAAAATATCATAGCTAAGCTGTTCACTATAGTCATTGCTCCTACAGCTAAATCACCACCATATGACTGCAATGAATTATTAGTTATCACTTGAACTGCACTTTGTGCAAGCTGCATGCTAAATGGACTGACCCCTATAGCAAAAATACTTAAAACTGCGTCCTTCTCCAATTTTAAATTTTTCCTTCTTATCTTAAGTACACTAGATCCCTTTGTGAAATAATATAAAATCCATATACTGCTTATTGTCTGCGCAACAACAGTTCCAAGGGCTCCTCCTTTAACTCCAAGACCTAAACCGAATATAAATATTGGATCTAAGATGATGTTTATAATAGCACTCATTAGCATAGACGCCATTGCTATTTTGGGGCTTCCATCACTTCTAATTGAATGATTCAAACCGAAACTCATCAAATTAAATATGCAACCGCTAATAATTACCCTTATAAAATCTTCACCATAACCTATAATATTTTCACTCGCTCCAAATGCTTTCAAAAGCGGATTAGCAAATATATGACCAAACAACGTTAACAATACACCAATTATTATTATTAATGTAAACGCATTTCCTAGAAGCCTTTCTGCCCCTTCCTTATCATGCTCTCCAAGCTTTATTGACACTTTTGTAGCTGTACCTATTCCGATTAACATACCAAATGCTAAAATTATAAACATTATTGGCATTGTAATTCCAACACCAGCCATGGCGAGTTCACCTATGCCTTCTATATGCCCAATAAATATTCTATCTATTATGTTATATAATGTATTAACTAACATTCCTATAATTGCAGGGATTGAAAACTCAAGCAACAATTTCCCTACACCCATTTCTCCTAATCTATTCTGCTTATTCATGAATATCCTCCTTATTAATTAAAGAACTCTTAGATAACTTATTCAACAAATTCATTAATTCTTGAGATTCTTCATCAGTAAAACACATTCTAATCTCAGATTCCCATTCATTCATTATAGAATATACATCATCTTTAATTTGTTCTGCTTTCTCAGTTAGTTCCAATCTATATGCACGCTTATCACTTTCTTTTTTTATTCTACTTACATAACCTTCATCCTCTAATTTCTTTATTGCCCTAGCTGTTGTCGCTTTATCTAATCTAACCTTTTTCGTCAATTCTTCTTGTGTTATACCATCATTTTCATAAAGATTTAAAAGAAATAAGTACTGACCAGCCCCTATCCCAAATTTACTAAATCTCTTGCCAAAGTACATATAGCTAGATCTATGTATTTCACCAATATACTTACCTATATGCTGATAGCAATCCATATTACTTCTCCCCTATCTTAATCATATTAATATAGTATTAACAATAATCATATTTCATATCCAAATAATTACATACAAATTATATTAACACAAGTTAGTTGTATATGCAACTAATTACAACTTTAACGCTAATAAAGGACTACTCCCAAATAGCTTTAAACTATCTTGAAGTAGTCCTCTATAAACATATACATTTAATCTTTATACTAACTAAACATAAAATTTAATTATTTTTCTATTAAACTGTACTTTCTCTTTCAACTAGCTGATGTTCTAAAACATAATGTGGCTCATCTAGCTCTTTCTTATTTAAAAGTTTTATAAGCATTCTCATAGCAACAGATCCCATATCATAAGTTGGTTGAGAAATTGTTGTGATCTTTGGATAGAAAATTGAAGCTGCAAAATTATCATTAAATCCAATTACACTTACATCTTTTGGAATATCTAAGTTATTATCTCTTAGTGCATTAATTGCGCCCATTGCAATATCATCAGAAGCACATACAACACCTCTAAATTTCTTATTTTGCTTTATGAACTTTTGTATGCCTTCGTATCCACTCTTTACTTTCATTGAGCTTAGATGAACTAGTTCAGGATCTATTTCTATTCCTGATTCCTTCATTGCATTTTCATAACCAACGTATCTATCACCCCAAGCATTTTTGCTCTCTTTTTCAGCTCCTATAAAGGCAATTTCTTTTATTCCCTTTTCAATTAATAACTTTGTACTATCATAGCTAGCTTTAACATTATCAATTGTTACACTTGGTAGAACTCCTTCTTTATCCTTAGTTTCAACTAAAACAGTTTTTATATCTAATTCATTGATTAGTTCTAATATTTCTTCATTAAGAGAACTACTCATATAAATTACACCATCAACCATTTTTTCTCTAAGTACCCTTAAGTACTCTTTTTCCTTTTCTATATCAAGGTCTGAATTACAAAGTATTATATTGTAATCGTATATATTTGAAACATCTTCAGCACCTCTTACAATTTCTGGGTAAAACTGGTTTGATATATCAGGAAGTAAAATTCCTATTGTCTTTGTTCTTTGAGTTTTTAAACTTCTTGCAACTATATTTGGTCTGTATCCAAGCTTTTTTATTGCATCTAAAACTTTCTTCTTAGTATCTTCGTTTACTACATCGATATCATTTAAAACTCTAGAAACGGTTGCAATTGATACTCCTGCTTCTTTTGCAACATCCTTAATAGAAGTAGCCATTATTATTCCTCCTTTGAATTTTTCTAGATAATCTCATTATACTAACATATTGCCTTATAAATCAACATAACTTAAAATAAATTATTATTTTATTGTAAGTTTTGTCAAAAATCATAGTTTTTAATCTTAAATTTATAAACATATTAACTAATTTACAATCTTATATAAGAAATATATATGAAAACCATATTAAATATGTATATAAATATTAAAATGACTAGGAATATTAATAAAATCTTTTATTCCTAGTCATTTTAGTTTTTATCTTACAACTTCAACATTCATGTTTAATGTTTCACTATTTATAACTGTTTCTGAATAATTAGATTCTTGATTATAAAGAACTTCACAAGTTAAAGTCTCTTTCTTTATTGTTTGTTCGAATTTCTTAATAACATCAATTAACATATCGTTATTTGATATATAAAGATTTATTCTATCAGCAACTTCAAATCCTTTATCTTTTCTCATATTTTGAATCTTTGAAATAACTTCTCTTACATGCCCTTCCTCTTGAAGTTCTGGTGTTACAGTTGTATCTAAAACAACTCCAAGTTCACCTTCTCCTGCGAATGCATAACCTTCTAAACCTTGCATTGTAACTAAAAGATTCTCATTTGTAAGAACTATTTCTGTATCATTAACAATTATAGTTTCACTTCCACCATTTTGAATCTTTTGAGCCAATTCCATTTGGTTCTTTTCAGAAATTGCCTTTCTGATTTGAGGAATTAATTTTCCATATAACTTACCTATAACAGGTAGATTAGGTTTTATTTCAAAGTTAACATATTTTGAAAGGTCCGCTCCAAGCTCAACCTTTTTAATATTTAATTCTTCTTTTACAATATCTCCATAATAATCTGGAAGAGATTTTGTTGATATAAGTAATTCAGAAAGTGGCTGTCTATTCTTAACATTTGCAGCATTTCTAGCACTTCTTCCAAGCTTAACAAGCGTATACGCTAAATCCATTTCTTTCTCTAATTCCTTATTTATTGCAGCCTTATCAACTTCTGGCCAAGCACATAAATGAATGCTTTCTTGAGCATTTTTATCAAGGTTAACAACTAAATTTTGATAAATTTCTTCAGTCATAAAAGGTACAAATGGTGATGCCACTTTAATTAAATTTGTTAGTACCTTATATAAAGTTACATAAGCTCCTATCTTATCGTTTGTTAACTCTTGTGACCAATATCTTGATCTGTTTCTTCTTACATACCAGTTTGATAATTCATCAGTAAAATCTTCAATCGCTAATGCTGCTTGAGTAATTTTATAAGTATTTAATCCATCATCAACTGTTTCGATTAATGTGTTTAATTTAGATATAATCCATTTATCCATTATATTATCTGAAACAAAATCAGAGTACTTAGTTGGATCAAATTTATCTATTTCAGCATATAAAACATAGAAAGAATAAACATTCCACAATGTTCCTAAAAACTTTCTTTGAGCTTCTGCAACATCATCAATAGAGAATCTTGTTGGAAGCCATGGTGCACTTGCAGTATAGAAATGCCATCTTGTCGCATCTGCTCCTTGACTATTTAATACTTCAAAAGGATCTACAACATTTCCTTTGTGCTTAGACATCTTAAGTCCCTTTTTATCTAAAACGTGACCTAATACTATACAATTTTCAAATGAATTTGTGTCAAATAAACATGTTGAAATCGCAAGTAATGTATAGAACCAACCTCTTGTTTGGTCAACTGCTTCTGAGATAAATTGTGCTGGGAAGTTCTTTTCAAAAGTTTCCTTGTTTTCAAATGGATAGTGCCATTGTGCAAAAGGCATTGATCCTGAGTCAAACCAGCAGTCTATAACTTCATGTGTTCTCTTCATTTCTTTACCACAATGTGGACATTTTAACTTTATTCCATCTACGTAAGGTTTATGTAATTCAATCCCCTTACAATCTGTAGTTGCTTTTTCTTCTAATTCTTCTCTGCTGCCAATACACTCTTGATGACCACATTCACATTGCCATATTGGAAGTGGTGTTCCCCAATATCTATCTCTTGAAATACCCCAGTCAATAACATTTTCAAGGAACTTACCCATTCTTCCTGTTCTAGTGTTATCAGGATACCAATTTATTTTATTATTATTTTCAAGTAACTTATCTCTCATTTTAGTCATCGCAACAAACCAACTATCTTTTGGATAGTATAGAAGCGGTGTATCACATCTCCAGCAATGTGGATATGAGTGAGTGTGCTTTTGTGCTGTAAATAATTGATTACGTTCTTCTAAATATTTAACAATACTTTCATCACACTTCTTAACAAACTTTCCTGCCCACGGAGTAACTTCTTCAACAAAATTACCATTTGTATCTACTAAATTTATAAATGCAATTCCATTTTTCTTTGAAACAAGACTATCATCTTCACCATAAGCTGGTGCAATGTGTACTATTCCTGTACCGTCTGATAATGTTACATAATCTCCATGAATTACTACGAAAGCTTTTCCTTCAACTTTTGCAAAAGGTAATAATTGTTCGTATTCAGTACCTAGCAATTCTTCACCTTTAAACTCTTTAACTATTTCGTATTCAGTATCTCCTAAAACTTTACCTACTAAATCTTTAGCTAAAATATAAATTTCTTCTCCTACCTTTACTTCTGCATATGTATAAGATTTATTTATACATAATGCTAAGTTAGATGGTAATGTCCATGGAGTTGTTGTCCAAGCTAATATATACTTATTTTCTTCACCTTTAACTTTAAACTTTACAGTTGCAGTTAAATCTTTAACATCCTTATATCCTTGAGCAACTTCATGAGATGAAAGCGCTGTTCCACATCTTGGGCAATAAGGCATTACTTTGTGGCCCTTATACAATAAGCCCTTATTCCACATTTGCTTTAAAGCCCACCATTCAGACTCAATATAATTATCATGGTATGTTACATATGGATCATCCATATCAACCCAGAATCCAATTTGTTCAGACATTTCCTTCCATAAGCTAACATATGAGAATACGCTATCTTTACATTCATGAACAAACTTTTCTACACCAAAGTCTTCTATTTGTTCTTTTCCTGAGATTCCAAGTTTCTTTTCTATTTCTAACTCTACTGGAAGTCCATGAGTATCCCATCCAGCTTTTCTAAGAACCTTATACCCTTTCATTACTTTATATCTTGGAATTATGTCCTTCATAACTCTTGTCAAAATATGCCCAACATGCGGTTTTCCATTTGCTGTTGGTGGACCGTCATAAAAAGTAAAATATTCTCCATCTGAATTTGAATCAAAACTCTTCTTTATTATGTCTTTCTCTGTCCAAAGCTTTGCTATGTCTTTTTCAATTTTGACGGTACCTTTTGATGAATCTACCTTATTGTACATTAAAAATTCCCCTTTCAGCTAAGTAAACTATATTGTTCTCTTTAAGAATTGTTTCCTTATTACATACTTTTCTAAACATAAAAAAACTCCATCCTAAAGGACGAAGTTAAATTCGCAAACCACCTAAGGTTAAAACATCTAAATACAAAACTAAATGTTTTATTTCAAGTACATACATACTCTATCCTTTAACGCAGGCTCTACGTGATAACTTATTCGGCATTAAGCCTTTCAGCCTCCAACTCCTAGGTGATTTTCTCTAAGATCTATTATAGCTTTACACCAAACAGCTACTCTCTAAAAATAATATCTAAGATACTTTTCCTAATCATCGTCTTTTATTTTAATAATTATATATTAATGATTTTTAAATGTCAATTGATGATCACCATTAATTGTATCTTTATTACTAATTAATGTAATAAAGTAATTGAATCCTAATTTCCTCAATTTAATGTGATGTCATCTTAGTAATTTTATAACTTAACTGAGATATAAAATTTAATATCTTCATGAATATAACTACATATTTGCTCATAAGTTGTATTATTAACAATACTATACTCTATTAATATAAAGTATCGCCTTAAAGGGGGAAATATATGTTTTGTAAGAATTGCGGACAACAAATAGATGATAACGCTGCCGTATGTATACATTGTGGTGTTGCTACTGGTAATAATATGTCTTCTAAAAGTACTTTAGACAATCCATCTCACTTAGCCGGAATTGCGTCTTGTTGCTTTCCAGTAGTAGGAATAATCTTATACTTCTTATGGAAGGATGAAAAGCCTCAAAGTGCTAGCCTAGTATGTAAATGGATGATTGGTGGAATAATTATTTGGGTAATTTTTTACGTTCTAGCTTTTGTACTCGGAATGCTAGGAAGCTTATCATCATACTAAGTTAAATGCTTAATTGTAAAAAAGTCTTAAACTATATGTTTTTCTGCCATCAATTACCTGAGAGATCATTCTTTTTTAGAGGTCGTCAATTCCCATTATGTGCGAGATGCACGGGAATATTACTGGGATATATCCTCGGACTCACATACGTAATATTATCTAAAAATATTCATATAATTATAGAATCATTACTGATGCTACCACTTTTAATTGATGGATTTGGTCAATATCTCATGTACTTTAAAAGTACTAATACAAGGAGATTAATCACCGGAATCTTAGCAGGCATATCAACTATATGTTTATTTAGATTGGCAATAGTTTTAGGTCTTCAATCTGGACATTGGTTTTATAATTTTATTCATATATAACTGTACTGATTTCTTACTACAGTTATAATAATACTAATATAAAACATAGCTATCTAAATCTAGTATTCTTAATGATTTAGATAGCTTTACATTTTTGAATAAAATAGCTATGTAGACCCTTTAGCAAATAAAATAACATTTCCTAGTATTATCTTATTTAATTATTTTAGGAATTAATAATATAAATTCAGATCCAATGCCATATTCTGAATTCACTTTTAACTTAATACCAAAATTCTTTGAGATGGATTTCAATAAACTAAGGCCTATTCCCGTTCCATTAATATTTTGTCCTCTAACTATATCGCTTCGATAAAATCTATCAAATATTCGCTTTTCTTCGTCCTTCTTAATTCCTATTCCATTATCTACAACCATTATCCTAATATGCTTATTTACATCCTCGATAACAAGATTTATTTCACCATCTTCACCTGTATATTTAAATGCATTTTCGATCAATATTATAATTGCTCTCTTTATCTTATCATAATCCCACTGAACTAATATTTCTTCTTCCGGCTTAACAACTTTAAATATTTTCTCCTTAATTTCTGCTAAATCAAAATAAAATTCGCTTATATCATTAATTAAATCATTTAATTTAAATTTTGTTACATTTATAGACAAGTCTAGATCTTCTTTAGATAATAATAACAAATCGCTATTCAACTTCTCTAGCCCCCTCACTTCACTCATCATCTTTGAAATATGCTCAAAATGATCATCTATAGTATCTCCCCAAGAATGGGCTAATAGTTCTAACTTACCCTTTATTACAGCTAACGGTGTTCTCATTTCATGAGAGGCATCTTGAACAAAATAAACTTGCTTTTCATAAGCTTCCCTAACTGGCCTTATTACTTTTGTTGAAAGATAAGCTGAAAGAATTATTGCAATTATAATTAGTATTATAAGACTTACTGCTATCGAATATCTCAATCTATTTATAGAATTTACTTCTGAATCAATATTCGCAATAACTTGTATCTTATACTCCCCACTACTAATAGCAATTTCTCTAAAGTTATAGCCATTATTTATTATCGTAACCACTTCGTTTTCCGCATCATTTGAAATTGTTGGCAGATTATCTTTACTGAAATATAAATTTCTACTCATTGTTTCAAACTCATTATTTTTATACACAATAACAATAAGATTTGGAGGTATACGCTTAGGCTTTGAATCTAATTTTCCATCAAAATTCTCTGGTCTATGTGGATTTTCTCCTCCATCTGGATTTTTAAATTCATCTTTATGTAAATCTCCATCTAAATTATGCCTATCTTCATTAAAAATATATTCATAGTAATTTGGATTAAATTGTTCCTTAGTTAAAATCTCTTTCTGCTCTAAAAGCTGATGATCTATAACATCTAGTACTCTAGACGAATATAATACCTGCGTTATTATTGCAAATACTATTAAACACCCAAAAACTATAATTGTACTCGTTGCTATGATTTTCTTCTTTGTAGATAAAAATATATCTTTCTTCATGCATTAATCCTCTATACTTTCATCCAACAAATATCCCATTCCTCTTTTAGTTATAAGATACTTTCCATATCCAAAAGTTCCTAATTGCTTTCTTAATCTGCTTATATAAACCTCAATTATTTCTGTTGCTGCATCACTATTATATCCGCATACATTATCAAATATTTGTTCCTTAAATAGCAATACACCTTTATTTATAACCATATACTCCAATAACTTATATAGCTTTTCATTTAACTCCAATTCATTTGTACCTATATATACTTTTTTCACTTTCATATCAATTTGCATATCTTTGAACTCAAGAAGATTAGCCCTTTTAACTTTACCCATGCTCTTCAAAATCGAATTAATCCGTGCTTTCAACTCCTCCATAAAAAATGGTTTAGTTAGATAATCATTTGCTCCTAAATTAAAAGCTTTAAGCTTATCACCAAGTTCTTCTTTTGCTGTTAGTATAATCACACCTGTATTTAAACAATTTTTAGATATATCGCTCAAAACACTCATTCCGCTTACTTCTGGCAACATAAGATCTAATATAACAATATCATAGTTATAAATGCTTAAACATTCCATTGCATCTGATCCATTATACACCGCTTTGATTTCTAACTCATCTCTAAAATATTCAACTATATTTTGACTTATTTCTATATTATCCTCCACAAGTAACACTTTTATCATTATTCTCACTCCAAACCAAATATTTAAAATAAAGTTCCTATAATTAATTTTTTAAACTCTGCCTAATTATATACTAGTTTTCTTAACACTCGCTTAATTTATTTAAGACGATATTAATATAATAATAAAAATTATTATTTAATATAGGATATTCTTTTATAATTATTGTTATAATATTAATTAACTATACTTTTATTTTAGATTATAAAATGTATAATTAAGATAAAGTTAGTTTTTCAATTAACTTTAAAAATGTTTTTAGGAGATACTATTATGGAAAATAATTTGAATGAAGCAATTTTAGATAAATTAACAAAAACTTGCACTTGTAAGGCAATACCTAGATCAAAAATTAAGGAAGCTATTAAAAATGGCGCTTCAACTATAAAAGAAGTTCAAAAGGCTACTGGAGCAGGTAGCGGTTCATGCGGAGGTAGAAATTGTTCTCCGCGAATAAATGATTTACTGAAGCAATCAAGAGAAAACATATAATCATTAAACTTTTACTCATAGTAAATTAAAAAAGCAAAACACATACAGATTAAATAAATCATGTATGTGTTTTACTTTTAATTATAATCTTAAACAGTTTTTCATTCACAAGTTATTTTTCCATCCTTATATTCTGGAACTATATCTATGATGCTTTTTTTTATGCAATAATCAATATCATTATTTAATCCTAAGGACTTCATTACTGAATAGTGAGATGCTTCTCGTACATAGCTTAAGATATTTATATTTTTTTTATATATCATACAGGCTGTCTTTGCTATATCTGTTAACTCTATATTTCTATTAACATCTAGCATTTGGTTAATTATATATCCACTACAAATAAAATCATCCATTGAGAAGTTTCCATTTGTTCCTGCATTAATAATAACCACATCATCATTTATATTAATCAATTTTTTCGCCACTGATTCTCCATTTATCATAGCCCCTATAAAAACTCTTTTAGCCTCAACTGATTTTGTTAAAGCTCTTGTTCCATTTGTTGTAGTCATAAGCACTATTTTATCTTCGACTTTTTCTTTTGTATATTCTAATGGTGAATTTGATAGATCAAAACCGTCAATTTTAACAGCTTTTCTCTCCCCTCCTAAAATATAATTATCTCTACTAAGTTTCTTTGCATATTCCAGTGCTTCCTCAATAGTCAAATAAGGAATAACCTCTCTTGCTCCATTATCTAGTGCTGTTATAATTACAGATGTAGCTCTAAATATATCAATTATAACTGCCATCTTATTCCTTACTCTGCTTTCAACTATATCATCTGCTGAGATTATAATATCTATTTTCATTTTACTTACTCCATTCCTAATCATTAGAATTAATATATAGTTACTCCCTGAAGTTTTTTCCTTGCCATAGGTTGTTATCTTCTAATGTCTTATCTATTGAATTTAAAACTTCCCATTTTTTCAAACTCCACATTGGTCCTATCAAAAGATCTCTTGGTGCATCGCCTGTTAACCTGTGAACTACCATGTCCTTTGGAAGTAGTGTTATTCCATGAGTCACAAGATCTATATAATCATCTTGCGATAGGAACTTAAGATCTCCTGCCTCGTATAACTTTACCATAGGTGTTTGCTTCATTAAATGTAGTAAATGTAGTTTGATTCCTTTAGCCCCTGAATGAGCTATATAATTTATTGTTTCTAACATATCCTCTTTAGTTTCACCCGGTAATCCTAAAATATCATGAACTACTACATCAATATTTCTCTCTTTTAATTTTCTCATTGCATTTTCAAATACATCTAATTTATATCCTCTATTAATTCTTTTAGCGGTATCATCATTGCTGGTTTGAAGTCCAAGTTCTATCCAAAGATAAATCTTATTGTTTATGTTCTCCAATAATTCTAATACATCATCATCTAAACAATCAGGTCTTGTAGCTATTGCAATGGCTACAACTCCCTCCTGATTTAATGCCTCTTCATATTTTCTCTTCAACTCATCAATAGGTGCATAAGTGTTTGTGTAAGCCTGAAAATAAGCTATATACTTACCACTTTTCCACTTTTGTGACATCATATCCTTTATATCATGAAATTGCTTTGAAATAGACAATTCTCTGTCACCAGCATAATCTCCTGAACCTCTTTCACTACAAAAAAGACAGCCCCCATTACTTATCTTTCCATCTCTATTCGGACAAGAAAATCCTCCATCCAAAGATATTTTAAATACTTTTTCACCAAATTTATTTCTTAAAAAATAGTTTAAACTATGATATCTTTTTCCATCCCAAAAACTGTTCATATTTCCTCCTCTTTATGTGTCTAATATACCTTCTTTAAATATTGTAACATTTAAAGAATAAATTAAAAGTAAACCTTATATATTTAATAAAAGGAACATTCTTTAAGGGGGATAAATATTGAAAAAGGAAATGGTAAAAGTATTTCAAGTTGCCACTGTGTTTATCGGAACAATAGTTGGTGCTGGTCTTGCTTCTGGAAAAGAAATCACAGAATTTTTTACTCAATACGGTATATCTAGTTTCATAGGAATTATAGGTTGTGGTATTTTCTATATCTTAATAAGTTCTATAATTTCTAGAATAAGTATTAATTATAATCTTAGCTCTTATAGTGATGTTATGAATATAATAAGCCCTAATATATTTGGTAAGATCACTGGTTTTATAACAACTCTCTTTCTTATTTCCAGCGCATCTATAATACTTGCTGGAAGTGGTGCTTTGATACATCAGTTTTTTGGAATACCCAAGATAATTGGCTCACTAATAATGATTGCAATAGCCATATTTTTTCTACTTAGAGATACTGAAGGATTAATTGAAGTTAATTCCTTTATTGTTCCAGGTTTAATTTGTACTCTTACTTTGATTACAGTTTTATATTTTGCATTTTGTAGGAATACAGTTTCGTTAGATAATATCGCTAGCTTTCCAAAACAAAAAACTGGAATCTTTATTTCCACAGTACTTTATGCTGGATATAATACACTTTCAGCCTCAGGAGTCCTAGTACCACTTAGCACTCAAATGAAGAAAAGTAAAATAATGATTGCTGGAATAGTAACCGGCGCAATTGGACTAACTATACTTTGTTTAATGATAAATTTATTATTAACAATTAATCAACCTTATATATATAAATATGAGATTCCTTTACTTTTTGTCGCTAATAGATTTGGTAACTTAATTCAAGCATTGTTACTCGTGATAATCTGGTTGGAGATGTTTTCTACTGAAGTTTCTGACATATATTCCATAAGCAAAACCCTAGAGCAAACATTTAATATAAAATTTAAAAAAGCAATCTTTATCGTAATAAGTCTTGCTCTTTTAATTTCCCAATTTGGATTTGGAACTCTTATAACTAAACTATATCCTATATTTGGGCTATTAAGTTTGATTTTTATATTCCAATGTATACTATTCTTTTTTAAGCATAAAAAAGATTTTTCTAACACGACTCAAATCAAATAATTATGATATACTTTTTATAAAATATATTAATAATTATTCTTAAAGGATTTGATATAAATGAATTATCTAGATTTATTAAATGAATGTACTTTATGTAATAGAGATTGTAAAGTAAATAGAAATAATGGTGAAATAGGATATTGCAAAGCTAGCAATAACATAAAAGTGGCTAAGGCTTCCCTTCATCTTTGGGAAGAGCCACCTATTTCACAAGGAAATGGTTCTGGTACTGTATTTTTTTCTCACTGTAATTTAAAATGCGTATTTTGCCAAAACTATAATATAAGTCAGGGGATTAGTGTTAATTTATCTTCTTCTGATTTTAATAAAAATAGTATTAAAAACACATCAGTTGTTGGTGCAGAAATATCTATCGAAAGACTTTCCGAAATTTTTCTAGAACTTCAGAAAAAAGGTGCAAACAACATTAACTTAGTGACTCCTACCCATTATGTTCCTCAAATAATTGAAGCATTAAAAATAGCTAAAAAAAATTATTTAACTATCCCAATTCTTTATAATACAAATAGTTATGATTCCATTGAAACTATAAAATTATTGGATGGGTACATCGATGTTTATTTGCCAGACTTCAAATATTTTGATAATAAATATTCTCTAAAATATTCTAGAGTTAATGATTATGCTTCCAATACCATTAAAATAATAGATGAAATGCTAAGACAAGTTGGCACTCCTAAATTTGATTCAAAAGGAAATATACTAAATGGAGTTATTGTAAGACACCTAATGCTTCCTGGACTCCTTTTTGATTCAAAAAAGATAATAGATATTCTATATAATAGATATAAAAATGATATTTATATAAGCTTAATGAATCAATATATTCCTATGTTCAATGCTTGCGATTATCCAGAAATAAATAAGAAACTTAATCCAAAACACTACGATAGCCTAATCAATTATGCTTTAGATATCGGCGTAGTTAATGGGTTTATACAAGATGAAGGTGCTAACATATCTGATTTCATTCCTGAATTTAATCTAGAAGGAATAGAAAAATAAATTTTTATCATACATATATCTTCTAATAATTTCATTAATTATAGCAGCTCCTATTCTAATCGTAGCTATATAATATAGCTGACAGAGAAAATGGGAACTGCTTCTACCTCTAAAAACCATCTTAATATAATTCTAATAATAAAATTTAGGGATTCCTCTTTTATTATCTAAACCTGGTATAATCGGAGGTATAAATTCATTCATTCCAAGCGAGCTTCTTAACATTGAAGAATCTCTAAGTTCAGCTATCCTTGATACGCCAACATAGATGTCCGATATTCTATACCATGTTGCATAATCAACAATTCCGGTTTGTGGTAATGTAAATATTTGTTGAAATGTTTTAACTGCATCTGCTGTCTTTTGATTAAACTGTCCATCCTCAGCAACCTTAGGTATCAAAGGATAATTTCTAGCTATTCTATTCAATTGATTCTGGATAGTTCTTACTGCTGGACCTGAAGATCCTATAGTAAGCGGTTCACCAGGGTATGACTGTGGGCTTCCAGAAACTTTTTCAGCTGTAGTTAGTTCGATATCATTTCCATAATAATTTTTCAAAATATCATATGGAACCATTCCTTGTTGAGCTAATTGCTGACTTCCCCATTGGCTTAACCACTGAGGGCAGGTAACACTCTTTCCATCACAATATTGTGTCAAAAGTGGTTGTTTAGCTCCAACTCTCTTTATATAAGTAGAAAATATTTCATCTACAATAGCACTTATACTATCGTAAATATTTCTTCCATAATTAAATGCGTGATCATAAGCTGTTGAACTGGTAATATCAAAATTCTTTCCTTTTCCTCTGTACCATTCAGTATAAATTCTATTTAGCGTAAATGATACAATGCAGAATACATTTGCTCTTATAGCAGATTCATTCCAAGTTGAATATATTTCGCTGGAAGCAACATTTTTAATATAGTCTTTAAAAGGTACTTTATAATTTGGTGCTGATGGATCATTGGGCCCACCTTGGTGTACAATAATATATTCTGGAACTATTGGTTGAGGCAATACAACTCCAGAACTTGGTGGGGGTAACTGCTTTTCTGGATCCTCTGGTATTTTAGGTGGGAAATTTCCATTCAAGGTATTTGGTTGTATATTTATAACCTCTTGTCTCATCATTCCCCTTCCTGAGTTACTTGTCAAATTACAAATCTGATAGGCAACCTGTGTAGGAAATACTTGACATCCTCTTATTACTATTGGGTTAAATCCATCTCTTTCAACCGTTATATCATATAAACTATAAGGCACTTGGTTGCTATTAGGATTCAAAGAATATTCTAAAGGTGGCGCTGTCAATTCAATTATTTGTGTCAATCCAACTGAATCTGTAACTAGCTGAATACTATTAACACTTTCAGCGCCTTGTGGTGTTCTTACAGTTATTCTGGCTCCATCAATTGGAATATAATCCTCCCCCCTGAAACATTGAATCTTTAACCTACCGATATTTGTTGAAGTATTTCCATTACTCGTATTCTCCATAACTTCCCTCTTTATATTTTTTCTCAAAATATTATATTTATTAGGTACGCTATTTGTTACCTGTATATCTCTTGAATTTATATTTCCTCTAGTCAAAATAGCATTTAAATCATTTTGTAACGCTCTTAAACTGTTGAATATACATACTTCACCATATCCCCATGAGGGATTTGGATATATTACATCTGTACGTCTTCTTCTGGCTCCTCTTAATAAATAATATTTTAACCTTTGACCAAACAAATATGGATCATTTCCTTTAACTATTCCCCATTGCATCATTAACGCACATATTCCAGATACTTGAGGAGTAGCCATTGATGTACCTGTTTTATTATCGTATCCACCATTTGGTACCGGCCCTGCAATATCCTCTCCTGGGGCTACTAAATCAGGTCTTACTATATTCTGATCTTGTGCACCTCTTCCACTGAATGATGATAAATTATTGGTTCTATAATTATAACTTCCTACAGCTATTATATTATCTACTGTTGCTGGTATGCCCAGCGTATTATATTGATTAGGTTCTAAAAATTTAGTTGCAGGATTTAATCCTTCTAAAACTGGAAGCCATATTGAATATGCTCCTAAGTATTCATTCGTAACATTTATTTCTAATGTCCATACACCTTCAACAAGAAAGCCAGATCTAGCAGAAAGAATTATTCTGATTTCACTATTCAATTCAAAAGGTTTAGGTCCAGATACATATATATCGTATCTATCACTCCCTATTGTTCCTTGAATGTAACCTTCTTGTATATTAATATTTCCAGTTCCTTGGCTTGTTGGATTTATTATATTAACTGATATATTAGGTAATATTGTCTTATAAAAATTCATTACTATTGATTTTTCTTCGCTTGCTATATTAAAAATTTGCCTTTGTGTTTTAACTAATTGTCCGCCAACATGATGACCTGCATCACCTTCATTTCCTGCCGCAATAACAATAGATACTCTTTCCAAGTTAGATATCGTCCTAATGTATTGCTCTAATAAGCTGCTTCCATCGTGTGCTCCATCATTAGTGCTAAGACTAATACTAATAACTAGCGGCATATTCAGTTCTTTACCTTTATCTATAAGAAATTTGATTCCCTGCATAATCTGAGAGCTTAAGATTGCAGTTCCCCTAGCAGCTTTAACCATTGCTATAGAGGAATTAGGAGCTACACCTCTATACATAGGATTTATTCTTCCCCCACCACATGCGATTCCTGCAACGTGAGTTCCATGTCCACTATTGTCTATTGATGGAACTACTGAGAAGGGATTATTGGATTTTATTGCTTCATTTATCATTTGCTTATTATATACATTTCCCCCTGTACTTAAATCATAAATGTATTCTATTCTAGTGGATGTTCCGGTCGAATCCATAAAAGCAGGGTGAGTATAATCTATCCCTGAATCTACAAATCCGACTAATATCCCTTCACCTGAAACATCAAAATCTGGAGCCAATTGAAGTATACAGGATGCCCTATTACTTTCTTGGTCTTGCTCATATAAGTTCTTTGGTAATTCTATATATTGAATAGAATTACTCATTGATAGCTGTTCTAATTTATCTCTGGGTATATTAACAACAGCAAAGTTAAATCCTAAATCCTGAAAAGTTCCTCCTAATCCTTCAACAAATGATTTTGTTTGTTCTTGAGTATCTCTATATAAAATAGTGAGCTCCACATTGTTACCCTGACTCTGATACTTATAACCTAGTTCATCTAATATAGCTTTTGGAACATTAGCTAATAATCCTATTGATGCATCTACCTTTGAAGATATTTGTGTCTCCAATTCAGGCATAATTACCACACCTTAATTAAATATATTCATAGATATACTATGCAATTAAATGTTTTAATGTAACAAAAACAGAGAATAACTGAAAAATTCAATTATTCTCTGTTTCTACCTACGCTTTAATTCTTAAATATAAGAGTTCTTACATTAGTTGTTTATAATGTAATCTCTAGTCTTTCTAATTTAGCAATTACATCTACTTCTTTTAATTCCATGGTTTCAGTAAGAAGACTTCCAGCATTGCTTACTAAAAGTAATTTAGAATTACCTAATACCTTTATTTGTCTTACTTTCCTTTTTCCCTTATAATCTATTAAGAAAAATCCGCTATTACTTATATCCTTCACAGCATGTGCAAATGCAACATCACCCTTTAGCATTCTAAATCCATTCATTTCATCATCTTCAATTTCTAAATAAAATACTTTATCTTGAGGATAATTCTCGATTTTATTTGAATGAATAGGCATCTCTTTAGAACCCTTTTTATTAGATAGTGAATAATCATATATTGGAACACTTCTAAGTACTGATGAGAAAGCATCAGTCCAAACTTCTGAACTTTCTACATTTCTTTTAGGAATTTCCTTTAAAGTTTTTCTTTCTTCCATCAATACTTCATCGGTAACAACCATGCTTATGTCATTTAAATCAGCTTTTAATACCTTGCCCGCTTTATCTATTAGTGATTCAGGTGCAACTTTTCTTCCCATTTCAACTTCATTTAAATATTTTTCTGCTACACCTAGTTTTTTAGCTAAAGCTTTAACCGTAAGTCCGCTCTTTTCTCTAGCTTGTTTTATATTTTCTCCTACACGACTCACTTTACTTTCTCCCCTTTTGTTGTTCTTTATACCATTCTCTTTCTTCAATTAAGTGCTCTAATAGATATTTAAAAGTCCACTTGTAATTCTGTGATGTAGATACAGCAAGTACTCCACCTTGAATAAAACTTCTAATATATCTAATAGTAACTTTCAATTGTTCATCCTTAAATCCATTGAAAATTAGTGCCTTTTCACTCAACTGCATTTCATCGTAAGAATCTTCATTTTTGTTTCCATTAATTATATCTTCTAATGTCATTAAAGTCATATTCTTATTAATTTCTATAACTTTAATATTCTGACTCTCAATTTTCTTAATTTCATCCTCTTTTAATCCATACGCTAATATACATTTATTATTTGTAGCCATCCATGACACCTCTCTTCTTTTTACTTACTATAGTCTTGTAGAATGGTATTTTTTACTCTTCAATTATTTCAGGCTCTTTTATTTCTTCCCCTTGCATATCTACTGTAACACTTTTTATTACTTGATCTTCATAAGGCCTATCTGACATATCAGTTTTTTGTGCAACAATCTTATCGGCTACTTCCATTCCTTCAATAACCTTACCAAATGATGCATATTGGCCATCTAAATGTGGAGCATCAGCTACCATAATGAAAAATTGGCTTCCTGCTGAATCTGGATGCATAGCTCTAGCCATTGATAATACTCCTCTTGTATGTTTTAAAGTATTCTTAAAACCATTGCCTGTAAACTCTCCCTTTATTGAATATCCTGGACCACCAACACCTGTTCCTTCTGGGCATCCCCCTTGAATCATGAAATTTGGAATAACTCTATGAAATATTAGACCATCATAAAATCCTCTATTGATTAAGTCTACAAAATTTCTCACTGTATTTGGTGCTGCCTCAGGATATAATTCTGCTTTTATAACTCCACCATTTTCCATAGTCATTGTAATAATTGGATTCTTCATCTTTAAATATTCTCCTCTCGATATCAATCTTAATTAGTATTATTATCTAAAATATAAATTTAAATTCATCCTTATATTATATATTTCAATAAATCTGAATCATATTTATATTTTAAAATTAATTAAACTATAACAAAAATCTATCACTTTATCATCATTTATTGAATTACAAATTTCTATATTCCCCTTTTCTTTAGAATCATTTAGTAAACCACTTTCAATTAACTTCCTCTTCAATTCTTGAGCAGTACCAAATCCACCATCAATAAGAGGTATTTCCTTTCCAATAACGTTTGATAAAGGCTTTTTTATAAATGGATAATGAGTACATCCAAGAACTATGGAGCTTATATCATTATCTAAGTAACCTTTGAACTTTTCCTTTAAGTAATACTCTAGATCTTCGCCCTCTACTATTCCCTGTTCTATAAATTCTACTAGCCCTGCACATGGTAATGATATTATATCAGCCTCATTTTTATATTTATCCATTAATAATTTAAATTTCTTTTCCCTCAATGTCATAGGAGTTGCCATTATTATTATTTGACCTTTTCTATTTAACTTAACAGCTGGCTTTAATGCTGGCTCTATTCCTATTATAGATATCTGTTTATATTTACTTCTAATCTCTTCTATTGCTGCACTAGTTGCAGTGTTGCAGGCTATCACAACTGCTTTAACATTTTTACTTAGTAAAAACTCCACAGCATCAATTGTAAGATCTCTTACCTCAATTACTTTCTTAATTCCATAGGGTGCATTCTTTGAATCTCCGAAATATATAAAGTTTTCATTAGGCATGATAGATATTGCTTCTCTCATCACGCTTAAACCTCCTACCCCTGAATCAAAAAATCCTATGGGGTCAGTTTTTATATTCAAAACATCCTCACTCCATTTTTTCAAATATTTAGGTCTGCGCAAATAACTAATCAGATATATGAAACCACATTTCACATCTAAAAATAATTTTGGTTGAATCTTAAGTATTAACTAATATTTAAAATTACAATATAAAAAATTGAACATAAATCCGATTTATTATTCTTTAATATATTTTATCTACAAATATTTTATTACTTTATTTATCCAATGTCTATAATTTATGGTTTTCATCTACTCATGTGGATAATTAAATGAATTATAAAATATTAACTTACATAACATTTTTATTACATAATTAAATATAATTTTATCAAAAAAAACTATATCATTCAAAATAAACATCTTTTTATATAAAAATTTTTTTATATATATGAGAATTTTAGATATTATTTTAATATTTTTGCATTATCATTGTATAAATTTACATGTTATTTATGATATAATGATTATTATTAATTTGGTGAGGTATAATCATGCGATTAATTCCAATTGAATGTGTAAGAGAAAATTCATTGCTAGGCAAAGACATATATACCCCTGATGGTAGATGTCTACTTAGAGCTGGTATTCTGTTAAACGATACTATGTTACAAAAAATTAAGGAATATAAAATATTCTCTTTATATATAATTGATGACTATAGTTCTGCTGAAATTGAAGATGTTATAAAGCCAGAGTTAAGGCAAAAATCTATATCTGTAATTAAAGAAACATTCTCTGATATAGAAAGAATAGCTTCTGTTCATAAATTTGAAAAGAGAAGTATTAGTGAGTATACAAAGCAGGAACAACAATATTTCAATTCAATTACTAATATAGCAGAAGAGTTATTAGATAATGTTTTATCAAATAAAAATATACTGATTTCTTTAGTTGATATAAAGAGCATGGATAATTATACTTATGCTCATTGTGTAAATGTTGCTGTAATATCACTTATACTTGGAATCAGCTTAAATTTATCTAAGCGCAATCTAACTTATCTCTGCATTGGTGCGCTAATTCATGATATAGGAAAATCATTTATTCCAAGTGAAATTCTTCAAAAGCCAGGTAAATTAACACCTGAAGAATTTGAAGTAATAAAAAATCATTCTCTATATGGATATAAATTTTTGAATAACTTTTTTAGCTTAAGCTCTCATATTAAGCTTATAGTTCTGCAACATCATGAGAGATTTGATGGACTAGGTTACCCTAATAGTATATCTGGTAATAAAATTAGCTATCTCGCTAGAATTGTAAGTATTGCAGATGTTTATGATGCATTAACTTCTGACAGGCCTTATAAAAGAGCTATGTGTCCTAGTGATGCACTCGAATACTTAATGTCAAATGCCGGAACACTCTTTGATCATGATATGCTTAACGTATTCTGTAAAATTGTTATCCCATTCCCTCAGGGAACAATTGTAAGCCTTAGCAATGGTGATGTAGGAGTAGTTGAAGAGACTATGCCTAACTTTCCATTAAGACCAACTATAAAAATACTTAAAAGCGATTATCCTAATAAAATTGGTTCTAAAGTCAATTTAATAGAAAATCTTTCAATTGTCATTTCTGATATAAAATATGAAATATAAAATAAGCTACTAAATTATAAAATTTTTGTAGCTTATTTTTTATATATTCTTTAATTTTTCACTAGTTAATGAATGAAAGTTTAGATATATAGTATGAAAATTCATCTAGATTTTATGTACTTTAATTTATGCTTCTTCTATTTAGAAATGGATTCAAATTTGCTAATGCTTCAGCTTCTTTAAAACTTTTAGCTCTAAAAACTAACGTCCAACCATTTTTATCATACTTTCCAGCACACATTATGTATTTTTCTTGTTGTTTTATGTAATTACCCTGTTTATCTATAATTAAGCTTCTAATATTATCAATGCTTTTACAGTTTAACTTAACAAAAAAATTTCCCGATTCGTTCATAATACACATCTCCTTAGCAAACATATGTTCATTAATTGTATTATACAGAACATATGTTCACTTGTCAATATTTCCTTTTAATAATATATTTCATGAAAAAAACTAGGATATCATCTGTCATATCCTAGTTTTAATTTTTAAATAAGTGCAGTAACTTGAGTAGTCTTTTTAATACTGCTTTAACTCATTAATTTTTATTTTGCTATATTGAATACTTCCAAATCCTTATTCTCATCAAACTTCTCAAGTTCCACATCTGCAATTGCTCTTAATGTATCTAATGCTGTAATCACTCCTAAGTTTCTCTCAACTGCTGCTCTTCTTATTAAGAAACCATCTCTTTTCGAATCATTTCCTTTTGTTGGAGTATTTACAACTAAGTCTACTTCTCTGTTTTTAACTATATCTAAAATATTTGGTTCTTCTTCATCTATCTTTCTTATTTCTTCTACTTCTATACCTGCTTCCTTCAATAAAGCGCAAGTTCCTGATGTTGCAATAAATTTGTATCCTACTGATGCTAGATCTTTTGCTATTGGTAGGAATTCTGCCTTATCATGCTTATTTATTGTAGCAAGTATTTTTCCTTTTTCCTTTGAAGGATACATATACGCTCCAACAAATCCTTTGTAAAGTGCTTCCTTTATGTTTCTACCAACTCCTAAAACTTCTCCTGTTGATCTCATTTCAGGTCCTAAGCTTACTTCAACATTAGGTAACTTTTGAGTTGAGAATACTGGAACTTTAACTGAAACTAGTTCAGGTTCCTTATATACATCTATTCCATATCCCAATTCCTTTAATTTAGCGCCAAGCATTACTTGTGTAGCTAAATCTACTATTGGAACTCCACTTACCTTGCTTATATATGGTACTGTTCTTGATGCCCTTGGATTAACTTCAATTACATATAATTCTCCTTCAAATTCTATGAATTGAATATTTATCATACCCTTTATCCCAATTGCTAATGCTAATTTTTTAGTATACTCTAATACATCTGCTTTAATTTTGTCAGATATATTTTGGCTTGGATACATAGTTACACTATCCCCTGAATGAACTCCAGCTCTTTCTAAGTGTTCCATGATACCCGGTATTAAAATATTCTCTCCATCTGATATGGCATCTACTTCTATTTCTCTACCCATTAGATATTTATCTATAAGTATTGGATTTTTACTGTCTTTAGCGAAAGCATTTTCTAAGTAGTATGTTAACTCTTCTTCGTCATGAGTTATTTCCATTCCTTGACCACCAATTACATATGAAGGTCTAACAAGTACTGGGAACTTTAATCTCTTAGCTTCTTCTAATCCTTCTTCCAAAGACCATATTCCTTTACCTTTTGGTCTTGATATTCCTAATCTTTCTAGTAATTCATCAAACTTTTCTCTATCTTCAGCCATATCTATTTGATCTGCTGTAGTTCCAAGCGTTACAATATTTTGTTCCTTTAAGAAGTTTGCAAGCTTAATAGCTGTTTGACCACCAAATTGAAGTATTACACCATCTGGTTTTTCTTTTTCTATTATATTTAAAACATCTTCTTCTGTTAATGGCTCAAAATATAACTTATCTGATACATCAAAATCAGTACTTACTGTTTCTGGGTTGTTATTAACTATAATAGTTTCAATTCCAAGTTTCTTTAGTGCTTTTACGCAATGTACTGAAGCGTAGTCAAATTCAATACCTTGCCCTATTCTTATTGGACCTGAACCTATAACTATAACTTTTTTATTATTTGATACTTCTACTTCATCATATTGCTCATAAGTTGAGTAATAGTATGGAGATAATGCTTCAAATTCTCCTCCACAAGTATCAACCATTTTATATGAAGGCTTTATACTCCATATGTCTCTTAATCTATATACATCGTCTGGACTAACCTTTAGCATATCAGCTATAGCTTTATCAGAAAATCCTTTTTTCTTTAAATGATGTAACCATTCCTTATCTAAATCTTCTATTTTACTTAATTTTAATCTTTGTTCTTCTTCAACTATCCACTTTATTTTTTCTAAGAAAAACATATCGATTCCAGTAATTTTATTTATTCTATCTATCATGTAATCTCTTCTTATCATCTCAGCTAATGCAAAGATTCTTTCATCATCAGGCTTCATTACTATGCTCTTTAATTTTGAAATACTATATTCTTTAAATTTATTATGATCTAATGAATATTTTCCTATTTCTAAGCTTCTAATTCCTTTTAAAAACGCTTGCTCAAAATTGGCTCCAATAGCCATAATTTCTCCAGTTGCCATCATTTTTGTTCCAAGTTCTCTGTCAGCACCAAAGAATTTATCGAAAGGCCATTTTGGTATTTTTACTACAACATAATCAAGTGTTGGTTCGAAACACGCATATGTTTTTTGTGTAACAGCATTTTTTATTTCGTCTAATCCATATCCAAGAGCTATTTTAGCAGCAAGTTTTGCAATGGGATATCCTGTTGCTTTTGATGCTAGTGCTGAACTTCTTGAAACTCTCGGATTTATTTCTATAACTGCATATTCAAAACTATTTGGATTTAGTGAGAACTGTACATTACATCCACCTTCAATTCCAACTGCATTTATTATATTTATTGATGCTGTTCTAAGCATTTGATATTCTTTATCTGAAAGAGTTTGTGATGGAGCTACAACTATACTATCTCCAGTGTGTATACCAACAGGATCTATATTTTCCATATTACATACAGTAATACAGTTTCCATAAGAGTCTCTCATTACTTCGTACTCTACTTCTTTCCACCCCTTAACGCTCTTTTCAAGTAGAACTTGACCAATTGTGCTTAGTTGAAGTCCCGATTCTAATATGGTTCTAAGCTGTTCCTCGTCATCAGCGATACCACCGCCAGATCCTCCTAATGTATAAGCTGGTCTAACTATAACTGGATAACCAATCTTATTAGCGAACTCCAAACCTGCAGTTAAGTCAGTTACAATTTCACTCTTTATAACTGGTTCTCCAATCCTATTCATCATATCTCTAAATAACTCTCTATCTTCACCTTCTTTAATTGATGCAATAGAGGTTCCGATTACTTTTACATTGTATTTTTCTAATATACCAGAATCATGTAATTCTACTGCAAGGTTAAGTCCTGTTTGACCACCCATTCCTGCAAGTAAGCTGTCTGGTCTTTCCTTAGCTATTACTTTTTCAACAAATTCTAATGTTAATGGCTCTAAATAAACTTTATCTGCAACTTCTTTATCAGTCATTATTGTTGCAGGGTTTGAATTTACAAGTACAACTTCTATACCTTCTGATTTTAATGCTTCACAAGCTTGAGTTCCAGAGTAATCGAACTCTGCTGCTTGACCTATGACTATCGGACCTGATCCTATAACTAAAACTTTTTTTATATCTTTATTTAATGGCATTTTACTAAAACCTCCTATAGTGCATATTCTAAGAACTTATCAAATATATATTCACTGTCTTTTGGACCTGCTGATGCTTCTGGATGAAATTGAACTGAGTATATTGGTAAAGTCTTATGTTTCATTCCTTCTACAGTTCCATCATTTATATTAACGTGAGTAACTTCCATGTCATCTGGTAACTTCTCTACTACATACCCGTGATTTTGCGAAGTTATATGCACAATATTAGCTTCTAAATCTTTAACAGGATGGTTGCATCCCCTATGTCCAAACTTCAATTTAGTAGTTTTACCACCTAACGCTAATCCCAATAATTGATGCCCTAAGCAAATACCTGTTATTGGTTTCTTTCCAACTAATTTTTTAATATTTTCTATGGCAAAATCTAAATCTTCTGGATCCCCAGGTCCATTAGATAAAAATATTAAGTCCGGGTTAATATTTAAAACTTCTTCTGCTGTTGCTGTTGCTGGGAATATAGTTAATTTGCAGCCTCTCTTTTTGAAATTCCTTATTATATTAGTCTTTATACCGAAATCCATAACCGCAATATGTTTTCCTGTTCCTTCAACCACATAAGACTTACTTGTTGTAACAGTCTTTACAGCTTCCTTAGTAGAAAATCCTGCTATTTTTTCTTTCACATATTCATCGTCAACATCTTCTAGTGCTATAAGGCCTCTCATAGTACCACTATTTCTTAAAACCTTAGTTAAAGCTCTTGTATCTATTCCTTCCAAGCCAATAACTTTTCCTTGTTTTAAAAAATCTTCAAGTTCTAATTCACATCTAAAGTTACTTGGCATATTACATTTTTCTCTAACAATAAAACCCCTTACTTTTATTGAATCAGACTCCATATCTTCAAGGTTTATCCCATAATTCCCTATTAAAGGGTAAGTCATCGTTACTATTTGTCCGTAATAAGATGGATCAGTAAGTACTTCTTGATAACCTGTCATTCCAGTTGTAAATACTACTTCCCCAACGCTTTCTTTTAGATATCCAAAAGCTTTTCCTTCAAAAATCATGCCGTTTTCTAATATAAGCTTTGCTTTCATACTTAAGCCTCCTACAAATATATTTTTGCTAAAACTACACCTTATGAATCTTTGTTTAATATAAAACAAAAGGATAATAAAGAGATTTCAGAAAACCTGATCTCTTCACTATCCTGTGATATACCATACAAATATTTGAATTCAAAAAATAAGCTATGAAATTTTTCATTCAGCTTTCAAATATCATAGTTATGCTTCCCTTTTTGGCCTCACAGGACCAAGTTAAAGTGTATCTTAACTTTTAAAATTTCTCTTTCTAACTATTCTAGTTGATAGATAATCCTGTGTCAAGATAATTTAAGGATAGTTTAATATTTAATATAATTATTTTTATTTATTACTTATTGTCTATTGCTTATTTATTTTTAATTTATTCAATATATAAATCTTATCATAAAAATAAGATTATATAAAGCATAAAAATACACTTATTTGAATTTTTATTCATATATTTTTTTATTTTAGATATAAATATACCATTAATTCAAATAATTACTTTTGTATATTAATCCTTAATTATATGTGAATTAAAATATGTATCCTAATTAAGTAACTAAATATTTATTATAATAATGCCATATTTAAATCGATATAATACATGCATATTTATATAAAAAAAGAATAATAGCTAATATAAATACTAACTATTATTCTTTAATATAATTCTTCTTCCTAACGCTCTAGGGATTAATTTATTTCCTAAAATCAACAGCTTATTTTTATATCCTGGAATAATTATTGTCTTGCCCATTGAAAATTCTCTGTAAGCATATTTTGCTATATCACTAGCATTCATTAAATATCTTTTAGATCTTTGTGACTTTTTTATACCAGCCTTCTCTTGAAATGATGTCCTTACAGGCCCAGGACAAAGGCAACTTACCCTGATTCCCAAATCTTTCAACTCATCATGGATTGCTTCTGTTAATGATAAAACATATGCCTTGCTTGAATAATATATAGACATTTTAGGACCACTAATAAATGCTGCTGTTGATGCCACATTTAAGATGCCTCCATGTCTTCTCTCAACCATCTTTTTAGAAAAGTACTTTGTAAGCATAGTCAATGCTGTAATATTTATATTTATTATCTTTTCTTCAAGTCCCTCTTCTAAATCATGAAAAAAACCAAAGCAACCTATGCCTGCATTATTTATTAAATTATCCACAATTAAATTCTTTTCTTCCACAACTTCTATTATCTTTTTATAACCTTTATCCACAGATAGGTCACATTGAATTATTTCTACAATTACTCCATATTGATCTTCAAGCCTACTTTTAGCATTCCTTAGCTTAATTTCGTCTTTTGCTATAATAATTAAATTATCTTTATTTTTGGCATAGATCTTTGCTAACTCAAATCCAATTCCGTCACTACCACCAGTTATTAATGTATATTTGTTTAAATCAGTCATTATAATCCTTCCTTTTAAGATATTCTATTAGTTTACAAGCTATATTTCCTTGCTATTACCTTAGAATTATAATCATGTTCATACTCCATTTATACACAAATGATTGCTAATTGCAAATTTATATAATTTATGTTATTATATAATTAATAAAATATTCAGAAAATTTAGGCAGTTACAGTTAATTCTGAATTGACCTATCTCAAATTTAACACTACTTTTTCTAAAAATGTACTTATCATTTGATAAGTACATTTTGTTTTTGTATATATGATTTTAACTGGTTTGTCCATAATTTAAAATTGTTTAATTATAAGTTCTGCTGTTTTTATATTAGTAACAACAGCTACATTATGTACATTACAAACTCTAAGCAATGCTGATACATCTGGTTCATGAGGTTGCGCTGTCAATGGATCTGTAAAAAATATTACTAGATCAATCTTTCCTTCTGCAATACGACCACCTAATTGTTGATCTCCTCCATATGGACCAGATAAATATCTCTTAACTTCAAGACCTGTTGCTTCTGATATCTTCGTTCCAGTTGTTCCTGTAGCAACTAGCTCATATTTAGCTAGTACATCCTTATACTTCTTTGAAAATTCAATAATATCTTCCTTCTTTTTGTCATGTGCTATTAATGCTATTTTCACGATTATCATCCCCCTTTTTAGATCCATTTGATACGTTTTCACATTGGATTATACTATACTTTTTTACAGTTATAAAGTCTATTTAATATTATTATTTTATCATATAAATATTTATATATTATTACAACACACTTTATATATTTTAAGATTATTTCCTTGGCAATACCTAATTATGTTGATTTATTCATGAAAATATTAATTTATTATCTTTAATTATTATAATATATAAGAATATAAAGAATATCATTAAATAATATTCTTTATATTCTCTGTATTATCTTATTTGGCCATTTCCATAAATTATATATTTGATTGTTGTTAATTCTTTAAGTCCCATTGGACCTCTGGCATGTAACTTTTGAGTGCTTATTCCTATTTCTGCACCAAAACCAAACTCTGAACCATCTGTAAATCTTGTTGATGCGTTAACATATACAGCTGCTGCATCAACTCTTTGTAAAAACTTTTGTGAATTTTTATAGCTCTCTGTAATAATTGCTTCCGAATGCCCTGTTCCATATTTATTTATATGCGAAATTGCTTCATCTACATCTTTAACTACTTTTACGGCAATTATATAATCTAAATATTCTTTTCCCCAATCCTCTTCAGCAGCTTTCTCAATGTCGTTAATTATAGATTGTGATACTTCATCACCTTTAACAGCAACGCCGTTTTCTCTTAAGGCTTTAACTACTATCGGCAAAAAGTCCTCCACTATCTTTTCATTTATAAGTAACTTTTCAGCTGCATTACAAACAGAAGGTCTTGATGCTTTTGCATTAATAACAATGTTTTTTGCCATTTCAAAATCGCAGTCTTTATCTACATATATATGACAATTACCTGTTCCTGTTTCTATAACTGGAACAGTAGCATTTTTAAGAACAGCTTGAATTAATCCTGCTCCACCTCTTGGAATAAGAACATCTATAAATTCATTTAATCTCATCATTTCAGTTGCAACTTCTCTACTTGTATCTTCTACTAACTGTACTGAAGCCTTAGGCAAACCAGATCTTTCAATTCCTTTTGTTAATGCCTTAACTATAGCTTTATTAGAATTAATAGCTTCACTTCCGCCTCTTAGAATAACAGCATTTCCAGTCTTTATACAAAGTCCTGCTGCATCACAAGTTACATTAGGCCTTGCTTCATAAATTATTCCAATAACTCCTAACGGTACTCTCTTCTGACCTATTTGTAATCCATTAGGTCTTTGCCACATAGATATTACCTCACCTATTGGATCTTGAAGTTTTATAACATCTTTAAGCCCTGCTGCCATACTTTCTATTCTTTCATCTGTAAGTGCTAATCTATCTAGCATAGCTTTTGAAGTACCTTTCAATACTGCCGCATCCAAATCTATCTTATTAGCTGATATTATATCTCCTTTTGCCTTTATCAACTCTTCTGCCATAATCATAAGTGCATCATCTTTTTGCTTTGTTGATGCAATACCAAGATCATAAGAAGCATTTTTAGCATTTTGTCCTTTAATTATTAACTCACTCATTTTTAGCCCCCATTTCTTATTTTACCTACGATACAAATAAAGTTCCTATTTCTTCACCCTTCAAAATATCTATTATTATATCTGGTTCACTTCCATTCGCTAAAATCATATCTACTCCTGCTTTTGTGGATGTCTTAGCTGCTGATAATTTTGTGATCATTCCACCAGTTCCTAGATTTGATCCTGCACCTCCAGCGCACTCTTCTAACTCAGGAGTTATTTCTCTAACTTCATTTAGTAATTTTGCACTCTCATTATTCCTTGGGTCTGAATCATAGAACCCATCTATATCAGATAAAATTATTAACAAATCTGCGTTAATTAATGATGCAACTATTGCCGATAAATTATCATTATCACCAAATCTAACTATATTCTCAATTTCATCTATTGAAACTGTATCATTCTCATTTACTATAGGAATTATCTTATTATCTAATAAAGTTTCAAATGTATTGCATACATTTTCCCTAATATGATCATCTTCTACTACATCTCTTGTGAGTAACACTTGCCCAACCACATGGCTATATTCTCCAAAAAATTTACTATATATATGCATTAGTTCGCATTGTCCAACTGCTGCTACTGCTTGCTTTTCTCTTATACTTTCGGGCTTTTCTTTCAATTTTAATTTATTAACACCAACAGCAACTGCACCTGATGTAACAAGCGTAACCTGCTTGCCTGAATTAACTACATCAGATAATACGCGCGTTAACTTTTCAATTCTACTTAAATTAATATTTCCATTATCATAAGTTAATGTTGATGATCCAACCTTTACTACTATTCTACTAGCATCTTTTAACCTTTGACGAAAGCCCATTTTTCCATCCCCTTAAAGTCTATTTATTCTTTATAATTTATCTTACTATACCTAATATATCTTATCAAGTTTTAAAAGATGTTTTATAATAAAACAATCTAGTTCCATATGAATGTAATTATATTTTTATAAAAAAATAAGGATAAAAGGAATACTAAATTTATTTAAAATAAGTATTTCTTTTATCCCCTATATAATCTACTAGATTAATGCAACTTAAAATTCTGATTTAAATTATATATACAAATACACAAATAAAATGACAAAGGGTTCCCAACATAATAAATATATGAAATATTTCATGTCTTCCAAAGAGCCATACTTTTATTTTATCTGATTTTAATGCGTATATTATTCCACCTATTGTATACATTATTCCTCCAAGAACTAACCATGATAGTCCAAATGAAGATAAAACTTGAGACATTGGATATATGGCAAATATTGCAAACCACCCAATTCCTATATACATGCTACTGCTGAGCCATCTAGGACAAGTTACCCAACATAATTTAAATGCAATTCCGATTACTGCACATATTGTTACTGCTAGAAATAGATTTATTCCTACCTTTCCATTTAACGCCACTAGGCAAAATGGTGCATATGACCCTGCTATTAATATAAATATCATAGAATGATCCAATCGTTTTAGAATTTTTATTACTTTATCATTTGCTATTACTGAATGATATGTTGCTGATGCGCTATATAATAAAATCATACTTATCCCGAAAAATAAAACTGATACAAACGTTATTGTAGAACTTCCCCTTGTATATACCTTTACTAGCATTGCTATTAATGCAAATAATGATAGAACTGCTCCAATAAAATGAGTTAATCCATTAATAGGTTCTCTTAAATATTTCTCCATTCTTTTACCCTCCCATTTATTCCCACGTAGTTTTAATAACTACGTGTTGCTATATTAGAATTATTTCATATTTTTTTTTATATTGCAACCCTATTTTTGTTTATTTTCTATTTATTAAATAGTATTTTACCCATAAATGCTTGAATTATCTACTTCTTTTCGATAATATTAAAATTATAATAATGACATAGTTTCTATTACTATGTGAGGAGTGAAATTATATGAATGACTTTAATATTGATGCATATATAAATTCACAAAAATCATCTAATAACATTAACTTAAATGATTTTCCTGAAATTGATTTATATATGGATCAAGTAATGCAGCTATTTGAAAGTAAATTAAGCTACACTAAAAGAAATGATGATGACAAAGTTCTTACTAAAACTATGATTAATAACTACGCCAAAGGTAATCTTTTAATGAAAATTAAAAATAAGAAGTATACTAAAAGTCATCTTATTTTAATGGGGTTAATTTATAATTTAAAAGGTGCACTGTCCCTTACAGATATAAAAACTATCTTGAGCCCCATAATTAATGCTTTTGAAAAAGAAGAAGAATATCCATTACATGATATATACCAATCCTTTCTTGATATATATGATTCAAACTTAGATGATTTAAAATCTTCCTCAACTAAAATTTATGATAATATTACAAATCTAATAAGTAATGAAGATAATTCTTTAGGAGACTATGAAGAGAAACTTCTACTTATATGCGCATATGTTAGCATGAGTAATCTTTATAGACGTATGAGTGAAAAAATAATAGATGAATGTTTTGGGAGTGCCAAAAATTATAAATAATATTAATTTTAATTAAGTAATAATACAAAAATTTAAAATTATAGAAATACTTAAAAATGCAAAAATCATTAATTATATGATATAATAAGCAACATGTAGTTAAACTATTTATACGATGCACAATTAAGGATGAAATTCCAAATTAATTTATGATAACATATTTTAACGATAGAAAGGATTTTTTCCCTAATTGTGCATTATTACAATTAAGAAGAAATGAGGTCGAAATATATTGATAAACGTATCAAATGTTAGTTTGAGATTTGGTGGACGTAAGCTTTTTGAAGATGTCAACCTTAAATTCACTCCAGGAAATTGTTATGGAGTTATTGGTGCTAATGGAGCTGGAAAGAGTACATTCTTAAAAATATTATCAGGTGAAATAGAACCTAATACTGGAGAAGTTACAATTGCTCCTAATTTAAGAATGTCCGTTTTAAAACAAGAACATTATAAGTATGATAATTTTCAAGTCCTAGAAACTGTAATAATGGGAAATGAAAGACTATACCAAATAATGAAGGAAAAGGATGAAATTTATGCTAAACCTGACTTTTCTGATGAAGATGGAATTAAAGCATCTGAATTAGAAGGTGAATTTGCTGAACTTAATGGTTGGGAAGCAGAATCCGAAGCATCTTCACTTTTACAAGGATTAGGCATAGGAACTGATCTTCACTTTAAAAATGTATCAGAATTGACTGGTGGAGAAAAAATTAAAGTTCTTTTAGCTCAAGCCTTATTTGGTAATCCTGGAATACTAATTCTAGACGAACCTACTAACGGTCTTGATTTAAAGGCTGTAAACTGGTTAGAAGACTTTTTAGGTAACTTTGATGGAACTGTTATAGTTGTATCGCATGATAGACACTTCTTAAATTCAGTTTGTACTCAAATGGCTGACGTTGACTTTGGAAAGATAAAAATTTATGTAGGTAACTATGACTTCTGGTATGAATCAAGTCAATTAGCTCTTCAAATGTCAAAAGATCAAAACAAGAAAAAGGAAGAAAAGATTAAGGAATTACAGGACTTTATTGCAAGATTTAGTGCTAATGCTTCTAAATCTAAGCAGGCTACTTCTCGTAAAAAACTTTTGGATAAAATTACTTTAGATGATATTCAACCATCAAGTAGAAAATATCCATTTGTAGGTTTTAAACCTGAAAGAGAAGTTGGTAATGATATCTTAATGGTTAAAGATTTATCAAAAACAGTAGATGGTGTTAAAGTATTAGATAACGTGAATTTCATAGTAAATAAAGGTGATAAAATTGCTCTTATTGGTAATGAAATAGCCGTAACTACATTATTCAAAATATTATCTGGAGAAATGGAACCAGATAGCGGTGAATATAAATGGGGAATAACTATAACTAATGCTTACTTCCCAGCTGATAACTCAAAATACTTTGACGATTGTAATCTTTCTTTAGTAGATTGGCTTAGACAATATTCAGAGGAAAAATCTGAAAGCTATATCAGAGGATTCCTAGGCAGAATGTTATTCTCTGGTGAGGAAGCATTAAAAGAAGCCAATGTATTATCAGGAGGAGAAAAAGTTAGATGTATGTTGTCTAAAATGATGCTTTCTAATGCTAATGTATTAATGTTAGATCAACCTACGAATCACCTTGACCTTGAATCAATTACAGCTGTAAATAATGGTTTGAAAGATTATAATAGTAATATATTATTTGCTTCTCATGACCATCAGTTTGTTCAAACTATAGCAAATAGAATCATAGATATTAAAGATGATGGTTCTATAGTTGATAGAACTATGACATTTGATGAATACTTAGAATTTTCTAATTCTAATAAATAATAATTTAACCATATAAATTAAGATTATATGTAATATACTTATAATAAAAAGTTCAGCATTTCTATAAATTGCTGAACTTTTATATTTCTTTAATAAATTATTTTCCATTTAATTTGCTGAATAAGTTATAATCTCTAAATTAATCTTTTATCTTAGCATATCTTCTATTACTTCAAAAACATGATCTACAAGATTATCAGCATATGGTTTAATTAGTTCTTCTACTGAATTAAATGTATAACTATTATTGGTAATCTTAAACATGGAAATATCATTCATTGAATCGCCGACCGTATATAAGCTATCAACGCCCTTATTTTCATCTTCCAAAATCATCATAATTGCATTTCCCTTTGAACAATTCTTTGCAACTATATCTACAAATACTTGATTTCTAAAAGCTTCTATATACTCATCATATTCATTTATCAACTTTTCTCTTACCAATTCCGATTTTTCTATAGATTGAGATACATTAAACACACTCATAATTTGTGAATCTGATACGCTACTCAATGCTTCTTCTAATGTTACCCTATTAGAAAAATGATTAAAAAAATCAGCATCTACAGCTGAAACATCAACTAATTTATTTTCTATCATATAAGTATCATTTCCATCATCATAATATATTAAGGAATCTCCTATATCATAAAAATCAGCTATTATTCTATTTTGTATTTTATTCGGTATTGATTTCTCATGTATAATATTGTTTCTGTTATCCATTATCACTCCACCATTACACATAACCAAGTAATCATACTCAAATGGATATTCCTTTAAAATACTATTTACTCCTTTTAAACTTCTTCCTGTTGAAATTATTATCTTATTTCCAAACGCTTTTAGTCGCCTCAATGCATCTAAATCCTTTTCTGAAATTTTGTTATCTCTAAATAGCGTTCCATCTAAATCACTCGCTAAAAATTTCATTAGTATCCCCCAGTTCCCTCGTTATTTTATTCAATTTGGTAATGATTATATATACTGCTCATAAAAAATGTTTCTCTATACACTCCCTATTTATATTTAATTATAAGTGTAAACTAGAACTAATTACATTTATCTAGAATCTAAAATATAAACTTCATATTTTAAATATATCTATTTATATCTATTCCTAATCCATTCAATGTAAACTTAATAGTACTCTCTATAATATCTTCTAAATTTATCTTCTCTATATGTATAGATTCATATATTGCAGATGAACATAGTGATCCAAAAAATTGGAATGCAATAAGTTCTACATCTCCTTTTTTAATTTCCCCAATTTCCATTGCAGTTCTTATATTAATTTCAATTTCATTTATATACTTTCGTATCTTATGACGCAATTCATTTTGTCTATGCTCAGTCCCCCACAACTGGCTCATTACTATTTTAAAAAAATCTGTATACCCATATAAAAATGTTAATTGTATTCTACATATTTTTATTAATTTTTCAATAGGACCTATATTGATATTCTGAACTTCAATAACTTGATTTTGTAATATTTGCAATCCCTCCTCAACAATGAAATTAAATATTTCCTCTTTACTCTTGAAATGATAGTATAATGTCCCCTTTACAAGTCCAGCATTGGCAGCTATATCATCCATAGTAGCACCTCTATATCCAGATTCAGAAAATATTTTTATTGCAGATTTAAAAATCAAGTTCTTTGTTTTGTTCATAACATTTCTCCTCATTTTTCAATAATTACTTATGCTAATATTATCAATATATTATATCATTTAGTTCATTATTAAACCACAATTCTACATATTACTATTTATATCAAAAATGAAACTTTCAGTACATATAATCTTACTTTTGAAATTTTGATTATCTGTGATAAAATTAATATTAAGGTAAAAAATAAACTATGTATGTTACACATAATTTATTCAATATATCAGTTTTTCTATATTATTTACTAAATGATTATTCTATAGATTTAACTAGATATATCTAATTAAAATAAGAAATGGAGGATACTTGTCATAACTGTAACATTATAAATCTTTAGAGCTGTTATCTCTAAATTATTTAATAAAGTTTTGACATTTGTATTTATGATTCAAGTATATAATAGAACTACAAAATCTTATGAAGAAGAACTTATCGCTGGAAAGAAATATATAGAATGGACCTATGAATCACCAGTTGGTAAAACAATTACTGAACTTATTGCAAAGAAAAAATTATTTTCTAAGTTATATGGGAAGTATTGTGATACAAAGCTAAGCAAATCCAAAATTTCACCATTTGTAGATAGCTTTAATATTGATATGGCTATGTCGAAGAAGAAAATTAATGAATTTAAATCTTTTAATGATTTCTTTACGAGAGAATTAAATTTTGATGCTAGACCAATAAATTCAGATAATAATATATTAATCTCTCCAGGAGATGGAAGAATAACTGCCTATGAAGACATTGACTTAGATAATATAATTCAAATTAAGGGATTAACTTATAGTTTAAAAGAGTTAATTAATGATGATAATGTAGCTAGTAAATATAAAAATGGAATATGCGTTGTATTACGCTTATGCCCTACTGACTATCATAGATTTCACTTTATAGATTCTGGTATTCCATATGAAAATCATCCTATAAAAGGGCACTATTATTCTGTAAATCCAATAGCTTTAAAATCTGTTCCTAAACTTTTTTGTGAAAATAAAAGAGAATGGTCTTTATTTAAATCAGATAACTTTAAAGATGTACTTCATATAGAGGTTGGTGCTACATGTGTAGGTTCAATAATTCAAACTTATTCCCCTAGAGTTAGAGTAAATAAAGGTGACGAAAAAGGCTATTTTAAATTTGGAGGATCTACAACTATATTATTCTTTGAACAAGGATCTATAGAAATAGATGCTGATATTATAGAACAATCTAAATTAGGCTTTGAATGTAAAGTTATATTTGGTGAAAATATTGGTACTAAAGTTTTATAAAATAAAAAGAATGGGTTACCCATTCTTTTTATTTTGGCAGAGCGTGAAGGAATCGAACCCTCAATGTACCGTCCGTAGCGGTATGTTATATCCGTTTAACTAACGCTCCATATTCAATTTTTACAACAAGTTTATCTTATCACAAGCGGTTATAATAATCAAGTTTATAATTTGATTATTCTCATAATTTTATAAATTTAATACTATTATTCAACTTAGTCCCATATACAATTTGGAATAAGTTATCTAAAAATTAGGTTTAATTTTTAGATAACTATCCTTGTTCATGATGACTTTTACAAATATATATCAGAAAACTCTACCTCAAGTACTTCCACTTTACTTTTAATATTTAAACATTTATCTCTATTATTTTCATCATCCTGTAATCTTTCTATTGGTAGCTTAATTATAAATTCACAACCAGAATTCTCTTCACTTTTCAATTCGATACTACCATTATGAGCTTGAGTTAAGTATCTAACTAGATCAAGACCTATCCCACTTCCCGAATTCTCAGATTTTTTATTTCTTGAAGATTGAACAAATCTATTAAAAATTGTATTTTGTTCTTCCTTTGGTATCCCAATTCCTTCATCCCTTACCGAAATAGTTAATTGATTTATACTTTTCCACGCATTTATATATATATTACTTCCCTTTGGCGAGAACTTTATTGCATTAGAAATTAAATTCATTATTATTCTATCTATTGCTTCTGGGTCTACTGCCATTATGCACTCTTCAACATTTGTATCAAAAACTAAAGAGATCTCCTTCTGCTTAGCATATTTATCTATTGAAGATATATTCCACTCTATTAAATTAATTACATCTAAATTCTCTCTTTTAATACTATAATGATTTTTTTCTAATTTTGTTGTATCTATTAGATTGTTTACAAGTTTTAATATTTTATATGAATTTCTTTTTATAACATCCATGTGATCCTGGCATTTACCATACCTTTTAATATCTTTATAATCATCCTTGTAACATTGTAAAACACTTAAAATTATATTTAATGGTGATCTCAAATCATGTGAAATATTCAAAATAAAATCTTCTTGATTTTTCTTAGATTCTGATAAATTAATAAGTTTGCTAACTAATTCATCTTTCGATAACTTAATAAGGTCATTTTTATTCAATATATTTTCCCTATCAATCTGATTATCTTTCAAAATATTAACCTCAACCATTTTTAAATCCCCTTTTGTAATTTTTTTTACTTTTTTTACCATATACCCTTAATATATAATATCACATAACTTCCCGGCTAACAACCATATTAAATAAATTTGATATGATATTTCTAATTCCAAAAGATTATATAATTGTTCATTTAAGTTTAATAATTGAATATTACAAATTTAGATAATAATTTGAAAAATTTATATATATGCTTATATTACTAAGTATAGTTTCTTATTATTTCATCCTTTATATACTTTAATATCAATATTACATAGGTTAATGTTCCAACAATAAACATAGTATCAAAGCTTATATTAGTATTAGCTATTTCTAGTATTATTTGTATTATTAATGGCAATGTAGCCGCATATAAGGTTAAAGAATATAAAGCTATATATTTGACTACCATTCTTAAAAATACTGTAAAAAGCGCTGCAACAATTGATACAATTAAGGAATTTAATAATAAATTAAAAAGTATTATTGAAAAATATGCTACCGTTTGATCTACTAAAGATATTATATCTAAATTATAATTCTTATATTGAACAAATGCACTCTTTAAGCCTCCTAATAAGAAACTAAGGAATATTGCATATGAGATTGATCGTAATATTCCTTCTTTCGCATATTTAGAAAAAACCTTTATGTCATATATAGAAGTTATAAGCTTTATAAAAAAATTAGTTTTATTAGTCATTTTCCCCTCCAGATAAATATTGTCTACTTTCATAAGGCCTATTAAGTATATTAACACATATTAAAATTAGTTTAAACTTCAAGGTTTATTATTTACTTTTATTGTCAATATTATATAAATAAAAGAGGACTTTGTAATTAAATAAAAGATTAATCGGCAATATCTTATTCAAATTCACTCTAAATATATTAGTTACTTCATTAGGAGGCATTTATTTGAGCATAAATACATTTTATTATAAAAAGTTAAAAACTAAAAAATTACCTAAAAGAATTATATATGTACTAGCTTTGTTAATAACATTATCTTCTAGCTGCTTTTATGAGTTATACAGTTATAATAAACTTTTAAATAACTTCAAATCAGATTTTGATAATTATAAATTTTCTGAAGCTAATAACTTATTAATAACTAAACAAAACTTTAATCCATTTAAATTATCTATGATTAGTCATGATGTATCCAAATATTTTAGAACTAAAATTAATACTTTATCAGATGAAATCCAAGATAAGAAAATTTCTTCTGAAGATGCCTTAATTCAGGTTAAGGAAATAAAACGTTATAATCTAGTGAATGATGATGCTCTACATAATGCTTCTGATTCAATAGACTTAATTCAAGATTCTATTAAAAATTATAACTCTGGTATTAATTCTTTTAATAATGAACAATATTCAGAGGCCATTTCATTCTTTAAAAAAGTTTCTGCTTTAGATCTTAACTATACAGATTCACTTATATACCTAGATGAATCAAAAAGTAAACTAAAGGAGGATTTATTTGCTTACTGCGATAATTTAATTAGCAATGATTACTATAGCGAAGCTATGTCTAAAATTTCAGACAATAATGATCTTTTAGGTGATGACATAGATGTAAAAGAAAAGATAGCAGACATAAAAGAAAAACAACAAGAATACTTAGATAAAAATTCAGCTATTGCTGAAGCTTCATCGCGTGCCTTGACAACCAATATTACATCGAAAAATATTAATACATTAAATATAGAGAGTACAACACCTTATCTTATAAACGTAAACATTCAAGATCAAAAGACTTATGTTTATAAAGGAAAGGCTGATAAATGGCACTTGGTTAAAGCATTCCCTTGTTCCACTGGAATAAGTGGAGAGGATACACCTCCTGGATCATTTACTATTAAAGAGAGAGGTGATTGGTTCTTTTCAGAAGAATATAAGGAAGGTGGAAAATACTGGACTCAAATTACTGGAGACATTTTATTTCATTCAGTTCCATTTGCTAAAGACAAAACTACAGTTCTAGATTATACAATGAATAAACCTTCTTCTCATGGTTGTATTAGACTCTCTATAGATGATGCCAAATGGATCTTTACCAACATACCTAGAGAAAGTAAAGTTATAATAAAATAACTATTAAAAAAGCAAGAAGATAAATTTATTTTTGTCTTCTTGCTTTTCTTATTATTTTACTTAAACACATTTATATTATTTTAATTTCTTTTTCTAAATAAAATGAATATAAGTACTTATATTTAACCTTTTTACCTGTTAACTTAAATATTGCATCACTATAATAATCTAATTGTTTCCTATATTTCTCTTTAAATTCATCTTCATGGCCTTCCATGATATAATCCGTTTTGTAATCTATAAGTATAATATCTCCCTTATATTCAAAGAAACAATCAATTATTCCTTGTAATCTTATCTTTTCATCCTTATATATATTATCAAGTGTTTTATCTACTTCTAAACTGCTTATCTCTGTATAAAAAGGTATTTCTCTATAAATCTTTTCTCCCCTACAATTTAAATCAAGAATTTTTTTCCCTAAATCCGACCTAAAAAAGCTCAGTATTTTAGTAGGATTAATTACCTTTAATTCTTCGCTAAGCAAAAGCTCCTTTTCAAATAATTCGTGTAATTGTTCTTTAATTTCCTCCGTAGATGATACTCTATTAAAATCTATTTTTTTCATTACAAAATGAACTGCAGTACCCTTTTCTGAAGGAGTAAGACCTTTCTTTTCTTGAAGAAACTTAGGAACAACTTTTACTTTTTCTCTGTATAATTGTTCAGTATCGTAATCTTCTTCTGCATGCCTTCTCTTTAAATCTGAAACTGAAATATTACTTTTAATTATTGTTGAAGCTTTAAATGGATATTTATATGATAATATTTTATCTACTTCTTCATATAAATAATTATCATATGGTTTATTATTTATTATTGTTAACTCATATCCTTCACCTTGTTCTAACACTTCTGTCTTCGTCTTATCAATTAAGTCGCCCTTATTCCAAAAACTAACTTTCCACCTAGAATTATCATCCTTTAATATTAAATTTTCAGTTCCAAAACTTTCTGATAAGACACTACCATCTCTATGTTGGCATAGTGACATACAAATCCAATCTAAATATGACTTTCCTTTTAAAACTTCCGAAGGGGATATACGATTATAATCTAAAGATGCTGATCCTAACCATTTTTCAGCTGATTTTTCAAGATTTCCTACTGTACCTGTCATAATCAACTTTTCCTTTGCCCTAGTACATGCTACATACAGTATTCTCATTTCCTCCGACAATGTTTCAAATTTCATCTTTTTCTTTATTGATTCTTTAGCTAAAGTTCCTATGCTAAACCTTTTTCCTATATCTATAAAATCTGGCCCAAGTCCTAATTCATCGTGGTACAATATGCTTTTATTTAAATCCATAAGGTTAAAATTCTTTCCTAACCCGCATAAGAATACCACTGGAAACTCTAGCCCCTTACTTTTATGGATACTCATAATTCTCACTACATCCTCATTTTCACCTAATACTTGAGCACTTCCCATGTCACCTGAAGATTTTATAAGTTTATTTATAAAATTTATAAAATTAAATAATCCCTTAAAACTCGTTTTCTCAAATTGTCTTGCTCTTTGAAAAAGTATTTTTAAGTTTGCTTGCCTAAGCACTCCATTTGGCATAGCTCCAACATATCCATAATAAGCAGTATCCATATATAAATACCATATAAATTCATCAATTGCCATATAAATTGATTTATTTCTCCACTTGTCAACGGAATTAATAAAATACTTACATTTAGCTATCAATACATCAGAATAAGATTCATTAATTGAATTATAAGCTTCTTCACTTATATATTTTATATTTTCATAAAAATAATTATCTTTTTTTACAAGTCTAATATCACTTATTTCTTCTGCCGAAAATCCCATAATGGGAGATCTCATTACTGATATTACTGGAATGTCCTGCATTGGATTATCAACAACCTTTAAAAGAGAAATTATTGTTCTAATCTCAATTGATTCAAAATAACCAGATCCTGTATCTGCATACACTGGAATTCCTTCTGCACTTAACTCATCTAATAATGTCTCTGACCAGTTTTTAGTGGCTCTAAGTAAAATAACTATATCCCTATATTTTAATGGCCTATATTCACCAGATTCCTTATCTAAAACTTTAAAAATTTGTTCATCTTCACTTTTTGACATTAGTTCTTTAATTCTTTTCGCAACGATCCTACCTTCTAAAATAACATTATTTATTTCTTCCTGTTCCTCATTATCTTCTACAACCGTTTCATTATGGCTCTTATCAATTATATTAACTTCAATAGGGCCTCCAACAATTGTATCTTTGAATTTATTTTCCTTAAAGTCTGCGCCTAAATTTAAAGCTTCCTCATCTGTATATTCTAACTCTCCAACAACTTCAGACATTACTTCTTTAAAGATGTAATTTACTCCATCTATAATTTCTCTTCGACTTCTAAAATTTTTATATAATTGAATTTTTCTATTCGTTCCATTACTTGAATCATATGTATTATATTTTTCAATGAATAATTCAGGTTTTGCTTGTCTAAATCTATATATACTTTGCTTAACGTCCCCAACCATAAATACATTTGGATTATCATCATTCTTTCTGGATACTAGGTTTATTATTGTTTCTTGAACGTTATTTGAATCTTGATACTCATCAACAAGTACTTCATCGAAATATTCTTTAAAATTCATTGCAATACTTGATGGAATTATATTATTCTCATCATCATAATCACTTAATATTTTTAAACATAAATGCTCTAAATCATTAAAATCTAATATATTTCTTTCTCGTTTTCGTTTACTAAACCTAGCACTAAATTCTAAAACTAATTCTATCAATTTTTTTATGTAATGATATGCCCCTTGAATATTCCTTAACATTTGCTGTGGATTTACTGAATATGCATTATTTAATAATTCAGATATTCCCTTTTTAACATCATCTCTAATCTTTTTTACAGTATTTTGAGACAACTCATCTGAAACCTTATCTTTTTTTATAGATTTTAATCTACTGAATTGTATTGATGATAATGAATTAAACATTTCCTCAAGTCCATTATCAGTAGATTCATAAGCATTCCTTATATAACTTAATTCCATTAATAAGTTATCCATATAAGGTTCTAATCCATCAGTTTTGCTAGTAACCTCAATGGCCTTTTCTAACATTTTAACATACCCATCTAACTCAATTTTTACGCTTTGAGCTAAAACTCTCACCCAATTAGTTCTATCCAATTCATCTAATTGTTTAATATTAAAAGACTCAGCACTATTAGCAAGCCATTTTTCAGGCCATGGGCCTGACATTGTAAAGCTATATAAATCTAATACTAAATTTTTTAAATTATTATCATTTTTGTAGCTACTAAATATCTCAACCAAATTAGTAAACTCAGTATCTTCTTCCTCGTATTTATCTTCGAAAAGTTCTTCAATAACTTCCGATTTAATTAGTATTCCCTCAGTCTGATCACCTATTCTAAATGATGGATCTAGATCAATCCTATGGTAATTATTTTTAATTACATCTAAGCAAAACGAATGCATTGTAGTGATATTAGCTCTATTTAACAGCGTTAATTGCCTCTGTAGATTTTTAGACCTAGGATTATTCTCTAATTCCTTTGATATCGCATCTGCTATCCTTTCCCTCATCTCAGCAGCTGCTGCATTAGTAAAAGTTACAACCAATAACTTATCTATATCAACTGGATTCTCTTCATTAGTAATTATTCTTATGATCCTCTCTACTAAAACAGCAGTTTTACCTGAACCCGCCGCCGCCGCAACTAGTAAATTACAATTTCTCGTTTCAATTGCACTTAACTGTTCATCAGTCCATTTTGTATTACCCATATATAAATCTCTCCTGTACTAATTAAAATCGCTTTAGCTGTAAGAAAACCTAATTAATTTTAATCAAAAATATACTAGATTCTTTTATAGTACTATACTTCCTCATTTTCAACTTTAATTAATTTATTAGAATTATCAATTTCTTTTTTTATATTATTCCATATATCATTTGTAGATTTGTTTATTATAATTTTGTATTTATTGTCTTTTATTTCTGTATCAAATTGGCATATTGATGAAAAATCACAGTATTCACAATGAGCAATGTTAGAATTCTTAGTCGGCTGAATTTTAATATCTCCACTTAGCATTTCTTCACATATCTCTATCATCTTCCTATTTACATATTCTCTAAGTATTCTAAACTCCTCTTCTGTTACAACATCACTAGTTGCCTTAAAACTTCCATCAGTCTTAAATGATGCTGGTATAACCAATGAATATCCTTCTATATCCTTATCCATAGCTTTTACAACCCTCGCATCTTTTAAGACTAATCCTTTCATCTTTAAAGCACTTAATACTTCTTTTTCTACTTCTTCATCAGTCATTTCTTTCTTGCTTTTTATTATAGGATCATCTATTTTAAAGTATAATATTGCTCCTGGCTTTACTTGTTTATCAAGTATATATTTCGAATTCTTTATAAGTGCATCTAAATAAACTAATAATTGCATTTGTAATCCATAATATAGTTCATTTAAATCAAATTTTTTCGCTCCAGTTTTATAATCTATAATTCTTATATAAGTTTCACCATCTAAATCTAATTTATCTATTCTATCAATTCTTCCTTGAAGATACACTTTTTCATTATCATTCAAATTTAATGTTATAGCTTCTCCCGAGCTATAACTTCCAAAATCAAATTCAGTTTTAAATACTTCAAATTCACCTTTTCCTATTTGACTTGCAATAACTGAAACAGATTTAGATATTACTCTTTTAAATCTTTGCGCTAAATATTTAAATTTCTTAGTACTATTTAATATAGAATTACTTTCATCCATTAATTTCTTATCAATAAGGTTAGATATTATCTCCTTACATTTTTCATTGCTTAAATCGGACCATAGTATTCCATCTTCTCTAACTTTATTAGTGAATGAATCAAGCATTTCGTGTACAAATGATCCTAAGTCTGGTGGTGTAAATTCATATACCTTTCTATTTTTAGCTTTTAGTCCATATTGAACAAAATAAGAAAAAGGGCATTCTGCATACTTTTCTAACTTTGAAACACTAAATACTAACTTTTCTAAGTCATTCTGATAAAGTTTTCTAAGTTTGTTTTTTGAAACTTTATCTCCAATGTTTGAGTAACTAAGCCCCTTAAATATATTCTTAACTTTATCTCTAAACTCACCATTATTTTTAAACCATTCATATACCTCAGACCAGTAAGGCTCTATATATTCTTTATCAAAATCTTTTCTCATAGAAATTATAAGTTCATTAAATGTTGGAATTGGGGCAATAATTTTACCAAATTTATTTTCAAGAATTTTTAAATCATAAATTGCACTTTCTTCAATTAAATTAGGAAATATCTTTTTAATTCTAGATATTACTATAGATGGTCTTAATGATTTACCCTCAAAATCAGCCATCGGATATGAAAGCATTAAATATTCACTACTAATTGTTAATGCTATATATAGTAGATACTGCTCTTCAAAAACTTTATTTCTAGTTGTTGATGATAAATTTATTCCAACCTCACCTAATGTTGTTCTATCTCTATCAGATAATAAACCTTCCTCTTTCTTGGATGCCGGTAGAACTCCATCATTAATTCCTACTATGTAAAGAACTTTAACATCTCTGCCCTTTATTCTTGCTATATCTCCAATATTAACCTGATCTAATGCTACAGGTATAATTCCTATCTCTTCATTGGCGAAACCAGAACTCAATATTCTAAAAAACTCAGAATACTCTAATCTCTCTTCGCCTATAACATCGACCGCTTGATCTAGAATGTCTATAACTATACTTTCAACCTGACTATATTCCTTAACTTTATCTTCTAATCCTAATTCTTCAAAATTTTTAATCCATTCATTAATTCTGTCAAAAACTTTTACATCCACTAAAAACTCATAAATAGCTGAACATATATCTTTAACTTTATGTTTTCCATTTATTTTATTATGAAAAATCATCAATGGATATCTTATCTCTTCCATAATTTCAGCTATTAAAACTTTATCATCCGTCAATTCACTATTTCCTATAAACCATTTCTCATTTACTATTTCTCTTGATGTCCATTTATAACCCTTTACCCCATACTCTAATATAAAGTTCTCTAACCTATCTATATATGAATTATCTATGCCAGTTAAACCACTCTTTAAATATTTAAATACACTTTCATAAGACCAATTCTTAAGCAAAATTTCAAAAGCAGAACTTATAAGTACAATCAATGGATTACTTAGTAATTGAATCTTTTTATCTAAAAAGTATGGAATATTATAATCTTTAAATATTACTGATATTATTTTTTCATAATCGTCTATATTTCTACAAACTACAGATATATCTCTATATCTATAACCATTTTCTCTCACCAAACTTGTAATACTTTTTGATACTCTTTCTATCTCGTCATAAATATTACTTGCTTTGTAAAGTGTTATTCTCTCAGGGGTCTTATCATATTCATTAAATGGGTAAGAAAAAAAATACTTTTCTATATGATCAAGTTCCAGATTATCTTTAAACCTATAAGGAATTGCATTATTTAAGTTGACTGGCTTATCATAAGCTATATTGTTCTCTTTCATTATCTTTAATATTTTATTTTCAGTACTCTTTATAATATTGAATACATCAGTTATATCTTCAGAGTTGTTGTTTAGAGATTTGTTATCAATACAAAAAGTTATATTAACTCTTCTGCATCTCTTGGCTAATACCTTTATAATATCTAGTTGTTGAGGTGTAAAGCTAGTAAATTCATCTATCCAGACTTCAGAATCTACATACGCGCTACTTTCTAATAACTTTTTATTTAGTAATGTTAACTGATCATCTCCATCAATGTAATTTTCATGCATTTTTAAGTTAAATGCTTCATAAATTATCATCAACTCTTTAATTTTTTGATATAATTCATTATCATTTATTTTCTCATCTATTGCTCTTACACTATCAATGCTAATATTATACTTTTTAAATTCCGAAATCACTTCTGATATAATTTCATTAAATCCTTGTTCTCTAGACATCCTATTAAAATAATCCAAAGACTCAATATTTTCATTTATAACTCTATGAATTAGCATATTCCTTCCAGATTCCTTAATAATCTCTTTAACTCTTCCACCATATTCTTCAAAAATATTATGAGCCATTTTCTTAAAACTCAGCACCTCTGTCCTAAAAAAAGCATGTTCTCCTATTTCATGTAATATTTTATTTTCGGTCGTAAATGTATATTGTTCTGGAACTAATAGAATTAACTTATTTAAATCTAATTTCTTATCAATATTATTTTTTATCTCGTCAATGCAAAATTTACTCTTGCCTGTTCCAGATCTTCCATAAACAAATCTTATACTCATACGTATTTTCCATCCTCACATTTTAAATATGAATTATATCTTTCTCTAATTATCCCCATAATTATAATATCTATATATTCTCTATCTATATAACTAGAATATCTTTTAATATGCTCCTCTATAAACCCACATTTTTTATAACAATTTATAGCTCGTATATTATAACTAGCGACGTATAATTCTACTTTCATAGCATTCAGCTTTTTAAATAAATATCTTAGAAGGGTTTTTATAGAATCTACCCCATAACTTCTTCCCCAATACTCGCTACCTATCGTTATACCAATGCAGTATATCCGACTATAATATCCTTTCTCCTTGTACGTTACAAAACCAATTAAATTATCATCCTCATTCACTATACTTAAAGCTTTTCTTAAATCTACTTTATTATCCATGCTATCAATTATTATATTATACTTTTTAACTTTCTCTTCACTATGTAACTTGAATAATATACTTACATCTTCCTTTTTTAGTACTCTTAAATATACTTTGCTGCCGCTTAGCATAATTCACCTTCTTATAATAATTAATTTATTTTATAAGCAGACATATTAATTATAATATTTCAAGTTTATTTTCTCCATAAAATTAATTCAAAACAAAAAAAACATCTAACAATTCGTTAGATGTTTGGCGGAGGATCCGGGATTTGAACCCGGGCGCCAGTTACCCGACCTACGCCCTTAGCAGGGGCGCCTCTTCAGCCACTTGAGTAATCCTCCATGTGCCTTCTATTTTAATGGCGGAAAGATAGGGATTCGAACCCTAGGTACGCTTACACGCACGCCGGTTTTCAAGACCGGTGCCTTAAACCAACTCGACCATCTTTCCATGTCTCACAACAAATATGATTATATCAACTAATTTTATTCATGTCAACATATTTATTGCAATAAATTTAAATTTTTCACTTATCTAAACTTAATTTTAGCTATGATTTACAGAACGTCAAATAATTTAGAATAGTAAGTTTTGTTTATTTAGAATTTATATAAATTCTAAATAAACAAAACTATATGTTTCACTAAGACTAACTAATTATACTAAAAAAGCACCTAACAAATATTAGATGCTTGGCGGAGGATCCGGGATTTGAACCCGGGCGCCAGTTACCCGACCTACGCCCTTAGCAGGGGCGCCTCTTCAGCCACTTGAGTAATCCTCCAAATAAATTTTATATTTTTAGACAAAAAAATGGCGGAAAGATAGGGATTCGAACCCTAGGTACGCTTACACGCACGCCGGTTTTCAAGACCGGTGCCTTAAACCAACTCGACCATCTTTCCACATCTAGTGACATGTATCATTATATCAATTACTTATACTTATGTCAACTATTTTATAATATTTTATCAAAATAAATTATTATAATAAAATATTAGCTTATAGATTTAATGTTTAGCTATTATTTTATCTTCCGTGTACATATTATATCTACGCCAGTATTAAGTATATTCTTACAAATATTATCGCCAATATTAGTAGGAGTACTAACATAAATCCTACTAAGAACCTTTGAAAATTCTTTCCATAAGTGCTTCTCAACGCTTTTATTACTTTTTACTGATACAACTTTGTAATTGATATTACCTTTTACTCTAACTAAACTGGTAAAAACATCTTTATTAGGCATTACTAATTACTCCAATCTAAATTTCATTAAACTCCTTAATTCTTCCAACTAAAATTTGTGAATCCATAGAATCATCTACTATATCTAAAACACTTTTATCCATCTCTCTTGCCAATATCTTTATTATCTTTATATTGCAACTTGAACCATTGCAGTTCCCAAGACCTATCCCTGTACGCCTTTTCACTCCTTCTACTGTTCTTGCACCTAAAGGTCTTCTTATTGAATCAATAATTTCTCCCTCAGAAATATTATTACAATTACAAATAATATTGCCATAACGCTTATCAAGAGAAATTATTCTATTTATTTGATCTTTAGTCATCTCTCTAAATATATATGTCTCTCTCTTTTTATCAATATAATCCTTTTTCTTCGTTATATTCATACTTACTTTAACTTTCTTTTCAATATCCTGAGCAATTGCTGGTGCAACTGATATTTTAGCATAGTGATTTCCTACAACCTTTATATAACCGGCCTCTAAATTACTGTCATCTATTAACATATCATTTTCGCTATATACTTCTGTAAATATATTAACTATTGACTCTTTTTTTATATTTTTCAATATTCTTTCTGGTAATTCTAATTTAGCGCTAAAATTATCACTAATCTTAATTCCAATTAAATTTTCATTTTCCGATATTGGCACCTTTATCATGGAATTTTCTTCATCTATATCTTCAATAATAATATTCTTTAAGTTATCACCTATACTTTTCTTAACTATTATACACCTAACTTTTTTATTTTTCATTTCGCTTGCTACATTACTACACATATCATTAAAGGATTCATTTGGAATTGTATTAATAACTAGTTTACAAGTAAACTTATTTTTATTCGTAGTTACTCTGAATCCCTTAGAAATAGTCTTAATATCTATAACCTCTTCTTCTAATCTAAAATTCACTCCATTATCTACAGCTATTTCTGCATATGAAACAGCTAGGTTATATGGTGATATTATTGAAGTATTCTCAGAATAGATAGCTTTATTTGCTTTTAAATTTAAACTTGGTTCCACATTATAAAGTTCATCACTATCTATTATACGAAATCCATCTATTCCTCGATCCATAGAATCACTGTACACTTTATTTAATAGTTCGCCACTCTCATCTAAGAAAAGCCTTAATGAACCAATCTTATTATATCTAACATTGAACTTTTTACAATGCTTCCTTATTATATCAATACCTCTTTTCTCCAAGAGAGCCATTTTACTACTACTTGATTCTGAACCATCATAAACTACAGCTGTATTTGCAAATGAAATATCGTTTGCAACATCATATCCCTTTTCAATTAACGCTATATTTATATTATATTTTGAAAGTTCATAGGCAACTGCACATCCAATTATCCCACCGCCTAAAATTAGTACATCATAATCCATTACTAGTCCTCCAAATCTGAAACTATAAAGTTGTTCTTTTTCAATTCCAATATAATTAAATCAATATCATCTTGAGTTTCAGCTGCTATTGTGTGAAGATGAACTCCATTAGTTAATGCAGATAGTAATTTTGCTTTTTGTTCATTATATTTTTCAATAAACTTATTTAACTCATTATAATTCTTAATCATAAGCATTCCTTTTATTTCTCCATACAATGGATGTTCCACTACTACATCTTCAATCATTCCACCATATTTGATTACTATACTTAATTCCTCAATCATCTCATCTTCAGTATGACTTACTGCAATAATTGCTTTAGCTTTATTATTATTTGCATTAATTATATATCCATCTGGAGTTGCTATTATATTCTTACCTTTGGCTCTAAGAATTGCTATATCTTTTACTATAACCTGTCTAGTTACAGAATATCTTTTTGCTATAAAGCTGCCTTTCAAAGGCTCATTACTTTCTAGAAGTAATTTAATTATATCCTCTCTTCTCTCAATAGAATTCATATTTCCCTCCTATTTTAATTGCAATCATCAGATATACTTAATACTTTTAAATATATATTTTTCGAGTCAATATCACCTTTATTATGATGATATTTAATAGAATTTATTACCTCTAAGCATTCATCTTTATTAATACCCTCAATCAGTCTTGCTCCAATTTCCGGATGATTATAATAACTTATTATTTTCTTATTTTTATTATACTTCAAAAATTTTCCGCGAGTAATACTATTCATAAAAACAATAATGCATTTATAAAATATATTTAATTCGGATTCTAATTTTCCTATGTCATGCAATAATGCACACTTAGCCATCCTTTTTTTATCTATATCAACTATATTATTATCCTCTATATATTTTATAGACGTTCTACAAACTCTTATTGAATGTTGCCGCTCTGATTTAGTAAGTTTCATAAATAAGTTCAACTCAGAAATACTAAGATACTTCTTTAGTATTTCCATATCTTCCTTAATGAATATAGATTCTATTGCCCAATAAAATTGTTTTATTCTGTATAAAAACATTCCCATCTCCTATGCTTATTCATAGCATACATAATTAAATAATTGTATAATAAAAAAAGTTATGAATTACTTCATAACTTCTTAATGGTGGAGATAAAGAGATTCGAACTCTTGACCCCCTGCGTGCAAGGCAGGTGCTCTCCCAACTGAGCTA